>JBMFUG010000058.1:0-17361 GCA_049966695.1 Acidimicrobiales bacterium | reverse complement strand
GCCCGTTCAAGATGAGCCAAGGGAGGTTGGACATGGTCTCAACGTTGTTGACCACCGTCGGCGCGCCGTAAAGCCCCATCACGGCAGGGTAATAAGGCGGTTTGACCCGAGGGAAGCCTCTCTTGCCTTCCAGGCTTTCCAACAAAGCCGTCTCGTCGCCGCAGATGTACGCACCCGCTCCCGGGTGCACCACGATGTCGACCGAGAACCCAGAGCCGAAGATGTCCCTGCCCACCGCCCCGTGCTCGTAGGCTTCGTTCAAAGCAGCCTGGACCCTTTCCTGGGCCAGGGCCATCTCGCCCCGTACGTAAATGAACACCTGGTCGGCGCCTATGGCATAAGCGCAGATGAGGCTGCCCTCGATCAGCTGGTGGGGGTCACCCTCCATGAGCGCATGGTCCTTGAAGGTAGCCGGCTCGCTCTCATCACCGTTCACGACCAGGTAGACGGGTTTGGACTTGCGCAGCATCGCCCATTTGCGACCGGCATCGAAACCAGCGCCCCCTCGGCCAAGGAGGCTTGCAGCCAGCACCGCCTGCTGCACCTCTTCTGGCTTCATGCCTAGCGCCTTGCGCAGCCCCTGGTAGCCACCGCTCGCCAAGTAGGAGCGCAGCGACCAGCTCTGTGCCAAGCCAAAGCGTGAGGTGACGACCCTCGGGGGACGGGTTATGCTCACTTTGCCCTGTCCTCGGCACCCTCGTCGAGCACCGTGCTCGCGACGGCAGGCGTAGTCTTGTAGTTGGCCAGGTCGACGGGCTTGGCGGAGGCCCCAGCCTTACCAGTGGCCCCGGCCTGGCCAGGAGCTGCCACCGCCTCAGGCGCTTCCTTCTTGTCGGAGACCTCGGTCTCGCCAGGGGCCCTGGTCTCGCCGGCCCCCGCCTCGTTCGCAGAGCTGCCGGTTTTGTCTAGAGCGCTTTGGCCAGCGGCCACGAGCCCGACCGAGCGCCGGGCCCGGCACAGCGTCCCGTGGGGCGGGACCTCTCCCTCCAGCCGGCCGGCTCGCAAGTCCTCGACCAGGGCGTCCCAGCGCTCCCGTGTCATGTCGCCGAAGAAACGCCAATTGACCGTTACGCAGGGGGCGTTGCCGCACAGCCCGAGGCACTCGGCCTCTTCGAGAGTGAACATACCGTCGGGAGTGGTGCCCCCCGGCCGCACGCCGAGGTGCTCTTGTACGTGCTCCAACAGCTCGTAGCCACCGGCAAGCATGCAGGCAATGTTCGTGCACACTGCGACCACGTACTTGCCGACGGGCTCCAGGTGGAACATGTCGTAGAAACTGGCAGTACCCCTGACCTCGGCAGGGGTGAGGTCTAACAGCTCAGCAACATGGCCGATGCCGTCGGCGCTCAAGTAACCGTCCTGCTCCTGCAGCAGGTGCAAAAGGGGCACCAATGCCGAGCGGCGCACAGGGTACAGAGCTATCAGCTCTTGCGCTCGCGCCAGGTTGTCCGGGTTCAACCTTGCCACGTCTATTGATCCTTGCCGATGCGGCCTACCGGGGCCCAATCGGGCAGTCGGGAGGTGAGCTTCAACGGTCTACGTCCCCGAGGACTGGGTCAATGCTTGAGATGCAGGCGATCAGGTCAGGTATGAAGCCCCCCCTCGCCATTGGCGCAAGGGCCTGCAAGTTGGCAAACGAGGGTGTCCGCACGTGCACCCGGTAGGGGCGTGAGCTGCCATCGGAGACTATGTAGCAGCCGAGCTCGCCGCGGGGCGACTCCACGGGCACGTAAGCCTCACCGGCCGGCACCCGGAAGCCCTCCGTGAACAGCTTGAAGTGGTGTATCAAGGCCTCCATCGACTCGTCTATGCGGTTACGAGGCGGTGGGGTCACCTTGCGGTCCGAAGCCCGGTAGTCGCCCCCCGGCATAGCCTTGGCCACCTGCCGGACGATCTTCACCGACTCGCGGATCTCGGCCATCCTTATTGCGTAGCGGTCCCAGCAGTCGCCCCCCGTGCCTACGATCACGTCGAAATCGACCTTTTCGTAAGCCAAGTAAGGGAAGTCGCGGCGCACGTCGTAAGCAACGCCCGTCGAACGCAACAGCGGGCCGGAGAGCCCCAAGCCAACGGCTGTTGCTGCGTCCAGGGGCCCGACCCCCTCCATGCGTTCTTGCAGCACTGGCTGGCCGGTGAGCAGCCGCTCGTACTCCTCTAGCCTGCGCTCGACAGCGTCACAGATGGCAGTGACATCGTCACGCCAACCGTCGGGCAGGTCAGCCGCCACCCCCCCGGGACGGATGTAGTTGTGGTTCATGCGCAACCCGGTCACCTTTTCGAAAAACGCGAGCACGAGCTCACGGTCGCGCCAACCGTAGACGAGCATGTTCAAAGCACCGAGGTCTGCCCCATTGGTCGCAAGCCACAAAAGGTGCGACGCAATGCGGTTCAGCTCGCACATGAGCATGCGGATCCATGTGGCGCGCTCTGGGACTTCGATGCCCGCCAGCTGCTCGACGGACAAGCAGTAAGCCGTCTCGTTGAAAAACGGCGACAAGTAGTCCATGCGGGTGACGTTGGTGGAGCCCTGGTGGTACATGAGCTCCTCGGCGGTCTTTTCCATGCCGGTGTGCAGGTAACCGATAACTGGCTTGGTGCGCAGGACCTGCTCGCCGCGGATCTCTGCCATGACCCTCAGCACGCCGTGGGTGGAAGGGTGGCTAGGCCCGAGGTTCAAGATCATCGTCTCATCGTCTGGCGACTCGTAGTTGATGTCGCCGCTGTCAAGCGTCACGCCCTCCGCCAAGCGCAAGACCCCGCCCGACTCAAAGCGCAGTTGCCGCACGCTCGTCTCCTCACGAGCCAACAGCTCCTGCGCTCCCTCGGAAGTCTTTGCCTTCAGCAGCTCAGCCAGCTCTTGGCGGTAGCCCTCGGGCGGCTCGGTGCGCTGGCCGGTCATCTCTCACCCCGCTCGGGACCGTCCTCGGCCCCGGCCTGCGGGACAGAGCTAGCCGGCGGGACGACTGGGCTTGGCACCCCGCCGTGAGCGCGGCCCTTGGGCGTCTCTTTGAACTGCACGGGGACCCGTGCTGTTACGTAGTCCTTGCGCAGCGGGTGGCCCTCCCAGTCCTCCGGCATGAGGATACGGGTCAAGTCAGGGTGGTCGCGAAAACGGATGCCGAACATGTCGTAAGCCTCGCGTTCGTGGGCTTCTGAGCCCGGCCAAAGGTCGAACAGGCTGGGAAGCTCCGGGCCCTCGGCAGGCACCTGGCAGCGCACCCTGAGCCGCTCCCTCTTGGAAAACGACAACAGCTCGACGACCACCTCGAAGCGCTCGGCGTTCACACCTTCGGGCAGCGAGCGCCCTGGGTGGGTCAAGTAGTCCACCCCGCAAAGACCCATACAAGCCTCGAAGCCGTCCCTATAGAGGTTCTCCATCAGAGCCAAGTAGCGGGCTACGTCGGTGTGGACAACGCGCTGGCCAGGCTGCCCGGTGACCGGGCAACCATAAAGGAGGGTGGGCTCCGCGCTCGACGGCTCTTGCGTGGCGCTCATCTGGAGGTGGCGAACGCTCCCGTAGCGGGAGCCGCTTCGCCCAGGTGAAGGGCGGCACCCGCTCCTGTGCGGGCCCGGCGGCGGGTGATCTCCCCACGGCGGATCTGCTCGTGCAGGGTAAGGATGGCGTGGATCAGTGTTTCTGGCCCAGGTGGGCAACCGGGCGCGTACACGTCAACCGGCACGACCTGGTCGACGCCTTGCACTATGGCGTAGTTGTTGAACATGCCCCCGCTCGATGCGCACACCCCCATGGAGATAACCCATTTGGGCTCCATCATTTGGTCGTAGACCTGCCGCAGCACAGGGGCCATCTTCTGGCTCACCCGGCCAGCCACGACCATGAGGTCGGCCTGGCGGGGCGAAGCGCGGAAGACTTCCATGCCGAAACGGGCCAGGTCGAAGTTGGCAGCGCCGGCTGCCATCATCTCTATCGCGCAGCAAGCCAGGCCGAAGTTGGCCCCCCAAGAAGACGACGAGCGGGCCCATTTCACGACATCTTCAAGCAGCCCGGTGAAGAAGTTGTGGTTCAGGTCCTCAAGGCCCATCAGACGAGCCCTCCTGTACCGTTCGAACCCGGGCGGCTGACGCGACGGACGGTTGCGTCGAGGCTGCGTGGCGTTGGGGCCCCGCTCCTGCTCCCCGTCCTCTTACCAGGTCCCCAGTCCAAGGCCCCCTCAGACACGAGGTAGGCGAACGCCACGAACACGACAACGGCAAAAGTGGCCATTTCTACCAGGCCGAAAAGGCCCAACTGCTTGAACATCACCGCGAACGGGTAGAGGAACACGATCTCGATGTCGAAGATTATGAAGATCATGGAGACCAGGTAGAAACGGACCGGGAAGCGGGCGGGCAGCCCTCGTCGGGGCGCTATGCCCGACTCGTAGGGGCCCAACTTGGCCGGGTTGAGGCGCTGGCGTGGCCCCAAAAGGCGTGAGGCGACGAACGACCCGATGGCGAAGAGCACGCCCAACACGAGCATAAGCAAGATGGGCAGGTACTGGTCCATTGGTTGGCAACGCTAGCGTCAATTGGGCACTTAGCTCATCTCAGGCCATGAGGGCCGTCCGGTTCGCTTTACCGAGACCGCCAGGCCAGCGGCGCCAGTCTCGTGTCTAGGTACCAGTCTCGCGTCTAGGTACCAGTCTCGTGTCTAATGGGATGGTGACCTCCGAGCATGCTAAAGCTGACCGTCATTGCGACGTCTTGGTCATAGGTGCCGGGCCGTCTGGCTCTGCGTGCGCTCACTGGCTGGCCAAGACCGGGGCGGAGGTCCTAGTGGTCGAGCGAAAGGCTTTCCCAAGGGAAAAGACCTGCGGGGACGGGCTGACTCCCCGGGCTGTGCGCCAGCTCGAAGACATGGGGCTAGGCCCCGAGCTTGCAGGCTGCCACAAGTACGTGGGGCTGCGCCCGCACGGCTTCGGCCATGACCTGGAGCTCAGGTGGCCCAAGGTGAACGGCATGCCCAGTTACGGCTACGTAGTCACCAGGTACGACCTCGACGCCATGGTGGCTGCTCAGGCCGCCAAGGCGGGAGCGACCGTCCTGGAGCACACCGAGGCAGTAGAGCCAGTGGTCGAAGACGGCGAGCTGCACGGCGCCCGGGCCCAGGCCAAAGGCCCCGACGGCTGGTCAGGGGTGGTGAAGGCGCGCTACGTGGTGGTCGCCGATGGAGCTAACTCGCGCTTTGGCTGGGCGCTCGGCAACAAGCGCAACCGGGCTTACCCCCTGGGGATGGCACTACGGGGCTATTGGCCTTCTCCCCGCCACGACGAAGCCTGGATCGACTCCTGGCTCGACGTCCGGGACGCTGACAATAAGGTGGTACCTGGCTACGGCTGGATCTTCCCCATGGGAGATGGGCGTGTCAACGTGGGCGTGGGGCTCCTCAGCACGTCGGCGCGATGGAAGGGCGCCAACACGGCCCAGCTGCTGGAGACGTTCCGCCGTTACGTGCCCGAGTCGTGGGGGCTTAGAGATTCCGCTCCGTTAGCCCCCCCGACTGGCGGGCGCCTCCCGATGGGCTTGGCGGTCGGCCCGCGCTACGGCCCCACCCACCTCGTAGTAGGGGACGCTGCGGGCATGGTCAACCCCTTCAACGGTGAGGGGATCTCCTATGGCTACGAAACGGGCCGCATCGCCGCAGAGGTCATCCGCGCTGCTCTCGACGGGGGTGGCACCGGCTCGCTCAGGGCCTATGAAGAGCGTCTGCAGACAGAGTACGGCCTGTACTTCCGAGTGGCCCGGGCCTTCGTCAATATCATCAGCCGCCCCCGGGTCATGCAGGTGTGCGCAACAAGCGGCATGCACAGCCGCACGTTCATGGACTGGTTGATGCGCATCATGGCCAACCTGCTCCGGCCAGACGAGACCGGGCCGGCCGAAGCGGCCTACAAGGCCATCACCGCTTTGGCGCGCTTCGTCCCCTCCGCCCAAGGCCGACGAGCCGAGCGGTCTTAAAGGCGACGGCCGGCCAAGCTTCGTGCGAGCGCGCTAAAGGCCTCTAGAGTTTGGTCAAGCTCGGCCTCGCCGTGGGCCAGGCTTGGGAAGAGCACCTCGTAGGGGCCAGGTGCTATCGCCACCCCCGCTTGCAGCAGGCCGTGCATGACCGGCGGGTACAGCCCGGTGGCGGCCGAGGCGCGCGCTCCTTCGTAATCGAAGACAGGCTGAGGCCCAAAGAACAAGCCGAGCAGGGGCCCCACCACTGGCACCTGGAGCTCCAGGCCTGCTTCGCGGGCGACCGCGGCCAGCCCTGATCCAAGGCGCCCGGCGTACGCCGAAAGCTGGCGGTACGAGTCGTCGTCAAGGAGCGAAAGGACGGCCAGGCCAGCAGCCGTCGCCACCGGGTTGCCCGACAGGGTCCCCGCTTGGTAAACGGGCCCGTCCGGGGCCAGCTCTTCCATGACTTCCCGTCTGCCGCCGAAAGCGGCAAGAGGCAGCCCTCCGCCGATCACCTTCCCAAAGCACCAAAGGTCAGGCGTAACCCCGAACAGCGACGATGCCCCTCCCCGTGACACCCTAAAGCCGGTTATCACCTCGTCGAAAATGAGCAGGGCGCCACAACGGGTACAGGCCTCTCGTAAGCCCTCCAAAAAACCGGGCTGCGGGCGCACCAGGCCCATGTTGGCAGCCACCGGCTCGACGATCACGCAAGCCACCTGCTCATCGAGCTCGGGGCAACGGTTGTAAGGCACGACAAGCGTTTGAGAGACAGCGCTCTTCGGCACCCCGGCGGAGGAAGGCAGCCCCAAAGTGGCCATGGCGCTCCCGCTGGCCGCCAACAACGCGTCGGAATGCCCATGGTAGCCGCCTGCGAAGACGACCACGCGGTCTCGCCCAGTTGCCCCTCGAGCGAGGCGTACCGCTGACATAGCGGCCTCTGTGCCGCTCGACACCAGCCTCACCTGGTCGCAGCCCGGGACACGGGCACAGATCTCCTCGGCCAGCAGGACCTCTCGCTCGGTCGGCGCCCCAAAGCTGGCCCCTTCCTGGGCAGCTCGCCTGACCGCCTCAGTGACCTTTTCGTGCGCGTGCCCGAGGATGGAGGCCCCGTAAGACTGGACATAGTCGATGTAGCGCTTGCCCTCAACGTCCCATACGTACGCCCCGTGCCCGACCGTGACGAAGTACGGGTTGCCCCCTACCGCCCGGAAGGCCCGCACAGGCGAGTTGACACCCCCAGGGATGACCCGGCAGGCTCGCTCGAAAAGGCTCTTGTTGGTCTCGGCCATGGCTCAGCCGTTTAAGACCTCGGCCAGCTCGCCGGCAAAGTACGTGAGGATAATGTCCGCGCCGGCACGCTTGACGGCCCCTATGTGCTCAAGGGCTACCGCCGTCCCGTCCAGCCAGCCCCGCTCGGCAGCCGCCTTCACCATCGCGTACTCACCACTTACGTGGTAAGCGGCGAGGGGCACCTGGAAGCGCTCACGAGCCTTGGCGATCACGTCGAGGTAGGCAAGGGCGGGCTTTACCATTACGATGTCTGCCCCTTCGGCTATGTCCAGCTCGATCTCCCTCATGGCCTCGCGCACGTTGCGCGGGTCTTCTTGGTAACTGCGCCGGTCACCACCTCCAGCGATCGTCACATCGACCGCCTCGCGGAACGGCCCGTAAAGAGCGGAGGCGAACTTGGCAGCGTACGCGAGCACCCCGACATCGCTGAAGCCGGCACCGTCGAGCGCCGCCCGGACGGCCGCCACTTGCCCGTCCATCATCCCAGAAGGCGCCACAAGGTCCGCACCCGCCTCTGCTTGTGCCACCGCAACCTGGCCGTAGAGGGCTATGGTCCGGTCGTTGGCCACCTGGCCACGCTCGTCGAGCACACCGCAGTGCCCGTGGTCGGTGTACTCGTCCAGGCAAAGGTCCGGCACAAGGAGAAGCTGAGAACCGAGCTCGTCGCGCAGCGCCCGCAGCGCCACTTGCACGATCCCGTCGGGGGCCCAGGCCTGGCACCCTTGCGGATCTCTGGCAACGGGCACACCAAAGAGGACGACGGCCGGCACCCCCAAGCCCGCCAGCCGGCGCGCCTCTTTGGTGAGGGAGCTGACAGTGTGCTGCAGCACGCCAGGCAACGACCTGATGGGCTGGGGCTCGTCGATGCCTTCGCGGACGAACAGCGGGGCCACCAGGTCCCGGACCCCCAAGCGCGTTTCAGCCACCAGGTCGCGCAAAAGCGCAGACCTGCGCAGCCTGCGCATACGCGTCGCTGGGAAGCTCATAGCCCACCACCCTACCCATGCTTGCCTGCCGGCACTTGCCGCCCCGCGGGGGCGTGGCTGGCACTTGGGGGCCCCATTGTGCCTCGCGAGGGGAGCGTGAGTAGCGTGATGACCGGTGCTGACGAGAACCGCTCGGCCTAGAGGAGGGAGGCGTCGTGCAGCTGCTGCTGGCCCGCTGGGAGTTCGCAGTGGTCACCATCTTTCACTTCTTTTTCGTACCGGTCACCATCGGGCTCGGCTTTTTGGTCGCGCTCATGCAAACCCTCGCGTACCGCCGCCATGACGAGCAATGGGACCGGCTGACCCGCTACTTTGGCCGCCTTTTCCTGATAAACCTTGCCGTGGGAGTCGTCACTGGTATAACTTTGGAGTTCCAGTTCGGCCTCAACTGGTCCGCTTACTCGGTGTTCGTGGGCAACATTTTCGGCGCACCGCTTGCCATCGAGGCCCTGCTCGCTTTTTTTATGGAGTCGACTTTCGTCGGGCTATGGGTGTTCGGCCGGGACCGGCTCTCCCCTGGCCTGCACCTGGCCACTATTTGGCTGGTCAGCCTCGGCACCGTGCTGTCGGCCTTTTTTATACTTGCAGCCAACTCCTGGATGCAGCACCCGGTCGGCTACAAGATCGCTGGCGGCCAGGCGGTGCTCACAGACTTTTGGTCCTTGCTCGGCAACTCAGTCCTGTGGGGCGCGTTCTTCCACACCGTGCTAGCTGCTTTTACCACAGCTGGCGTGCTTGTCCTCGGGATCAGTGCTTGGCAGGCCCACCGCCAAGGCACGGGCCCAGGGCACAGCTCTAGCTTCGTTCGCTCGGCACGTTTGTCGGCAGCGGTGACGCTGGTGTCCACCGTGCTAGGTGCGGTGACAGGCGACATCCAAGCCAGGCTCATGGACGTGTACCAGCCGATGAAGATGGCGGCTGCCGAAGCGCTGTACCACACGCAGCGCGGCGCCAGTTTTTCGGTCCTTACGATAGGCAACTTGCAGCAAAAGCCGATCTTCCAGATCCGAGTACCCCACCTCTTGTCCCTCATCGCGAACCTCTCCTGGAACAGCCAGGTGCAGGGCATCGACAACCTGCAGGCCGCTGACGTGGCAAAGTACGGGCCAGGCAGCTATATACCTGTGGTACCGCTCACCTATTGGTCGTTCCGCCTGATGGTAGGAGCGGGGATCGTGATCATATTGCTGTCTGCTTGGGGAGCGTGGTCGTTCCGGGGCAGCCGCACATGGGGGACTAGCGCCGGGAAGTGGTTCCAGCGGGCAGCCCTTTGGGGGATAGCGCTGCCTTTCATCGCCAGCACCACTGGGTGGATCTTCACCGAGGCGGGCAGGCAACCTTGGACGGTTTACGGTGTGATGCTGACAGCTAAGGGCATCTCCAACGTGACGACCGCCGACATGGCCCTCACCCTGGCTGGCTTCGTGGCCTTGTACAGCGTGCTCGGCGTGCTGGACGCGTGGCTCATGGTCAAGGCGGCTAGGCAACCGCTGGAGGCAGCCAGCGCGGCCGAGGCACCTGCAGAGCCAGCAGGGCTTGTCTACTAGGCAAAGGAGGACTGGTGGCACCTTTTGCTGACCTCAACACAGCCTGGTTCGCCCTTATAGGGCTGTTGTGGGCCGGGTACCTTTTTTTGGAAGGCTTTGATTTCGGCGTGGCGGTCGTGGCACCTTTAGTGTCGGCCGACGAGACTGACAGGCGTATCTGCTTAAACGCGATCGGCCCGGTATGGGACGGCAACGAGGTCTGGTTGATAACGGCCGGCGGGGCCACCTTCGCGGCCTTCCCACTGTGGTACGCGCGGCTCTTCAGCGGCTTTTACTTGGCCCTTTTCCTCATATTGGTCGCGCTAATAGCGCGGGGGGTGTCGTTTGAGTTCCGTGGCAAGCAAGACAGCCCCGCTTGGCGCCGGGCTTGGGACTGGGTCAACTTCGTAGGCAGCCTGGTGCCTGCGCTCGTGTGGGGGGTGGCGTTCACCGACTTTGCCCATGGCGTGCCTCTTTCGGAGGGAGGCCGCTATTTCGGGGGCCTGCCCGGGCTGCTTCACCCGGTGGCCGTCCTGGGGGGGCTGGCCAGTTTGGCCCTTTTCTCGCTGCACGGCCTCGCCTTTTTGTCTCTCAAGACCACTGGGGAGCTGGCAGCCAGGGCTCGACGGTTGGCTGTGCCGGTCGGCTCAGCCGCCACCGCCCTCTTGGCGGGGACGCTGGCATGGGTCGCGCTAAGCGGCCGCCCCGACGTGGCTGGTTCGCTCCCCGCCGGCGTGCCCTTGGCCTTGGGCATCGCTGCTGTAGTGGCGTCCTGCCTGGCCATCGTCTCGGTCACCCGTGGCCATGACGGGACGGCTTTTATGGCCACTGGCTTTGCGGTACTGGCAGCTCTCGGCGCAGTGTTCGCCCGGATGTTCCCCGCCGTCCTGCCGGCCAGCAACCGAGCGGCCAACTCCCTCACGATCGCAGCGACCGCCTCTCAGCACAACACGCTCATCGTGATGACCGTTGTGGCTGCCTGCTTCACCCCATTCGTGCTTGCTTACCAGGGCTGGACTTACTGGGTCTTCCGCCAGCGGCTCACCCGGCCACCAGCTGGCTTGGGCGCTCCCGGCGGGACCAGCCCACGGCCTCACGCCGGCCCTGCAGCGGCCACGGCAGCGCCCAAGGGTGCCTGAGCCCGAAGCAACGCAAGCTCGGCGCTTCGACTGGCGCCTAGCCAGGGAGCTGCCAGCGGTCCGCGTGAGCCTCGTCGTCTCGGTCGCACTCGGTTTGCTGTCGACCGCGGCCATAGTTGCCCAAGCTGTTGCGCTCGCCCATCTCCTGGCCAGTGCCATGCCAGGAGCCAGCCCCGTGGGCAGGGCCCAGTGGTACGTGCTCTTGGGGACTGGCTTTGGGGTACGCGCCCTGTCTGGCCTGGCGGGTGAGATCGTCGCCGAAGTGGGCTCTTCGCAGGCTAAGGCAGACATCCGTTACCGGCTCGTCATGGCCGCGCTCGAAGGCGCCCCCGCTGCCCAAGGCGAGGGCGCAACGTGGGCTTCAGCCGACATCGCCACTCTGGCAGGCCGGGGCCTTGATGCGCTCGATGCCTACATCAGCCGCTGCTTGCCCGACTTCGTCCTTGCCGTGGCCGCACCCCTAGCCCTGCTGTTCACAGTAGGAACGCTCGACTGGGTTTCGGCACTGGTGATGGCCATAGCCGTCGTCTTGTTCCCCGTGTTCGGCAACTTGGTCGGCCGGGCCACCATGACGCTGGCCGTACAGCGCTGGGAGCAAGTGCAGCGCCTGGGGCGCCAAGTAGCCGACGTCTTTCAAGGCCTGCCCGTGCTGCGCGCCTTTGGCCGTAGCGCAAGCCAACGTGAAGCGATAGCTAAGGTGAGCGCAGCTCTCAGCCGGTCGAGCTCACGGGCACTTCGGGTGGCCTTTTTGAGCGGCTTAGTGCTGGACACTTTGGGCTCGGTAGCGGTTGCCCTCGTCGCTGTGCCGCTTGGGCTGCGGCTGCTGGACGGTTCGGTCAGCTTGCCCGCTGCGCTGGCCGTGCTCGTCGTGGCCCCTGAAGTCTTCTTGCCTATGCGCCGAGCTAGCGCGCAGTTCCACGAGAGCACCGAGGGCCTGGCCGCAGCGGGCCAGGCCATGGCGCTCATCGGCACCAGCGCCAGCACCCCCTCCGAAGAGGCCGGGGCCAAGCGTCACCTTGAAGCCTCGCTGCACCGGCCCGTGCCTGACCCGCGCTCATCGGACGTGGCGTTGCGTAAGGTCAGCGTCGTCCTGCCAGGCCACCCGGGGCCCCTACTGGAGCATGTCGACCTAACCGTGCGACCCGGGGAAAAAGTGGTGCTGCTCGGGCCAAGTGGCTCTGGCAAGTCTACGGTGCTGCTAGTGCTGCTCGGCTTTGTGGCACCCAGCTCGGGGGCAGTCTTGATAGGCGGGGAGGACCTCGCCCAGCTCGACCGAGCAGCGTGGCGTCGTCGCTTAGCGTACCTGCCCGAGCAACCAGCTCTGCTTGCGGCGTCTTTGGCAGACAACCTGCGCCTGGCCAACCCTGAAGCCAGTGACGCTCAACTAATTGAGGCTCTAGCCCGCGTGGGAGCCTCCCACCTGTTGGACGCGTGGCCCGACGGGCTTCAGGAACGCTTGGGCGACGGCGGGCGTAAGGTCTCGGCCGGAGAGCTCCAGCGCATTGCCCTGGCCAGGGTAACGCTGCGCCCCGCCTCTTTGTACCTCCTTGACGAACCGACGGTCCACCTGGACAGCGATGCCGAGGAAAAGGCCCTAGAAGGGCTGGGGACGGCATTGGAGGGCGCCAGCGCCCTCGTCGTCTCTCACCGCCCTGCCGTGGCCCGCTTGGCCGACAGGGTCGTGGCCGTCGAAGCGGGCAGGCTTGCCGAGCTCGTGACGGCCGGCCGGCACGCACTGGCTAGCTGGGGGCCCGCTCTGCCGCCAGCGCGACAAAGGCCCGCTCGGGCATGAACGGCTCACCCGGGGCACTGAGCGTCGCACCAGCCCGTCAGCTGGCCCTTATGCTGACCGCGGGCACCCTCAGTGCCGCGTGCGGGATCGGGCTTCTTGCAACGTCCGGCTGGCTCATAACCCGGGCGTCAGAGCGGCCCCCTGTGCTATCGCTCAGCATTGCCATAGGTGCCGTCCAGGCCTTCTCGCTGGGGAAAGGGCTCGCTCGATATGCCCAGCGCCTGTGGGCGCACGAGATTTCGCTTCGCGAGCTCGAGCGGCTCCGGCTAGCCCTGTACGACTTGCTCGAGGCGAGGGTGCCGGGCGTCGTGCGCGGTGGGCAGGGTGCAGCCCTCGCAGGTTTTGTGTCCGACGCAGACTTGGTGGCCGAAGGCATGGCCAAAAGGCTGACAGCGGGCGTGGACATAGCGGCGAGCATCTTGCTCGGCGGGCTTTTGGCGGCCTTGGTCGAGCCAAGCCTCGGCGTGGCACTGGTCGCGGGAGCTCTGGCTGTCGTGGTTGCGGCCTGGGCCCTTGCCCGCCAGGCACGAGCGGCCGAGGCTAGGGCGGCAGCGGCCCGCTCCGAGCAGGCTGGTTTCGTCATGGAGGCCGTCCGCTCGGCGCGCGAGCTGGTCGCCTATGGACGCGAAGACCTTCTGCAGCTGCGTCTCGAGCAGGTGAGGAAGCAAGCGGCCTCAGTTGCCCTTTCGAGGGCAACGGCCACGGGCCTGGCGCGCGCGGGGGCGACGGTCATGTCCGGTGCGGCCGTCATCGCCGTGGTGGGCACCGGTCTCGCTCTTCATAGCGCAGGGCGGCTGTCTGGCGTTGCCCTAGCTGCGGTCGTGCTTGCAACCTTGGCCGTCATGGACCAGTGCGCCAGTTTGCCAGCCGTGCTGGCCGGCACGTTTGCTGCTGCGGCCGCTGGCGCCCGTACTCGCCAGTTAGCCGAGCAAGCGCCTCTCGCCGAAGAGCCCGCCGCCGCTTGGCCAGGACCTAAAGAGCCAGGGACCGCTGCACTGGAACAGGCCACCGTCGACCTGCCGGGTCGGCCAAAGGCCCTTGAGGACGTGTCCTTGCGCCTCAAGCCAGGTGGCCGGGTAGCGCTCGTAGGGCCGAGCGGAGCAGGCAAGAGCACAGCCGTGCACGCCTTGTTGCACTTTGTCACCTGTAGCCAAGGACGGGCCACGCTGGGCGGGGTGGACGTTACCCGCCTCAGCCGGTCAGACATTGCAGCCTTGGCCGGATGGGTAGCCGACGAAACTTACTTGTTCGGGACCAGCTTGCGGGCCAACCTCCGGTTGGGCCAGCCCAGTGCAACTGACGAAGACTGCTACCGCGTGCTGGCACGGGTGGGGCTGGCCGAATGGTGCCGTTCGCTCCCCGATGGCCTATCTACACAATTGGGGGAGGGTGGGCGACCGGTCAGCGCAGGTGAACGCCAGCGCCTCGGCCTGGCCAGGGCCCTGCTCGCTGAACCGGCAGCGCTGCTCCTCGACGAGCCGACGGCCCATCTCGACCCGCGCACCTCTGCGTCGGTGCTTGCCGAGCTCTTGGGCGCAGCCTCAGGCCGCTCGGTGCTCGTAGTGAGCCATGAGCCTGGCGTGCAAGACCTCGTGGACGAGGTGGTCGTGCTCGATGCTGGCAGGCTCAGCGGGCGGCCACGTTAGGTGTCAGCAGCCCAGCACGTTTACGAGCGCGTCGACGAGGCTGTCCAGCGTTTGCTGCGAAGCCTGTGCGCTCACTTGGAGCCCCCGCGACCTAGCCGTCTGGGCGGTCACGGGGCCAATGCAGGCCACCACGGGAGGGACAGGCCCGGCCTGGTCCAGGTAGCTTTCGACGGCGGAAGAAGACGCAAAGCATATTGCGTCTGCACGAGCAGCTCCTTCCAGGAGGTGGGGTGCAATTCTTTGAGGCACGGTCCTGTAAGCTTCAACGGCATCGACTTGCCAGCCAAGCCGGCACAGCCCTTCGCGTAGCTCAGCGCGCGCGCCAGCTGCCTGCGGCAGCAGTACGCGCCGAGACGAGCCCGGGCCAGGTGGGGCAGGCGGGAACTCCGCAAGCAGCCCCTCGGCCAGATGCCTTTTTGGCACCAGGTCGGCCAGCACCCCGTGGGACCGCAACGCCGCGGCCGTCGCCGGGCCGACGGTTGCGACCTTGACCCCTACCAGCGCACGGCTGTCCGCCAAAAGCGTGAACAGCGCGTCGACGGCGTTGGCCGAGGTAAAAACTAGCCAGTCGTAATCGCTCACGGCCCTCACCTCTTGGGAGAGGGCCCGCCCCCCGTCTGCCGGAGGCCCGATAGCTATCGGGTGCACCTCTACGACGCTCGCGCCCAAAGAGGTCAAACGTCCCGAAAGAGCCGGCGCCTGATGTGCAGCTCTCGTCACGACCACGGTCTTGCCGGACAAAGGACGCCCCTTTTCAGGAGACCTCGCCCTCGGCACCGGCCCGGAAATGTTAGCCGTGCGCGCCTCGGCCTGCCCTGCGCCCATCTCGGAGCCCGACGAGCCAGCAGTCATGCCCCCGGAGCTTTCTTTAGCAGCTCCTCCCCACCGGACGCGAGCACCATTTCCGCCACCGCGCGCCCCAAGTCGGCTGCAACCGAAGCGCGCCCGCTGGCCTCTTGGCGGATGAGCGCCCGCCCATCCGGGGAGGCAAGGAGGCCCTCCAAGCGAAGGCCCTCGCCGTCACTGGTGGCGTGGGCGGCGACGGGGAGGCTGCAACCCCCGGTTCGAGCCACAGTGGGCGCTCCGACGCCTGTAGTTACGCCGGTCTCGGCCCCGGCTGCCCGCCCGTCGACGACGGCCAGAAAGGCCCGCTCTGCGTCAAGCTCCTGGCGAGCCACCGGATCTTCTATCGCTGAGAAGAGCTCCAGGCAAGAACCGTCGTCTTCCCGGCACTCAACGGCGAGCGCCCCCTGGCCAACCTGGGGGAGCATAACGCCCGTGCTCAGGACATCGAGAGGCTCAGGCTCGAGCCCGAGGCGGGCAAGTGCGGCCAACGCGACCACCACGCCGCCGCCCGGAGGGATCCTGGCAAGGCGGGTTGCTATATTGCCGCGCAAAACGGAGAACCTGAGGCCCGGCTCTATGCGTGCTAGCTGGGCGCGCCGCCGTGGGCTCCCGGTTGCCACAGGCGTACCAGGGCCCAGTTCGGAAAGCAGGCAGCCCACCAACGCGTCCCTCGGGTCGGCTCGCGACGGTACAGCCGCCAGGCGCAAGCCAGGAGGCGCTACAGGCGGGAGGTCTTTGGCAGAGTGGACAGCAGCGTCGGCTTGCCCAGCCAGCACGCTCTGTTCGACCTCGTGCGCAAAGGCACCTTTGCCGCCCATTTCCGAGATCGGGGCATCGGCAAACTTGTCACCAGTGGTCGTAACCCCTACTAGTTCGACCTGCAAGCCGCGATGGGCCGACCGGAGGAGCGAAGCAACGTGCTCTGCCTGCCAGAGCGCCAGAGGGCTCTTCCTGGTGGCGATGCGCAAAAGTGCCAAGGCGGCCTATGCCTAAGGCTCGTCCAGGTCGAACAGCTCCCGGAAGGCCTGGGCTATGGTCTCTCCTTGAGGCGTACCGGCGGCAGCCTTCAGGTTGGCCATCGGGCCATGGATGAGCTTGGCCACGAGCCTGCGGGTCAGGGCATCGACCATCGCCCTTTCCTCGGGGCCCTGGCCAGCCAGCCACCCGTCCAGCCGGGCGAGCTCAAAAAGGCGGGCCTTTTCTGCCTTTTCGCGGAGCATGCTCACCAAGGGGGTCACCGTTCTTTCGGCCATAGAGCGGCTAAAACGGTCCAGTTCTTCGGCCAGCAACCGTTCCACCACCGGGACTTCGGCTTGGCGGGCGTCCAACCTAGCCGACACGAAGCGGCTGATGTCGTCCATGTCGAACAGGCGCGCACCGTCGAGCGTGCCGATAGCGGGGTCTACGCCACGCGGCACGGCCAGGTCGACCAGCACGAGGGGCCGGCCAGCCCGTGCGCTGACAGCCGCCCTGACGTCGCTCGCGCTGAGAACGTGCTCAGCACCGCTGGCGCAGCACACGACGACGTCGGCGTCGGCAACGGCGGGCACCAAGCGGTCCCACTGCACTGGCTCACCTCCCAATGACAACGCCAGCCGCTTGGAGCGAGCTGCGGTCCGGTTGGCTACTAGCACTGGCTTTGCCCCCGGCACTTTGGCAAAGGCACGCGCGGCGGCATCACCTATTTCCCCCAGCCCCAGCACGAGCGCCTGCTTGCCGTCGAGGCCGCCCAGCACCGATGTCGCGATCTCGACGGCAGCGTGAGAAAGTGACGTGGTGCCACGGGAGATGGAGGTCTCGGTCCTGGCCCGCTTACCGGCCTCGAGCGCGTGCCGGAACACCGCTGCCAGCGCCGGCCCTGCCGTTCCCTCGTCGTGGGCCACTTCCCAGGCTCGGCGGACTTGCCCCAAGATCTCGGGCTCGCCCAAAGAAGCTGAGTCCAGCCCAGCGCTCACCCGGAAGAGGTGGCCTACGGCCTGTTCGTCAAAGTAAGAGTAAAGGCTGTCTGAAAAGTCCTCTGGTGGCTGGCCGCTCCAACCTGACAAGAACTCTGTTATGTCTGCAACTGCCCCGTGGAAACGGTTAGCCAGGGTGTACACCTCGGTGCGCTCGCATGTGGACAGCACCACCACTTCGTCCAGGTGCGGGCGCGAGGCTAGGTCGGCCAGAGCCTTGGCCAGGTCCTCTGGCCCGATG
>JBMFUG010000057.1:0-17621 GCA_049966695.1 Acidimicrobiales bacterium | reverse complement strand
CGATGGCAAAGATGAGGCTGAACACGACCCCGATCGACGACGGGCTTTGCAAGAACGCGTCCAAGAGCATGAGCAGGTTGAGCGCGGCTATCAGGATGGCTCCCCAGTAGCCGAGCCTTTTTTCGTTGGCTAGCCCCAAGCCAGCGAAAATGGCGCCAACTGCCAGGATGCCGAACTCGGGCGCACCAAGGAGCAGGTACAGGAGCCACCAGGCGGCATTGAAGTAAAGCAGCACGTTGGCCATGTAAAGCGTCTGAGGCTGGCTCTTGTCGAGCCACTGCGTGTTGGCCATCTCTTCAGTTTGGCACGCCGGCGCGTGAGGCATGGCTCGGGGCAGGCCCGGGAGCACGTGCGACCCGGGCAGCCAGCTGCCCGCAGGCGGCGTTGATGTCATTGCCTCGCTTGGACCGCACGGTAGCGTTCACGCCTTGCGCTGTCAGCTGGTCGAAAAAGGCCGCGATGCCTGCTGGGGGAGTGGCGCGCAACGGGTAGCCGGCCGTGGGGTTGAGGGGGATGAGGTTGACGTGCGCGCCGAGAGGTAATGCCAGCTCGGCAAGTTCGTCTGCGTCCCGGGCGGTATCGTTGACGCCGTCGATGAGCGCCCATTCGAACGACAGCCGGCGGTTCTTGGCATGCACGTACTCAGAGCACGCTGCCATCAGCACAGACAGGGGGTAGCGCCTGTTCAGGGGGACGAGCTCGGAACGTAGCGAGTCACGGGCGGCGTGCAGGGAAACAGCGAGGTTGACCGGTAGTGCCTCGTGAGCCAGCCGGCGTACACCGGGCACGACGCCGACGGTCGAAACCGTGATGTGACGAGCAGATATCCCGAGCTCTGAGCGCAACGAGACGATAGCTGCCCAGACCCGGTCGTAGTTGGCCAATGGCTCGCCCATGCCCATCAGCACGACGTTGCTGAGACGGCGAGGCAGTGCTTCGCGTCGGGCCAGGACGACCTGCTCCACTATTTCGCCCGCGGTCAGATGGCGCACAAACCCCATCTGGCCAGTGGCGCAAAAGCGGCACCCCATGGCGCAGCCAGCTTGGCTTGAGACGCACACCGTGGCCCTGTCCCGGTAGTGCATGAGCACGCTCTCCACTTGGGCGCCGTCGTGCAGCTGCCAGAGCCACTTTGTCGTACGGCGGTCCGAGGACGTCCAACGTGAGACCTCTTGGAGGGCCTGAGGTAAGGCGGCCTCGAGCTGGTAGCGCAAGGCCTTGGGCAGCTCAGTCATGGCCGAAGGTCGCTCTCCTCTTTCCCAAAGGCCGCGCCAAACCTGCTCTACACGGTAGCGAGGCTGGCCTGGCAAGAGGGCGGCGAGCTGGTCGCGGTCGATGTCGTAGGCGCCCGGCATGGCCTTACAGCCTACGGAAGGCTAACGTAGATGGCGATGAAGATAATGATCCTGGGTGGGGACGGCTTTTGTGGTTGGCCGACCTCTCTGCACCTGTCCTCCAAGGGCCATGACGTAGTTATCGTAGATAACCTGTCTCGCCGTGCAATTGACATAGAGCTTGAAGTTGAGTCCCTCACGCCGATCCGCTTTATCGGCGAGCGCTTACGGGCCTGGAGGGAGGTGACAGGCAAGGAGATCCGCTTCGTCAACCTCGACTTGGCTTTGCAGTACAGCAAGTTGGTGAGCTTGCTGGAAGAAGAGCAGCCGGACGCGATAGTGCACTTCGCTGAGCAGCGGGCCGCCCCGTACTCGATGCGTTCCCCCAAGGCCAAGCGCTACACCGTCGACAACAATGTGCGCGGCACTCATAACCTGCTTTGCGCCCTGGTGGACACCGGTGTCGACGCTGCGGTGGTGCACCTCGGTACAACGGGCGTGTACGGCTACGGCTGGTCGGGTTCGGCTCCTATCCCTGAGGGTTACCTGACTGTCAAGATCCCCACCCCCGATGGGGAAATAGAGCGGGAGATCTTGCACCCCGCCAACGCTGGTTCTGTGTACCACATGACCAAGACGCTGGACCAGTTGATCTTCGCCTACTACGCGAAGAACGACGGGATCCGTATCACGGACCTTCACCAGGGCATTGTCTGGGGCACGCAGACCGACCAGACCGCGCTCGACGAGCGGCTCATCAACCGCTTCGACTACGACGGTGACTACGGGACGGTGCTCAACAGGTTCATGATGCAAGCCGCCATCGGGCATCCCCTGACCGTGCACGGGACAGGTGGCCAGAGCAGGGCCTTCATACACATACGCGACACGGTGCGCTGCATAGAAATAGCGATCAACAACCCGCCCAAGGCGGGGGACAGGGTGTCGGTGTTCAACCAGGCTACCGAGGTGCACCGGGTGCGCGACCTGGCCAAGCTGGTGTCCAACCTGACGGGGGCGGAGATCGTAAACCTGCCCAACCCGCGCGTAGAGGACGCCGAAAACGAGCTGGTGATCCGCAACGAGCGCTTCTTGTCCCTAGGCCTCAAGCCGACGACGCTGTCCGAGGGCCTGCTTGAAGAGGTCCGCGACGTGGCCAGCAAGTACCGCCACCGGGTCGACCTCTCGAAGATCATTTGCCGCTCTGTCTGGCGCAAGGGCATGGAGGTAGCGCCGGACCTGCTCATTGGCCCCGGTCGTGCTCCCGTGGCAGATGAGGATTACGAGGGAGATGGGCCGAGCGGTGCTGGCGCGTCTAAGCCGAAAGGCGTCACGCCACGCTGAGGGTGCTCGGAGGCGCTCAGGCGTGCGAGCGCAGCGCTCAGGCTCGTTAGGCTTTAGGCCCAATAGAAGGGCGCGAGCTGGCACTTACGGCGCGACATGGCCGGTATAGGTCTGGTCTATGTGCTTGACTGTAAAGCCCAGGTCCACGTACAGCTTTACCGCTGGCACGTTGGCGGCGTCTACGTAGAGCATGGCCTCCGACAGGCCGAGGCTTGTCAAGTAGCTGAGGCCGGCCAAAGTGAGCTGCCGTCCGAGCCCGCGCTGGTGAAAGCGGGGGTCTACCGCGAGCACGTACAGTTCGCCGAGACCGCGTTCGCGCGGTGTGTGGACCTTGGTCCAGCAGAACCCGGCTAGCTCGCCGTCTTGCTCGTACAACAACAGGCCTTCAGGACTGAACCAGGGCAGCTGCTGCCTTTGTTGGAGGGCCTCTATCGTCCAGCCTCCCTGCTCGGGGTGCTGGTGGAAGGCACGGTTGTTCACCCGGAGCCAGGCTTGCTCGTCGCTGCCTGGGCGGAAGGGCCTTGTCTTTATGGTTGGCCCGGCAGGTGCGGGCAGGGGCCGGCGCATCTCGTACAGGACGCGCCCCGGCGACAGGCCAGCGGACGCTCCAACCTGCTCACCGTAGGGACGGGGCTGGTTGACCCGCAAGCTCAGGTACCCCCCGCCCTGTGCCCTAACAAGGCGGAGCGCGCTTTGCACGAGCTCTTCGCCTATGGTGGCGGCTGGTGGGCTGTAGCTGGGGCTTACGACGACCTCGAGCGACCAGTTGGGTGCCGCCTCGGCGGAGCTGGCGTCGCGGCTTAGCTGGGCATAGCCAACAAGGCGTGTGCGGCCTGGCTCCCAGGCTGCAAGCCCGGCAAAGCCTTCGCTGCGATGGTTCACCAAGTCCAACCAGGCATGTTCAGAAAGGGCAGGGTGACCGTCAGGGCCGGCGGCATCGGCGAGGAGTTCAGCTATAGGTGCCAGCTCTAGGTCGGTTGGCTGGAACTTAACGTCGATGTCGTGCACAGCACCGAAGCTAGCGGCGCACCGGCGCGTTGACGGCAGTAGTCGCGGCTCTGGCAGCGTGTTGGGCCAGAGCTTGGTAGCGTGCTCAGCGTGACTGGTCCCCGCAGCCCGGCGGGTAGGGCGAGGCTAACCGCCAAGCGGCTGGCTGCCGAGTACCCAGGGACGGAAGTTCAGCTATGCGAGCTACGCTTCCGTTCTCCCTGGCAGCTCCTGGTCGTTACCGTGCTGTCAGCCCAGACGACGGACGAGCGGGTGAACTCAGTGAGCCCTCGTTTGTTCGCCCGCTTTGGTACCCCTGAAGAGCTGGCTGGTGCGAGCCCTCAGGAGGTGGAGGAGATAATTCGGCCCACTGGCTTTTTCCGCGCTAAGGCAAAGACGATCGTGGCACTGGCCAACGCCCTATGTGAGCGCTTCGACGGCCAGGTGCCAAAGTCCATGGACGAGCTTGTGGCTCTACCTGGAGTTGGGCGCAAGACAGCCAATGTCGTGCGCAGCGTCGGCTTTGGCCTGCCTGGCCTGCCTGTCGACACCCACGTCGGCCGGTTGAGCCGTTTGCTCGGGCTTACCCAGCAAAGCGATCCCGACCGGGTTGAGTCCGAGCTTTGTGCGATGTTACCGAGCCGCGAGTGGGGCCGGTTCAGCCTCAGGATGGTCCTTCACGGCCGGCGGGTGTGCATCGCCAAGCGTCCTCGCTGCGGGGAGTGCGTGCTGGCTGATTTTTGCCCCTCGGCCAAGTTACCGGTCCGCTGACCGGGGCGATGCTGACGTGACCCGCGGGACCGGGGCGCAGCTGGGACGCGCTGGGCTGCATTTGGCGTCGCGTTGGGCTACTTGGTGGCCAGGAGACGCTCCAGCTTGCGATGGGCCACTCCGAGAGCGCGTTCAACCTCCATCAGGTCAGTGCCGTAGCGGTCGTCTTCTGCTGGGGTCAGCTCGGCCAGGATGCGGCTGACTCTCTTGGACAGCTCGCCCAACGTAGTAGACACGGCCGTGAGTTCGGCGCCAGCGCTCATGAGGCTAGCTTTGCGGGCCCACCAAGGGATGGCAACCTTACGCCGGGGGTACCTTTGCGGGCGAGGGCCGGCGCCTCGCTAGCATCAGATGAACATGGCACTGCTTAGGCGTCTGGACTTGCGTAAGGCGACGGGCGAGGACGAGCTTGCCAGCCAGCTCCCTGCGCCTGAGCTGGTGGGTGAGGGGCCAGTCGATGCCGTCCGCCAGATCATCTCTGCTGTTAGGGAAGGCGGCGACCGCGCCCTTAGGGAGCTGTCGGCCCGTTTTGACGGTGTAGAGCCCGCTTGCTTGAGGGTGCCAGCTGAAGAGATCGCCGCTGCTCAAAGCGCTGTCTCTCGGGAGCTATGGGCCGCGTTGGGCCGCGCCGCCCGTGCCATCAGGCAGTTCCATGAGGCCGAGCTGGCTGCTCACCATGGCTTCGAGGCAACGTCCCCTGAGGGGATCGTGACCCGGGAGATCCTCCTGCCAGTTGGCCGGGCTGGCTGTTACGTACCGGGAGGAAAGGCACCGTTGGCATCGAGCCTGCTCATGACCGCTATCCCGGCTCAAGTGGCGGGTGTGCGCGAAGTGGCTGTTTGCTCCCCGCCGCTCGCCGACGGCCACGTTGCCGTTGCGGTGCTCGCAGCGGCCGCAGCAGCCGGTACCGAAGAGGTGTACGCGATCGGTGGCGCCCAAGCTGTGGCCGCCATGGCCTATGGCACCGAAACGGTCCGTCCTGTCGACGTCATCGTCGGCCCGGGCAACCTCTACGTGGCTACTGCTCAGCGCCTGCTCGCTGAGACGGGGCTTGTAGGTGTGCCGTCAGCATTTGCAGGCCCTTCGGAGGTCGTAGTCGTCGCTGACGAGACAACAGTTGTCGAACAGGCTGCGCTGGACCTCGTTGTGCAAGCTGAGCACGGGCCGAACGGCTTGGCGTGGCTAGTTACCTGGCACGAGCCAGTGGCGGAGGCAGTGGAGGCCGCAGTCGACCGCTTGGCCACGCAGTCTCGTCGGAGCGAGGAAGTTGTAGCCACCCTTAGGAAGGGCGGCTGGTCGGTGCTTGTGAAGGGACCAGAAGAGGCGATGGTAGTTTGCAACGTGGTGGCGCCGGAGCACCTGGAGCTGATGACTGCTGACCCAGAGGTCCTGGTCCCTCTCGTGCGCTCAGCCGGGGCCGTGTTCTGCGGGCCGTGGTCACCGGCCAGCATCGGCGATTACGTCGCCGGGCCAAGCCATGTCCTGCCGACAGCGCGCAGCGCGCGCTACGCCAGTGCCCTTGGTGCTTCTGATTTCATGAAGAGGGTGCACGTCGTGACCGCCAGCGAAGAAGCCCTTCGTCGGGTAGCGCCCGACGTGGCATCGTTGGCGCGAGCTGAAGGCCTCGACGCTCATGCTGAGTCCGTGCTGGTCAGGTCTGGCGGGTCACTGTCACTGTGACTTCCTCCGTTGCGTTGCCTGCTGTCCATAAGCTTCGCCGCAAGCTGCCGGGCCCGCGAGCTGACCTAGAGCTTCGGGAGGGCTACCACTCGCCTCAGCTTTCGGTACAAGTGCGCCTCAACACCAATGAGTCTCCCTACCCACCTCCCCGTGAGTGGCTGGAAGAGGTCCTCTCGCTGGCGCGCGACATGGCCTTCAACCGTTACCCTGACCGTTCGGCCCAAGCACTGCGCGAAGCGCTTGCCGAGCTGCACGGCGTGCGCCCTGAACAGGTCTTCGCGGCCAATGGCTCCAACGAGGTGCTGCAGTGCCTGTGCCTTGCCTACGGTGGCCCAGGCCGCAAAGCTGCTATGTGGGAGCCAACTTATGCGCTGCACTCGCATATAGCCCACCTCACCGGCACGCAGCTGGCCCAGGGCACGCGCCGGGCGGACTTCACCCTCGACTTGGGCAGTTGCAAGGCCTTATTGGAAAAGGAAAGGCCGTCGCTAGTTTTCTTGTGCTCGCCCAACAACCCGACGGGCTTGGCAGAAGACCCCTCCGTGCTTTCGGCCATCGTCGCCGCCTCAGAGGGCCTAGTAGTAGTGGACGAGGCGTACGGGCAGTTCGCGTCTTGGTCGGCTCTCGAGCTTGTGGACGACGAAGTACCTCTCGTCGTGGTACGCACCTACTCAAAGGCGTGGTCGATGGCAGGGCTTCGGCTCGGTTATATGGTGGGGCCCTCGGAAGTGGTCAAATCTTTGGAAAGGGTGGCCTTGCCGTACCACCTGGACATGTTGAAGCAGGCTGCCGGCCGGGTTGCTTTGCAGTTCTCAAAGCAGATGGAAGAGCGTGTGGGGACAATAATTGCTGAACGCGAACGCCTAGAGGAGAGCCTCATGAAAATGGCTGTCAAAGTTTGGCCGTCACAGGCGAACTTCGTCCTTTTTAGGCCGCACGGCTTGCCCGGGCGCGAAGTGTGGGAGTCGTTGGCCGCTCGTTCGGTCTTGGTGCGCGACAGCTCAAGTTGGCCCGGCTTGGAAGGGTGCCTGCGCGTTAGCGTGGGCACCCCGGAAGAAAACGACCGCTTTTTGACGGCGCTGGCGGAGGTCCTGGCATGAGCGGCCGTAGCGCCTCTGTGTCACGTTCCACTAAAGAAACGTCGGTCTCAGTCTTGCTCCAGGTGGACGGTTCTGGCCAGGTAGACGTGGCGACCGGGCTGCCGTTTTTCGACCACATGCTGGCCCAGCTTGGCCGTCATTCCGATTTCGATATTAGCATTGAGGCCCGCGGGGACTTGGCGGTCGATGCTCACCACACGGTCGAAGACGTCGGCATAGCCATGGGCGGGGCGCTCCGCCAGGCGCTGTCGGCAAAGGTTGGGGTGCGGCGTTTCGGCTTTGCTGCCGTGCCGATGGACGAGGCATTGGTGGAGGCCGCCTTGGACCTCTCTGGCCGCCCCTACCTGGCTTACCAGGTGGACCTTGGGCCGGGGGCGTTCCCTCTAGGGACGCCTTCTTTCGACCCGCAGCTGGCAGAGGAGTTCTGGAGGGCTTTCATTACAGCGGCCGGTATTACTTTGCATTTAACGATGCGTAGCGGGCGTAACGTGCACCACGTAATTGAGGCGTCGTTCAAAGCCGTGGCAGCGGCCTTGCGTGGCGCGGTCAGGGTCGAAGGCGCTGCGGTACCGTCCACTAAAGGGGTGTTGTGAAGCCCTTCGTGGCGGTTGTCGACTACGGCATAGGTAACCTCCGCTCAGCAGAAAAGGCCCTATGCCGGGCGGGTGCCGACGCTCGCCTCGTGACCTCGGCTGCAGATATCGACCGTGCGGACGGCGTAGTGCTCCCCGGTGTGGGCAACTTTGGCGAGTGCCGTGAGGCCCTTGCCGACAGTGGCATGTGGGAGGCAACGCTGTCAGCGCTCAGGTCAGGGCGCCCTTTTTTTGGTATCTGCGTCGGGATGCAGCTGTTGTACGAAGGTTCGGACGAGTCGCCAGGTGCGGAGGGCTTTGGGGTATTTGCAGGGAAGGTGGCACTGCTGCCAGCTGGGGTGCGGCGACCTCAAATGCAGTGGAACGTCCTTACCTTGCGCGACGACGTCGTCGGTGCCTCAGGGCCAACGGTCTTGCTGCACGGCTACGAGGTCGGCGCCTGGGTGTACTTCGTGCATTCCTATTCTGCACCGATAGGACCAGAGACGGTGGCGACCTGTGAGTACGGAGGCCCGGTTGCGGCCGCAGTTGAGGCCGGTAGCATTTGGGCCACGCAGTTCCACCCGGAAAAGTCTTCAACGGTCGGCTTGGGGATATTAGGCAATTTCGTGGCCAGGTGCGCAGGTGGCTGAACGGTGGACCTGTACGCAGCCATAGACCTGCTCGGCGGGCATTGCGTCCGCCTGGCTGGCGGGGACTTCGCCCGCGAGACCGACTACGGCACCGACCCGCTGGCGCGGGCAAAGGCTTTTGAGTCCCATGGCGCTGCGTGGCTGCACGTAGTCGACTTGGACGCCGCTCGCACAGGCGAAGCGGTCAACCGCCACATCGTCGCCGCTATCGCATCTAGTGTGAAAGTGCCTGTCCAGGCGGGGGGAGGGGCTCGCTCTCTGGCAGATGTCGAGGCCTTGTTGGGTAGCGGGGTGGCCAGGGTGGTCTTGGGGACCGCGGCGGTGGCCCAGCCAGGGCTGCTGGCAAGCTTGGCGCAGCGCTGGCCCGGGCGCGTGGCTGCTGGAGTGGACCACAAGCAAGGACAAGTGCGCGTCAAGGGATGGCAACAGGGTGCTGGCCGTCTTGTCGTCGACGTAGTGAAAGAGATGGCTAGTGCGGGGGCTGCTTGCATAGTCGTGACCGAGATCGGTAGGGACGGGATGATGACAGGGCCTGACATTGCCGGTTACAAGGAGCTGCTGGAGATCTGCCCCGTGCCCCTGGTGGCAAGCGGTGGGGTTGGTTCGCTCGAAGACCTGCGCAAGCTCAGCCGCCTGGAGGTCGGCGGGCGTCGTCTCTCCGGCGTGATAGTCGGCCGGGCCATTTATGAGGGCCGCTTTGGCGTGCCCGAGGCGGTGGCGGCATGCAGGGGCGCACAAGCGGAGCCTGGGCTGGGGCATGCCCGGGTTGGGACCGACCGCGGGAACGCCCCACAAGAGAGCGAGGGGGCGTCGTGAGGACAGTGAGGGTGGTCCCCTGCCTGGACGTGGACGCAGGCCGGGTTGTGAAAGGGGTCCGCTTCAAGGACCTGCGCGAGGCCGGTGACCCGGTTGAGCTAGCCAAGCGCTATGACGCCGAAGGCGCTGACGAACTGGTTTTTTACGACATAACGGCCTCAGCCGAGGCTCGGAGCACCATGGTGGAAGTCGTGGCCCGGACTGCCGAACAGGTCTTTATCCCCCTTACCGTGGGTGGGGGTGTCAGGACGCTCGAGGACGCTCGGCGTTTGTTGCGTGTGGGCGCAGACAAGGTGAGCGTCAATTCAGCAGCAGTTGCGAGGCCCGAGCTCGTACAGGAGATCTCGGCGACGTTCGGGGCCCAGTGCGCCGTGGTCGGCATCGACGTGCGCCGCAAGGGTGCTTCCTGGGAGGTCTACACCCACGGTGGCCGGGCCCCGACCGGGATAGACGCTCTGGCTTGGGCAGAGCGTTGCGAGCAACTGGGGGCTGGTGAGCTGGTGCTCAACTCGATGGACCGAGACGGCACGCGCGAAGGCTACGACCTGCAATTGACCAAACGCGTTGTTGAGCTGACGTCAATCCCGGTGGTGGCCAGCGGTGGGGTGGGCAGCCTCCATCACCTTGTCGAGGGCGCAGTAGCCGGCAAGGCTGACGCTGTGCTGGCGGCGTCGATCTTCCACTTTGGCGAGGCGACGATCGCTGACGCCAAGGCTGCGCTGGCTGCTGCCGGCGTTAGCGTGCGGCCGGTGCCAGAGCGTTAGCCGGTTAGGGCTACTAAAGCTGCGGGTGAGTCGAAGTTGACGAGCTCGGCGCGCTAGCTTGCCAAGGATGGTCCCTAACGGCCCCGATGGGCCTCTCGGTAATGCTGGTGGCGCCAAACAGGCGATCCAGATGATGACCGACCGCGTCTTGGTGCAAGTGCCGCGTAGCGAAGGTGAACGCAAGTCCAAGTCGGGGATCCTGATACCGGCCACTGCGGAGGTACCGAGGCGCTTGACATGGGCCGAGGTCGTGGCCACCGGTCCGCACGTGCGCTCGATCAAGCCCGGGGACCAGGTGCTGTTCAACCCCGAGGACCGTTTTGAAGTTGAGGTCCAAGGTGAGAACTACCTGATCCTGCGAGAGCGCGACATCCACGCCGTTGCCGCTGAACGAGTTACGGACGGGACCGGTCTGTACCTATAGGCTGCCGCCCGGCCAGCCGGTATATGGCCCGGCCGGCTGGTGTAGGCAACGTTGGCCCGGTTCAGAGTGTGCCGGTTACGATGGGGCGCATGGGGACGACAAAGGGCCGCTACGACCCGCTGGAGCTAGCCAAACGTACTGGCGACCTCCACGCTGTGGGCGGCGTGCGTGCTGTGGTGCTAGACGACGGTGCCGAACGGGGTATCCGCGCCCTTGAGTTCCGTACCGGTGGTGGCTTGCGCTTTGAGGTCTTGGTGGACCGGGCCATGGACATCGGGGTGGCCGAGTTCGACGACAAGAGCTTTGGCTGGCGCTCTGCTACAGGTTTTCGCCATCCTGGCCTTAACGACAACGGTGACGAAGGGGGACTTTCCTGGCTGCGTTCCATGTCGGGGCTGCTTGTGACTGGTGGGCTTGACCACACGCTGGGAGCAGGGGAGTACGATGCCTCGCAGTTCCGTTACGGCCCAAGGCCCACTGTGCGTCACGGGCTGCACGGCAGGGTGGCCAACTTGCCTGCTCGGCTGGGCGGTTACGGGGAACGCTGGGAGGGCGACGGTGTAGTGCTGTGGGCGGAGGGCGAGATCCGCCAGGCCGCAATTTTCGGCGAGCACCTACTGTTGCGCCGGCGCATAGAAGCCGACCTCGGCGGTAACGAGATCCGCCTGACCGACATGGTGGTCAACACTGGGTTTGACCCGACCCCTCACATGTTCCTGTACCACTGCGACTTGGGTTGGCCTCTTTTGGACGAAGGGACGACCTTTGAGGCCGACGTCGTGGGCACTCGCTGGAAGAGCCCGAGCGTCGAAGCCCATGGGGCGTCGCACCTTAGTTTTGGGCCGCCTGTGGCCGGTTTCGAAGAACAGGTCTATGAGCACGAGCTGGCTCCTGGCCCCGATGGAAAGGTAAGGGCGCGCCTTGTAAACAGCCGGCTCGGGCTCGGTTTCGAGCTCGAGCACGACCCCAGGGAGTTCCCGAACTTCATCGAATGGGTCAACCTGCGGGCAGGCGACTATGTGGTGGGCCTGGAGCCTTCGACGCACCATATCGAAGGTGAGGGAGCGGCGCGCCAAGCTGGTACTCTGACGTGGCTCGAGCACGGTGATGAACGTTGGTACCACACGACCTTCCGTTTCCTGCGGCTGTGAAGGCTGGGGCTCAGGGTCGCGCCAGTGCCTTAGACTCAGGCGGTGCCCAGAGCTCGGTTGCTCCGTGGCAGTGTTGGCACGTGAGCGGACAGTAAAGGAGAGATTGGGATGCAATTGCGCCGTATAGGCTCACGCCACGTCAGCGCGATCGGCTTGGGAGAGATGCCCATGTCGATCGAGGGCCGGCCAGACGAGGCCCGCTCGATCGAGACTATCCATGCCGCGTTGGACGCAGGGGTCACGCTGATAGACACGGCTGACGCGTACAGCCTCGGCGGCGACGACACTGGCCACGGCGAGCGGCTGGTCGCCAAGGCGTTGTCATCTTGGGGCGGTGACCGTGGCTCAGTGCTCGTGGCGACCAAAGGCGGCCATCTTCGTCCTGGCGACGGCTCCTGGACAGTGAACGGGGACCCTCGGTACTTGCGCCAGGCGGCTGAAGCGTCTTTGCGCCGGCTCGGCGTTGAGGCCATAGGGCTGTACCAGTACCACCGGCCCGACCCGAAGGTCCGCTATGAAGACGCGGTCGGGGTTTTCAAAGAACTGCTCGATGCCGGCAAGGTGCTGATGGTCGGCATTTCGAACGCGAACGTCGGCCAGATAGACATCGCCCGTTCGGTGCTTGGCGAAGGCAACCTGGCTAGCGTCCAGAACCAGTTTTCCCCGTTCTTCCGCTCGAGCGAAGGCGAGCTGCGCTACTGCGGGCAACTCGGCATAGCGTTTTTGCCGTGGAGCCCCTTCGGTGGGATCGGCAACGCTGAAGCGTTGCGCCGGGAGCACCCAGCTTTCGCGCACGTCGCAGCAGAGCACGGTGTTTCAGTCCACCAGGTGGTACTGGCTTGGATGCTCGCCAAGGGAGACCACGTGGTGCCCATACCTGGGGCTAGCCGGCCGAGCTCGGTCCTTGACTGTGTTGCTGCGGTCGACTTGAAACTTAGCGAAGATGAGCTCGCCCTCTTGGACGCAGACCGCCGCTAAGGCGTCACTTCGCTGCACGTGCGCTTTCGCGGCGAGCGGCCGATAGAGCATGTCGAGCGACGGGGCCGTTTGAAGCCGCCTGAGCGCGCCGAGCAGCTCAGGTGGCTAGGCCGACGGGCGGCACTGCGATCGGTTGCGGCCAGATGAGGGCCCGGTAGGGGCCGAACGATGTACTGCGCGATGGGGTGCCAATATGGACAGCGCTGAGCTGGCTGGTAGCGCCGAGAGACTGGGTGGTGTTAAAAACAGTGGGCTGTGTTGAAAACAAAAAAGCCAAGATCGAGCCCCGCTTGCCAACCAGCGGACGTGTGACGGGCATAGCGGACGAGGCGTCCGCTGGCGTTGGCCACGACCGGCCGGACGACAACCTTGCCATCACTTTGCACGGTCATGACCGAAGAGCACAGTAGTCGCCGATGTCGTCCTGCATGTCGTGCTGGACGAGCAACGCGGCCAGCCGGGCGGTGGCTTGCGCGGGCGCGGGCTGGGCTAGTTGGAGGCCCGTACCAGCGGCGAAGCAAGCTGTTCGGACAGCCTCGACAGCCGTAGCCGCTTGTGGCTTACGGCCCGAGCGGGCAGCACCGGCTCTCGGCTGAGCAAGTGCCCGCCAAGCACGGCTCCGAAGACCACCGCTGGCTTGAAATAGCGCGAGTACTCGGGGTTGGCGCTGCGGGTTAGGGCTACGGCGAGGACATAGACGGGGACGTCTACGGTCCAAATTGAGCTGAAGGACAGCGGCCAGCCCCTTAGGTCAAGGTTGCCGCCAGTCACAGCTTTTGCCTCGGGCACGATAGTGGGACCGTCGGAGCTCGGTGGCCCAGAACGCACCGACAAGACGTACAGCAAGGCTGCCAGCTCTGCTAGTGCAGCACGAACAGCCACCACCTTGGCGGGGTGATTTGCCGGTGGCCGCTTGCGAGCATGGAGCGGGTGGCGTTGTGGCAGGACGGCGCTTAGGTGCGCCGGCCAGCTGTGGAGCTGCTTGCGTCTGGCCCGAGGGGCTAGCGGCCACGCCTGGAGCACGAGCTAAAGGCACGTCTGGCGTACGAGCTAAAGATAGGTGGCCGAGACCGTGGCCGAAGTACGATAGGCGTATGCCTGTTGCTACGCCGATCCGAGCCACCCCGGAGCAGTTGGCAGCCGTCAGGTACAACTCCGACGGCCTGGTGCCGGCAATAGTCCAAGAGGCTGGCTCCGGTGAAGTGCTCATGATGGCATGGATGACCGCTGAGACCTTGCGCGAAACGCTCGAGTCTGGCCGGGCCGTGTACTGGTCGCGGAGCCGTCAAAGCCGCTGGCGCAAGGGCGACACCTCAGGCGACCGCCAGTGGGTGCGTGCCGCTTACTACGACTGCGACGGGGACACCTTGCTTCTGACGGTCGAGCAGGAAGGAGCTGGCGCTTGCCACACCGGCAACCACAGCTGCTTCTACCGCCGCTTCGGTGAGTAAGGGAGGGGTTCGCCCCAGCCGGGACGAGTTCGCCAGCTTGGGCCGGCACTGGACGGTGGTGCCGGTCTGGCGTGAGATATTGGCTGACCTGACCACCCCTGTGGCTGCGTTCGCGAGGTTGGTCGGGGACGAGCCGGGTTTCCTCTTGGAGTCGGTGGAGCACGCTGAGAACTGGGGCCGCTGGTCATTTATAGGGCGAAGGCCGTCTGCCACGTTGTACTTGAAAGCTGGCCACGTGAGCGTGGAGGGCGTACTGCCGCACGACGTACCTCTTGACCGGGGCATCCTGGCCGCCCTCGATGCCGTGGTTTCCCATTACAAGGCCCCTTCGTTACCGGGACTTCCGCCGCTGCACGGCGGGCTGGTCGGTTACCTGGGTTACGACGTGGTGCGTGAGGTCGAACGGCTTGGCACGGCGCCACCAGACGAGCTCGGTTACCCTGATGCTGCAGTCGCTGTAGTTGGCCAGATCGCCGCCTACGACTCCTGGAGACAGCGGGTGACCCTGGTTGAGGCGGTACCGGTCCCTCCAGGTGCCACTACCAAGACGTTGCACAGGCTGTACGACGAGGCAGTCTCGCGACTAGAGGAGCTAGCGGCCGACGGGGCCAAGCCGTTGCCGGAGCCAGTGATAGAGCCTCCAGAGCGAGACGACGAACTGCCTGCCTTCAAGCGGCGGACCTCAGCTCGCATGTACGAGGCCGCAGTTGAGGTGGCAAGGGAGCACATCTTCGCCGGTGACATTTTCCAAGTGGTGCTGTCCCAGCGTTTCGACCTGGACCTAGGTGCAGCACCCCTTGACCTTTACCGCAGCCTGCGCCAGGTCAACCCAAGCCCCTACATGTACCTGCTCCAGTACCCCGAGGTGGCCATGGTCGGCTCATCACCCGAGCCGATGGTGCGCGTGCGTGATGGCCGGGTAGTCTCTCGGCCCATTGCCGGTACGCGCCGGCGGGGGCGCACTAGCGCCGAGGACCGCAAGCTCGGTTCTGAGCTGCTCGAAGACGCCAAGGAACGCGCGGAGCACGTGATGTTGGTAGACCTGGCCCGTAACGACGTAGGCAAGGTCGTGGACTTCGGTACGGAGACAGTCGACGAGCTGATGACCCTGGAGCGCTATAGCCACGTCATGCACTTGACCTCTCAGGTGTCGGGGAACCTGCGGGCAGGCCTCGGGCCTATTGACGTCTTGCGGGCCACGCTGCCAGCGGGGACCGTTTCGGGCGCGCCGAAGGTGCGTGCGATGGAGATCATTGACGAGCTGGAGCCAGCCCGACGAGGGCCTTACGCCGGGGTGGTCGGCTACGTGGACTTCTCTGGGAACGTTGACACGGCAATAACGATCCGCACGATGCTCGTTGCCCCTGCCACAGCCGACGGTGCACGGCCTGCGAGCGTGCAGGCAGGTGCGGGCATAGTGGCTGACAGCGTGGCCGCAAACGAAGACCTGGAGTGCCGCAACAAGGCGGCTGCGCTCCTCGCTGCGGTGCCGGGGGCCCGCAGGATCGCTGAGGCCAAGGCTGGGACCGCTGAGGCCAAGGCTGGGACCAGTCCTCATGGGGGTCAGGAGCCAGTGAGGGCTGTTGCCAGTGGGTGAGCGGCTCGACCTCGAGGCGGGCTACCGGGCTGTGCGCGAAGCGGTGGGAACCGCCGTGGTCGAGCGCGAGGTAGTGCGTGCTGCGGGAGCGGATGTAGCCAGCTACCTACAGGGCCAGACGAGCCAGGACCTGGCGGCGTTGGCGCCCGGGGCTTCGGCCTGGGCGCTCGTGTTGCAACCACAAGGCAAGCTAGACGCGTTCGTGCGGGCACAACGCACGGGAGAGGACGAGTTCTTGCTGGTGACTGACGCTGGGCTTGGCGAAGCTCTCGTGGCTCGCCTTAACCGGTTCAAGTTGCGCACCAGGGTGGAGGTGGAGCTGCTGGCGTGGGCCTGTACCGTTGTGCTCGGGCCGAAGGCGCCTGAGGCTGTCAGGCGCTGCGAGCCCGGCTGCGTTAGCGTGAGCTTCGAGTGGGGCGGGCTTGGGGGTTACGAGCTATTGGGGCCCGAGCCCGTACTGCCGCACGGCGTACCTCTCGTGAGCCGCGAAGTGTACGAAGCCGTGAGGGTCGAGGCTGGGTTGCCTCGTCACGGGGCTGAACTGGACGAGCGGACTTTGCCGGCTGAAGCTGGGTTGGTAGGGCCGTCCGTCAGCTTTACCAAGGGCTGTTACACCGGCCAGGAGCTGGTGGCCCGTATCGACTCGCGCGGCAGCAACGTGGCGCGTCGGCTGCGGGGTTTGTTGTTGTCTGGGTCGGCTGCACCTGGGGACGACTTGCTCTGTGGGGCCAGGACGCTGGGTAAGTTGACGAGCGTGGCCTTGTCGCCGCGTCTTGGCTGGGTGGCCCTCGGCTATGTGAGCCGACGCACCGAAATTGGCCAAGCGCTGGTGGTAAGGGGCCCTGGCGACGTTGGCACGAGCAACGTAACAGCGGTGGTGGAGGAGCTGCCGTTGCGCCCGGTGGCGCCCCTACCTGGTGCGAACGTCTAGATCGCGGCACAAGTGACGACAGGGCGCTAGTGACGACAGATCGGAGCGTGTGACTACAGGCCGGCGATTGTGAAGCGCAGGGCGCGTGTGGCCAGCTCCAACCTGGGCCTCATCAGCGGTTGCACCGTTGCCGATGTTATGGCGCTCTACGCGTTCGTAGCATTGGGCTTGCCTGACGGCCTGATCGGCACGGCTTGGCCAGCGGTCCGGCAGAGCTTTGGTGCCCCCTTGGCTGACTTGGGCCTGGTGCTGATAGCTGGCACCGTCGGGTCAGTGGCCAGTTCGTCGGTAGCGGGTCTGCTGCTTTCCCGTCTTGGCCTGGCCCGGGCAGTGGTGCTTGCGGGGTCAATAGGTGCCTCGGGCGGGCTGGTAATTGTCTTGTCGCCCAACCTGTGGGTTTTTGTAGCGGGCGGGTGGGCCGTTGGGGTGGCAAGCGGCTTGCTTGACAGCTCCCTCAATGTCGCGATCGCTCTGGCAGGCCGTAACCGTCTGCTTAATGTGCTGCACGGGTCTTACGGGATAGGTACGACGATCGGGCCGTTGGTAGTGACCGCTGCCTTGCTGGCTGGCAGTTGGCGTCCTTCTTACGTGGTAGCGCTGTTTGCCGAAGCCCTGTTAGTCGTCGGCTGGCTCGTGGCTGGCCGGCGCTTGGCCAAACGAGCACCCGTTGTGCCGCCTGAGCTTGGGACGCCACGCGCGCTTGGCGTGCCGCCCGCTCCAGAGCACTTTGGCGGCCCGGCGACGCTCTCTGGTGCACAGCGCTCCTCGCCCGTGAGCTCAAGTGCAAAAGGGGGCCTTTTGGGACGGCAGCCTTTGGCTAAGCAGTGTCGTTCGACAAGCGAGCGCAGGCCAGTGCGGTCCTCGGCCGTGGGCACGGTCGTGCTAGGCCTGGTCGTTTTTGCCGTCTATACAGGCTGCGAAGTTTCGGCCGCCCAGTGGGAGCCGAGTTTTGACCGCAGCGTCTTGCACCTGGGGGCTGACGCAACTGGGTTGGCCACTTTTGGCTATTGGGGGGCGCTGACGCTAGCTCGCTTCGCCTTAGCCTTGCCAAAACGGGGTCTTCCGGCA
>JBMFUG010000056.1:0-17648 GCA_049966695.1 Acidimicrobiales bacterium | reverse complement strand
CCACCTTTTCGTCCCCCACGAAAGGACTTTACAACCCGAAGGCCTTCTTCATCCACGCGGCATTGCTTCGTCAGGCTTGCGCCCATTGCGAAAAATTCCCCACTGCTGCCTCCCGTAGGAGTCTGGGCCGTGTCTCAGTCCCAGTGTGGCTGGTCGTCCTCTCAGACCAGCTACCCGTCATAGCCTTGGTGGGCCGTTACCCCACCAACAAGCTGATAGGCCGCGAGCCCCTCCCGAAGCGGTAAACCCATTTCCTCACCCGGCCATGGGGCCAAGTGAGGGCATCCGGTATTAGCAGCGGTTTCCCACTGTTATCCCGGTCTTCGGGGCAGGTTGCTCACGTGTTACTCACCCGTTCGCCACTAGGCCTTCTCTGGTGTTGCCACCAGATGGGCCTCGTTCGACTTGCATGTGTGAAGCACGCCGCCAGCGTTCGTCCTGAGCCAGGATCAAACTCTCCATCGAGACATCGAGCACGCCTCACGGCGAGCTCTCCGACTTGGTGAGAGCCGGCACCGGTCACCCGGTACCAACTGGCACAAGACGGCACGTTGTCCGTCTAGTGCTGAATTTCGGTTGCGACGTCCCCCTAAAACTGGGACGCCCCGCACTAGCTTTTGGCTTCCTCTGTTCCGTTTTCAAGGTCCACAAGGGCACGCACCTACATAGTGCAGGTGGTGGTACCCACCGCTTGCTAGCAGCCTACGGAGCTTACTACCCCGGCCTGCCAGCGCCGCCAGGCGAGCTACTAGCTAACCTGAGCGGCTTTATAGCTTACCCCAACCTGGGGCCACTTGTCAATCGCGCCGTGCCCGCCACCGACGTCCTTTCAGTATAGGCACCTCACGAGAGCTCACGCCAGTAAGGGGGCAGCTCTAGGCGAGGTGACCCGCTGGCACACTGGCGCACTGCTCCTGCCCGCTTAGCGAAAGCGCTCACGACACCCACATACTGCCCACCTCGAAGAAGCGCCACGGGAGCTCTGCGCCCGAGGACAAGCCGACCCTCTCCGATGTGCCGACTGGTCGCGTTGAGCGAGAAGTGCCCACAGCCAGCCACACTCCCCGGTCGCCGTTCACCAGGTCTGCCCCATCATAGGCCCCTGTGATGTCGAAGGCCTGGCAAAGCCGCGCCGGGCCTCTGCACAGGTCACGGTCGCGCTGTTGGCGCTGGCCTTGCCAGCGAGACCGCCGCATAAGGTCAACGCCTGCCGTCGGCTCAGCCGCCCTCAACAGCACAGCCGAAGCCGTCCCTTCCGGGCTGCACACGACGTTGGCGCACCAGTGCATCCCATAGGTGAAGTAGACGTACAGCCGCCCTGGAGGGCCGAACATCGTCGCGTTCCGCCGCGTCTTGCCCTTGTAAGCGTGGCTCCCGGGGTCATCAGCTCCCATGTAAGCCTCCACTTCGACAAGACGAGCGGCCCTCCCGTCTGAACGCACCAGCCACATGCCCACCAGCGCTGGAGCGACTTCCAAGGCACTCGCGGCGAAAAATTCTCGAGGCAGCAGGCCCGCCAACGGCCCGGGCGGCACTCGTTGAGCTCCCGCGCTGATGGGTGCGGGAGGCTCAGGCAGCTCCGCCATCCCTCGGCTCTGACCGCGAAACAGCCCTCGCCTTGTTCTTTTTTGAGGATGCTTCGATGCCCTCGGCCCGGGTGCCAGCCTCGATGCCCTCGGCCCGGGTGGCTAGGTCCCGCTCACGACCTGTAGCACGCTGGCCCCGGCCTAGCAGCTGCTCGAGGTCTGTGCTCTCCATGCCCAAGCGCTGGGCCTGCTCGCTCAAGGCTGTCGCGAACCTCTCTAGCTGGGCGCTCACGGGGCCGGGGCCGGCTCCGCCTGGTGTGCTCCGGCGAGCAACAGAGCTGCCGGGTTGCAACAACCACAAAGCTTCAGGCCCCAGCTCGGGGTGAGATGCGACTAGCTCGGCCAAAGGCACATGTCGCTGCACAGAGTCCCTCACCATGGCACCCACAAGTTCGTGGGCACGACGAAAAGCCATGCCCTTTGCCACCAACCACTCGGCCAGGTCAGTCGCAGCGGCGGCCGGGCTGTCCGCTGCCTTAGCCATCGTTTCAGTATCGAACACGGCCGTTGCCATTAGCCCGCCCATAGCACCCAAGGCCCTGTTCACTTGGTCCAAGGCATCGAAGAGAGGCTCCTTGTCCTCCTGCAAGTCTCGGTCGTAAGCCAAGGCAAGGCCTTTTAGCGTGGCCAGCATGCCCGCCAAGTGCCCGATGAGCCGGCCCGCCTTGGCCCGGGCCAGTTCTGCGATATCGGGGTTCTTTTTCTGCGGCAGCATCGAGCTGCCAGTAGCGTACGCGTCGTCGAGGTGCAAGAAGCCGAACTCCTCAGACGACCACAGCACCACCTCCTCTCCAAGGCGGGACAGGTGAGTCCCGACAAGGGCCAGGTCGAACAGAGCCTCAGCTACAAAGTCACGGTCCGAAACGGCGTCAAGGGAGTTCTCGAACCGGGCTGCAAAACCAAGCTCGCCAGCAACCCAGTCCGGGTCGAGGGGAAGGGAAGACCCAGCCAACGCACCCGCCCCCAGCGGCGAGACGTCGGTCCGCTGGAACGTGCTCAATATACGGTCTACGTCCCGGGCAAACGCCCACCCGTGCGCCAAAAGGTGGTGGGCCAAGAGCACCGGCTGGGCGTGCTGAAGGTGCGTGTAGCCCGGCATGTACGCGTCACCGGCCTCACGTGCGCGCGCCAAGAGAACTCCTTGGAACGCTGCCACACGTCGCGCCACCTCAAGCAAAGAGCGCTTGGTGAACAGCCTGAGGTCGGTGGCCACCTGGTCGTTGCGGCTCCTGCCCGTGTGGAGGCGAGCGCCGACTTCCCCAGCGATCTCGGTCACCCTGCGCTCCACAGCGGTGTGGATGTCCTCGTCCGAAACCTGGAAGGTGAAGGTCCCCCCAGCCAGTTCCTGGTGCACCTGGTCTAAAGCAGCGAGAACAGCTGCAGCCTCTTCAGCCGTCAGCAACCCAGCCCGCTGCAGCCCCCGCACGTGCGCACGGCTACAGGCGATGTCGTCGGGGTAAAGCCTGCGGTCAAAAGACAGGCTCTCAGTGAAGGCGACCAAGGCGTCGGCCTGGTTGGTGGCGCCAAAACGGCCCTGCCACAGTGTCATGCGCCCGCACCGGTACCAGCGCCCGGCCCGGTGGTGACGGCTGGCTCGTGGCGCGGCCCAAACGGGTGCTGGCGCGCAGCCCAAGTTTCAGTGCCGAGCCCGAAGATGCGCACGAAGCCCTCGGCGTCCTGGTGGCGGAACCTGTCAGCCGCTTCGTAAGTAGCGAGGTCGTGGTCGTAAAGCCCCATGGGGCTGCGCCGGCCCACTACACCGCACCATCCCGGGCGCCCGACAGGAGCTCCCGTCGCGCCCGGCCCCGGCCCACCCCCAGCCTCACAACGCAGCCTCACCTCCCCGGTCACATAACGCTGCGTCTCGGTCATGAACGCATCGAGCGCCATCTTTAGCGGCGAGTACCACAGCCCGTCATAAACGAGCTCCGCCCAACGCGGCTCTAAACGGGCTTTTTCGTGGGCAACGTCGCGCTCAAGCGTCAAGCTCTCAAGGTCAGAGTGAGCCATAATTAGAGCCAGCGCACCAGGGCATTCATAGATCTCACGGCTCTTGATGCCCACCCGGCGGTTCTCCACAATGTCTACCCGCCCAAACCCGAACTGGCCGACCAACTTGTCGAGCTGTGCAACCACCTGGTGCACGGACAGGCGCTGGCCGTCCACGCTCACAGGCACCCCAGCTTCGAACCCGATCACGACCTCCAAGCTCTCACCTGGGGCCCGCACCGGCACCGTCAGCTCGTAGACGTCGTCGGGCGGCTGTACCCACGGGTCCTCAAGCACGCCGCACTCGATGGCGCGCCCCCAGAGGTTCTGGTCAACGGAATAGGGGCTTTGCTTGGTAGCGCTCACAGGGATACCCCAGCGTGCCGCGTAGTCGATCGAGTCCGCCCGCGTAAAGCCCCAGTTGCGCACCGGGGCTAGCACTTCCAAGTCGGGTGCAAGTGCCCGGCTCGAAACCTCAAAACGCACCTGGTCGTTGCCCTTGCCCGTGGCACCGTGAGCGATCGCGTCCGCCCCATGCCGGCGGGCCGCTGCCACTAAGTGCTTCACTATGATCGGCCGCGAAAGCGCGCTCACCAACGGGTAACGGCCCTCGTACAGCGCGTTGGCCAAGACAGCCGGGGTTACGAACTCTGTCGCGAACTCCTCTTGCAAGTCCAGCACTTCGACGTCGACTGCCCCAGCGGCTCGCGCTCTGTCGCGCAGCGCCTCCCAGTTGCCCCCCTGCCCGAGGTCAGCGCACACGGCGACCACTTCAGCGCCCATTTCCTGCGTCATCCAGCGGACCAGCACAGACGTGTCGAGGCCACCGCTGTAAGCCAGCACAATTTTCTTAGCCATCTTTTCTCGGTCCTTTCCCTCTAGTGCCAAGTTGGGCAATATCTATTAGGCGCTCCGCCAGCTCGGCGGCGCTGGCGCCCTGTGCAGCTACAACGAGCACCGTGTCATCGCCGGCCACTGTCCCGACGATCTCGGGGAGCCCAGCCCTGTCTAATGCCGACGCCACTACGTGGGCGCACCCAGGCGGAGTGCGCACTACCACAAGGTTGCCCGAGCTTGCCACGTCCGATGCCCACTCGCCAAGTACCCGGCGCAAATGCCCCTCAGGTTCAGGTCGGGCCTGAGGGGTCTCTGGCAGGGCGTAAACGAGCACCCCGCCCGGCCGACGCACCTTCACGACACCGAGCTCTTCCAAGTCACGAGAAACAGTCACCTGCGTCGCCTCCACGCCCTCGGCCGCAAGCAAGCGCACCAGCTCGCTCTGGCTGGTCACTGCCTCTTTTTCGAGCAGTTGGCTCAAGCGGTGCTGGCGCTGGGCCTTGGTCAGCTTCATTGGAACAGCCAAAGCAGCAGGCCCCGCATCGCCCGCAGACGGTTGGCAGCCTGCGGCCAGACGAGGCTTGACGGGCCGTCAATCACCTCGGCGGTCACCTCCTGGCCTCGGTGGGCGGGTAAGCAATGAAGGAAAACGGCACCCGGTACGGCTTTGGCCATCAACGCCGCGTTCACCTGGTAAGGCCGGAAAGCACCGAGCCGCTCCGTAGCCTCAGCCTCCTGGCCCATGGACACCCACACGTCTGTGCACACCGCCTCGGCGTCGCCAACGGCCTCGGCCGCTGTAGCAACTTGGCGCAACGAGCCGCCTAGCGCGGCCACTGCGCCCAGTGTCGCGTCGTCAAGGCGGTAGCCGGGCGGCGACGCTGCCACCACTTCGACGCCCGTCATGGCGCAGCCCAAAGCCAGGCTCCGAGCCACGTTGTTGCCGTCACCGACCCACGCCAGGCGGTGGCCAGCGAGAGACCCGCCCCAGTGCGAGCGCAGCGTTAGCAGGTCGGCTATCGCTTGCAGCGGGTGAGAACGGTCAGAGAGCAGGTTCACGACGGGCACGCTTGATACCCGCGCCATGCGTTCGAGCACCCGATGGTCTTTCACCCGCGCCCCGATAGCGCAGTGGTACTGGCAGAGAGTGCGGCAGACGTCTTCGGCACTTTCCCTGCTATCGATGCCGACCTCTTCACCTTGGACGTACACCGGGTGGCCACCCAGCTGCACCACGGCCATCTCCGAGGAACTGCGAGTCCGGGCCGACGGTTTCTCGAACACGAGCGCTACGCCTTGACCGGCGATGACATCGCCAGAGTGCTCGTCCAACGCCAAGTCGAGCACCTCCGCCAGCTCTGCGGGGGACAGGTCGTCGACGTCCAGCAGGTGCCGGGTCACCGGTCATCACCTCCATTTGGCAAGCGCGCACCTTCGTGCGGCCCTTTGTCGCCTCCCAGTTCGCTTGCGAGAGCAGCGACCGCCTCGTCGATCTCGGCCTCCGTGACGAGGAGCGAGGGAGCCAGGCGCAGGGCGGTAGCGGTTACGGCGTTAACCACCAAGCCACGCTGCAAGCAACGGGCGGCTACCCGGGCAGCGTCCCCGTGGACCAGCTCCACGCCGAGCAGCAGGCCCAACCCTCGCACAGAACTGACGCCAGCCACCTGGGCCAACTTTTCCCTCAAGTACGCGCCCCGGGCCTCGGCCAAGCCGGGTGCGCCTCGCGTCTGCATGACGCCCAAGACAGCCTTGGCCGCGGCCATAGCCAGTGGCTGGCCGCCAAAGGTGGACGCGTGGTCCCCCGGCACAAAAGAACCGGCCACCTGGTCACGTGCCCAGCAAGCACCGACTGGCACCCCGTTGCCGAGCGCTTTGGCCATTGTCACGACATCAGGTCGCACGCCATAGTGCTGAAAACCGAACCACCGGCCAGTCCGGCCAAGACCAGTTTGAACTTCGTCGACCATCAACAGTGCGCCCCTCTCGTCGCAAATGCGACGTGCTCCCTGGAAGTACTCTGCGCCCGCCGGCCACACGCCGTTCTCGCCTTGCACTGGTTCTAGCAGTACCGCCGCAACTTCAGGCGTCACAGCGCGCTCCAGAGCAGCCAGGTCCTGCCAAGCCACATGACGGAACCCCTCAGGCAACGGCTGGAAAGCCTCGTGCTTGGCCGGTTGACCGGTGGCGTGCAACGTCGCCAGCGTCCTGCCATGGAACGACCCGTAAGCAGAAACGACCACGTAACGCCCGCGACCAGCCCACTTGCGCGCTAGCTTGATCGCGCACTCGTTTGCCTCGGCCCCGCTGTTGGCGAAGAAAACCTTGCCACCCCCGCCGACCAGCCCGTCTAGCGTGGCAGCTACTTCTTCCGACGCCACGTTAGCGAACAGGTTCGAGGTGTGCAGCAAGGTACCTGCTGCCTCACAGACCGCCCTGGCCACGTCTGGGTGGGCGTGGCCAAGCGACGTCACCGCTAGGCCCGAGAGGAAGTCCAGGTACCGCCGCCCTTGGTCGTCCCACAAGTAGGAGCCTTCGCCGCGGACGAAGGTGACCCGCCCTGAAGGGTACGTCGGCATCAAGTGGCTAACAGAGCCGCTCATAGCGTCACCATGGTGCCAACGCCGCTGCGGGTAAATATTTCAAGCAACAGCGCATGGGCTTCGCGCCCGTCCAATATGTGGACCTGGGGCACCCCTCCCCTTACAGCGTCCAGAGCAGCTCGGGCCTTAGGGACCATGCCCCCTGCGACCACCCCGCTGTCGACCAGCGCCTCAAGGTCGTCAGCGCTCAGCGAGCTGAGCAAGCTAGCAGGGTCCTCACGCCGAGCGCGGATGCCTTCTACGTCCGTCATGAACACGAGCTTTTCGGCCCCAACAGCCTGTGCTATCGCCGCTGCAGCACTGTCCGCGTTGATGTTGTAGGCCTGGCCCGTGTCGTCGGTCCCGATGGTCGCGACCACAGGGACAAGGTCTTCTTCCAATAGGCGCTCCACCAGTTCTGGGCCGACGCGCGAAACGTCGCCGACGAAGCCGAGCGCAGGGTCGCGGGGCGTTGCCTGGATAAGGCCGGCGTCTTCTCCTGAGACGCCCACAGCCAGCGGCCCGTAAACGTTGATCGCCGCCACGATCTCCCGGTTGACCTTGCCAACCAGCACCATGCGCGCTATGTCAAGTGTTTCCGCGTCGGTCACGCGGTAGCCGTCTCGGAACTCCGGTTTTTTGCCAAGCCTGGCCATCAACTGACCGATCTGCGGCCCTCCCCCGTGCACCACTACTGGGCGCATCCCTACTGCTCGCATGAGCACTATGTCAGTGGCAAAGCGGGCCAGCGACTCTCCGGCGGGACCAGGCGCGCTGGCAACGGTGTCAGGTGCAGCACCGGCCGGAGGCTGCTGCGGCCCCGGCGTGGCACCGCTGATGGCGCTGCCACCGTACTTGACCACTACCGTCTTTTTCCAAAAGCGACGGATGTAGGGCAATGCTTCAACAAGGATGGCCGCCTTGCTGGCCGCGCTAAGCGCGGCCAAAGCGCTGACGCCCGCCCCTGGATCCCCCAAGGCACTGCCACTGGCTGCGACCTCCAGCCCCGGTTCCTCCGGCACGAGCACGATCATACACAATGTTGAATACTCATTCAACTAGTCCTTGCGACCTCGTCCGTCCAACGCGAGCCGCCGCCGGCTGCCTTGTCGTGCCCGTCAAGGCGACACACCCGCTATGGGCACGTCCAGGGTCTCGGGCCATCCCATGACCGCGTTCGCGCACTGGAGGGCCTGGCCGGCTGCCCCCTTTACGAGGTTGTCGATGGCGCAAATGGCGACGACCCAACCGGTCCTGTCGTCACGGCGAGCGGTGAGGTGCGCCGTATTGGCCCCCAGGGTGGCCTTCGTCGACGGGCTGCGCGAGCTCACCACGACGAAGGGCTCGCCGGCGTAGGCGGCGGCCAAAACCTCGAGAGGGTCACCAGCCAAGCCCGGAGCCGTTTGAGCGTAACAGGTGGCCAGGATCCCACGGTCCATGGGCGCCAGATGAGGCGTAAAGACAAGTTGCGCCCCGATGACTTGCTCCATTTCTGGAGTGTGGCGGTGCCTTAGTAGCCCATAGGCCCGGAAGTCCTCGTCAACGGCGCAAAACTGGGTCCCCTCCGCTAGCTTGTTGCCCGCTCCGCTCACCCCACTTGCCGCGTCTACCACCACTCCCTCGCGCTTTACTAGACCCGAGCGCACCAAGGGTGCCAGCGCCAGTGCTGCTGCGGTCACATAGCAACCCGGTACAGCCACCAAGCGAGCCCCCAGCAACGACACGCGGCTCTCGCCCATGAGCTCCGGGAGCCCTAGCACGGCATCCTCGAGCAGTTCCGGGCACGTGTGCTCCTCTCCGTACCACACTGGGTACAGGCTGGCGTCCTTCAACCTGAAATCTGCTGCGAGGTCGACCACATGCCCAGCCCTTGCCAACAGATCAGGCACCAGAGCCTGTGACGCTCCGTGCGGCAGAGCACAAAAGACGAGATCGGCACCTTCGGCGGCCGCCGCCTCTGTCGCCGTAAAGACAAGGCCCGGGTAAGCCGCAGCCAAAGACGGGTAGAGGTCGCCAACAGCCTCGCCCTCGTGGGAACGGGCCGTCGCTGCTAGCACCTCAAAGCCACGGTGGCCTGCGAGCAAGCGCAGCAGCTCGGCACCCGGGTAGCCGGAAGCGCCAAGCACGGCAACCGCCTTCTTGTCAGTTAACTGCTGCGTGTGCTCCGAAGGTGCCGTGCCGCCGGGGAGTGCCATAAGAAGTATCATACATCATAGCGCATAAGCATTCAGGCAACAGCGCCAGGCCGTCGGCGCCGAAGGGCCAGGTGAGCGCAGGCCAGGCCGTCGCCGGCAGGTCAGGCCGTTGGCGCCGAAGGGCCAGGTGAGCGCAGGCCCTGCTCCAGGGCGTCCATTACCTCGGGGCCGGGAACGAAGTCCCCGAGAGGTGGCAGATCTTCTATCTTGTCCAATCCCAGGCGCTCCAACAGCAACGACGTGGTGCCGTACAGCACCGCAAGGCCAGGCCCGCTGTCACGTCCGACCTCGGCCACGTAGCCGCGCTGGCAAAGGGTGCGCAGCACCCCGTCGGAGTTGACCCCCCGGATCGAGGCAACTTGAGCCCGTGAAATCGGTTGCTTGTAGGCCACGATGGCCAGGGTTTCCAGTGCGGCTGCAGACAAACGTGAGCTCTGGCCCTCTAGCACGAAGCGCTCTATGTAGGGGGCAAGGTCAGGGTGGCTCTGGAACCTATAACCACCCGCCACCCGCGCCAGCACGAACCCTCTGTCTTCTTGCCGGTACGACTCAGCCAAGCGCTCACAGATGGCCTCGACGCGTGCCGGCGTAACCTCCAGCAGTTGCGCCAGCATTGCGACCTCTACAGGAGCCTCGGCCACCATCAGCACAGCCTCCACGGCGCGCCGTTCCTCCAGCTCGTCCATTGCCGTTCCCACCTAGCCCTCGTACTCCTCGACGGAAGTGACATCAATTACCGCAACAGGACCGGCGGTACCGCCGACCGGCGTGGTGCCACTGGAAGTGCTGCCGCTAGAGCCGCTACCGGCCGGCTCGGCGTCCCACTTTGGCGGCTCGAAGCTGCCCATGGCGACCTCTGCCGCACCGGTCCAAGTCACGTGGAGCTCAGCCAGCTTGCTTGCCTGTTCGAGCTCAAGCAGGCCGCGCTTATAAAGCTCAAGCAAGGCAAGGAAGTAAACAATGACTTCGAGCTGGCTGCTCAGGTCAGCCGTGAGACGTCTAAAGGTAGTCCGCCCAGCAACCGGCAGGACGTCCACGAGGACCTGGACGGTCTCTGCCACGCTAACCCGGACTGGCGCCACGTGGTCTGTGTTCACCCGGGGAGCTGGCCGAGGGGCAAGAGCTCGCAAAGCCGCGTCGCGGATCCGCTGGGCCGTAACGCCCGCTAAAGGGTCCGGCGCCAAGGCCAAGAAGCGCTCCTCCATACCGGCCAACCTCGGCTGAGACAGCGCAGCTCTGTCCATCAAATGGGACATCGCCACTGAGGCGTCCTTGAACGTCTTGCACTCAAGCAGCCGCGCCAACAACAAGTCTCGCTCTTCCCACAGGGCAAGCTCTTCCTCGGTGACTTCTGCACCTGGATCTGGGAGCAGCCGACGCGCCTTTAGCTCCAACAAGACCGCTGCGATCAACAGGAACTCGGTCGCGACGGACAAATCGAGCGACTGCATGTCTTCCAAGGCAGCGACGTACTCGTCCACAATGGACGTCAACGAAAGCTCCCAGATATCTACTTCGTGCTTGGTGACTAGGTGCAAAAGCAGGTCAAATGGCCCCTCGAACACTGGCGTGCTCACCTGGTAGCCCATCACGACCGAGCCTACCGGGACGCCACTAGCCCAAGGCGCGGCCATGCCCACAGACCCGCCGGCGCTGCCAACAGCTCGCCCTGCACCCGTCGGCGACCCCAATGCGCCGAGCGTCTTGCGACTGGTGGGGCAACTGCCGAACGGCACGCACGGCCCCCGGTGCACTGGGCACTTTAGGCTCCGCCTCCCCGACGGCTACCCTGCCTAGAGTGGCTACCGTCCTTTCTGGCATCCAACCGACAGCAGCACCCCACCTCGGCAACTACCTGGGTGCCTTGCGCTGGTGGGTCGACTTCCAGGACCGCTACGACGCCTACTACTGCGTTGTCGACCTCCACGCGCTGACTGTGCCAGGCAACCCCGCTGAGCTGACGAAGGCCACCACTACCATGGCAACGCTCTTGCTGGCTGCCGGGCTCGACCCTGACCGCTGCACCGTGTTCGTACAAAGCCACGTCCCCGAGCACACCGAGCTCGCTTGGCTGCTCGAATGCACAGCGAGCATGGGCGAGCTGGCCCGCATGACACAGTTCAAGGACAAAGCAGCCAAGGGCGGTGAGGACTCGGCCAGGGTCGGGCTGTTCGCCTACCCAGTGCTGATGGCTGCCGACATTTTGTTGTACGACACTGACCTCGTGCCCGTCGGGGACGACCAGCGCCAGCACATGGAGCTGGCCAGGGACCTGGCTCAGCGCTGGAACACCCGCTACGGCCCGACTTTCAAAGTCCCCAAAGCGGCGATACCACCGCCCGGGAGCGGGGCCCGCATCATGGACCTGCAAGACCCTACTCATAAGATGTCAAAGTCGTCTGAGTCCGCTGCTGGCACCGTTTTCCTCCTGGACGACCCCAAGGTGATCGAGCACAAGCTAAAGCGCGCTGTGACCGACGCCGACCCGCCTGGGCCAGGGGCAGTGCGCTGGGACCCAAAGAACAAGCCTGGCGTGTCCAACCTGCTGGAACTACTGGCTGCGCTCAGCCACCGTGACCCCGCTCAAGTGGCTGCCGGGTACGACAATTACGGCCGCCTCAAGGCCGACACCGTCGATGCCGTTATAAGTGCCCTCGAACCTTTACAAAAGCGTTATAAAGAGCTCGCCGCACAGCCTGATGCAGTACGCGCTGTGCTAGCCGAGGGCGCCGCCAAAGCCAGCGAAGTCGCTCACCGCACCATGGCCCGCGCCCGAGAGGCCATAGGCCTTCTGGCTCGCAGCTAACGGGTGCAAAGCTGCTGCTGGCGGTGCCTCAGCGGTGCTTGGCCGCGCAGTTGATGCAATAGCGCGCCGCAGGCATGGCCTCAAGACGAGCAGTGGCTATCTCACCTTTGCACCCTTCGCACAGACCGTACGTGCCGTTATCGAACTTGGCCAGTGCCCGTTCAACATCCATCAGATCCCTCGTAAGAGTGCTCGCCAGGGCCTCTGTCTCGCCCCGCTCGGCCGTCACCTGGCTGGAGTCTGCGAAGTTCTGGTCGTACTTAAGGCCCTCGCTACCATAGCCAAGCTCTTCGAGCTCTCTGCGGAGCGAGGCACGCTCAGTCTCCAGCTGCTCCCGAAGGACTGTCATGGTATCGGCTTCCATCGGCCGCAGTGTAGCCGCTGCGCAGGCAACAGTGATAAGTCGCCCAGCCGCGCCGCGACCTAGATCACGCCGCCAGGCCCTATCTCGTCGCCCCCTGACGTCCTCGTGGCGCTCGCCCCGGCTGGCTTGGCGGGGCGAGCACGCAGCGCACGAGGATGAGCTGCCTCGTAGGCGGCGCGTAGGCGTCCCATAGACACCTTCGTGTAAACCTGAGTGGTCGCGATCGACGCATGCCCGAGCAGTTCTTGCACGACTCGTATATCGGCACCGTGGTCGAGAAGGTGGGTAGCGCAACTGTGGCGAAGGACGTGAGCCGACACTGTGGAGCCGAGGCCGGCACGCCGGGCGTAGGACCGGACGATCAGGTCTACGCCTTGACGCGTGAGCCGACGCCCGCGCACGTTCAGGAAAACAGCGTCCGCATCGCTACGCCTAGCCCATCGCTTGGGCACCAAAGCTTCGCGGCCACCTGGGCCAGTCCACTGCTCGAGCGCAGAGCGCGCATAACTGCCCAGTGGTACTAGGCGCTCCTTGCTACCCTTGCCGAAGACACGAACGAGCCTCTGGTCGAAGGCCAAGTCGGGCAGTGACAGACCTGTCAGCTCAGATACGCGCATGCCCGTGGCGTAGAGTACTTCCAGCACAGCCCGGTCTCGCCGTTGGACCGGGCCGTTACCGGGGACAGCCATCAGCAAAGAGCTGACTTCTTCCTCGCTCAAAGCCTTTGGTAGGCCCTGGGGTACCGATGGCGGCCGCACTTGCGAACTTGGATCTGTGAGGGCAGTGCCTTCCTGGACAAGGAAACGATGCAGCAGGCGCACCGGCACGAGCGCCCGTGCCACCGACGACGGTGCCCGTCCCGTGGAGCTCATGTAGGCCACGTACTCCGAGATGGCAGCCTCGTCGGCACTTTGCAGCGCAAGTCCCTGAGAGCCAAGCCAGCTCACATACCCGACCAGGTCCCTCCTGTAAGCAGCCAGAGTGTTGGCACTGCGGCCCTTCTCGACAGCAAGCCAACTGAGCAGTTCCTCAGCCGCCAACGGCAGCTCAGCACCGGCTTTCGCCTTGACTGTCCCACGTCGTGCAGCCAACGAGCTCACCATTTTCCCGCTCAGCCAGCGAGCGCCTCCCGAGCAAGTGTCAAAGCAGCGATCGTCTTGGCGTCGGTTATCTCACCCGTTCGCACGAGAGCGCCCAGCTCGCTCCAAGGCCAACGCTCGACAGTCATGTGCTGCTCCTCGACACCGTGGCGTTCGTCAGGCACCTCATAAAGGTCGCGAGCCAGGTAGCAAAACGACTCCTCGTCCGAAAAGCCAGGAGAGTTGTAGAAGTGGCCCACTAGCTGCCAGCTGCGGGCCATGAGCCCAGCCTCTTCGGCCAGCTCCCGCTCAGCCGTGGCCTCCGGTGGCTCGCCCGCCACGTCACGCGTACCAGCGGGCACCTCCAGCAGGCGCTTGTCCAAAGCAGCACGGTACTGGCGTACAAAAACGACCTCGTCACTGCGCTCGTCGTAAGGCACCACGACAACGGCCCCTGGGTGGTGCACAATGTCACGCTCAAAGCGCTGGCCATCGGGCGACTCGAACGTACCAACAGCAATGCTGAACAGGCCGCCCTCGTGCACTGTCCGCTCGGCTATCTTGCGGAACTCCACAGGAGGTGGCGCGCCCGCTGCCAGCTCCACTCGCTTGTCGTTCACAGGACCTCCTCGGCGTCCACGGGACCTTGTCGCCACAAGCTCGGCAGTACCAAACGAGCGCAAGTGGCCCACCTACCCTAACGCACGTGCCCCGGGCACCTGCCCGTGCACCAGGGTCCTAGCGCAGGTGCCCTGGGCTTGAAGCCGCGAGCGACTCCGGGTCGATCAGGTGCGGCGAGCGCCCCTCAGCCCTCGACAACGAGGCGCCGATCAAAGCCTTGAACAAAGGGTGGGGGCGGTCGGGCCGGCTCTTGAACTCTGGGTGGGCCTGTGTACCTACCCACAGCGGGTGGCCGGGCAGCTCGATCATCTCAACCAAGCGACCGTCGGGCGACTCTCCAGTACAAGCAAGGCCGGCGCTTTCAAGACGGCTGCGGTACCGGGGGTTGACCTCGTAACGGTGCCGGTGCCTCTCGAACACCAGCTCCTCCCCGTAGATCGCAGCCATCTGGCTGCCGGGGCGCAACTTCGCCGGGTAAGTCCCAAGGCGCATCGTGCCTCCGTAATTGCTTGCCGAGACTATCTCTCGCTGCTCGTCCATCAGGTCGATAACTAGGTGCGGAGCCGTAGGAGCGAACTCTCTGGAGTTTGCCTGTCCCAGTCCAGCGACGTTACGGGCGAACTCGATCACCATCACTTGCAGGCCTAGGCATAGCCCGAGGCAAGGGACCTCGTGCTCTCGGGCGTAGCCGACAGCAGCGATCATCCCTTCGATGCCACGCTCGCCGAACCCACCGGGGACGACTATCCCGTCCAAGTCGCGCAAGCGGCTAGCGGCCATCAGGCCCTCCACCTCTTCCGCCTGCACCCAGTCCAGCGCGACGCTGGCGCCATGAGCGTAGCCCCCGTGCTTCAACGCCTCCACAACGGACAGGTAGGCATCGGGAAGGTTGACGTACTTGCCAATGAGCCCGATACGTACCGGTTTGTGCGCTGACCCCACCCGGCGTACGAGCGCCTCCCAGTGCGAAAGGTCGAGGCGGTAGCCGTTGCAGGCACCAACAGCGCCACCGTTGCTCGTCGAGCCGGCCTCAGCGGGGCTGGCCTCCCCGCAGCGCAACAACTTGCACACGTAGTCGTCCAAGCCCTCATCGTGCAGGGCCAAGGGGATCTCGTACAGGTTGGGCGCGTCCACGTTGGAGATCACGGCCTCTTCAGGCACGTCGCATAGAAGCGAGATCTTGGTCTTCAGGCTTACCGGGACCGGCCGATCGCTCCGCAAGATGATCACGTCCGGCTGTACTCCTCGGCTGCGCAGCTCTGTCACGGAGTGCTGCGTAGGCTTGGTTTTCTGCTCACCAGACGGCCCAAGGTAGGGAACAAGGGTCACGTGCACATAGCAGACGTTGTCACGGCCCACGTCTTTGCGGAACTGACGGATGGCTTCAAGGAACGGGAGGATTTCTATGTCGCCTACAGTGCCGCCGACCTCGGTGATCACGACGTCGACGTCGTCAGTGGCAAGCCGGCGTATGCGCAGCTTTATCTCGTCGGTGATGTGCGGGATCATCTGGACGGTGCGCCCCAGGTACTGGCCCCTGCGCTCCTTGGCGATCACCGACTGGTAGATCGAGCCGCTCGTGGCGTTCGACTCCCGCGACAAAGACTCGTCGATGAACCGCTCGTAGTGGCCTAAGTCAAGGTCAGTCTCGCCCCCGTCATCAGTGACAAAGACCTCCCCGTGCTCGAACGGGTTCATCGTGCCGGGGTCAACGTTTATGTACGGGTCAAGCTTTTGCATCGTCACCCGGAGGCCCCTGCTCTTTAAGAGCCGCCCAAGGGAAGAGGCTGTCAGCCCCTTGCCCAGCGAGCTCGCCACTCCCCCAGTGACGAAGATGTGCTTCGCCAAGTTATCCTCCGTGCTCGGTCGCTATGTCGCTGGCCGACGGGAGGTAGGCCCTTCAGCCCGTTGCCATGCGCTCCCACGTTAGGACAGCGTGCTAGGCCGGCCGGGCCTTTCCCAGGTGGCCACCCCACCCTAGCGCAACAGCCAAGTGCTCTGGTGAGCTCTTGGGCCGCTTAGTAGCCGACCTGGGCGCTGGCCAGCAGTTCCTTAGCATGCCGGCGAGCCGTCTCGCTCCCAGGTCGCCCCGACAGCATGCGCGACAGCTCGACCACTCTCTCTTCACCCTCGAGCCGCTTAGCCACCGCCACGCTCCGGCCGGCGCTCTCTAGCTTCGTCACGCCGACCTGTGCATCGGCAAAGGCGGCCACCTGAGCCAGGTGGGTGACGACGATGACCTGATGACGGCGGCCCAACGCAGCCAATGCACGGCCAACTGCCACTGCGGCTTCGCCGCCGATACCAGCGTCCACCTCGTCAAAGACAAGCGTCCGAGCTGCGTCGCCGGGACCTCCCTGGCCCAGCTGAAGCTCCGAACGCTCACGGCCACCCTGATCCTGTGCAACGGCGCCCGAAAGCCCCGAGAGCACCAGCCTCAGGGCCAGCATGGCACGGGCCAGCTCGCCACCCGAAGCCACTTTGGACAGAGGCAGGAGCGCCTCTCCGCGGTTTGCCGCCAGCAGGAAGCTCACGTCGTCGCCAGCAAGCTCCCTCAGGTCACCCGCTGCACCACCGCCCGGCTCGGCGCTGCCTTCTGCACGCAGTTCGCTCCCCCCTACCCGCACTGAGAAACGAGCCCCTGGCATCGCCAGGTGCCGTAGCTCTTCTTCGACCGCCTCCCCGAGAGAGCCGGCCGCCGCCCGACGAAGCTGGCCGAGCTCACGGGCAGCTTCGCGCAGCACAGAGCGAGCCTCGGCGACTGAGAGCTCAAGCTGGGCAACCCGCTCTGACCAGCCCTCAAGCTCCGCCAGCCGGCTGCGTGCCTCTGCCTCGAAGCGCATCACGTCAGAAAGAGCCGCCCCAGGGCTCGCGTACTTGCGGCAAAGCTCGTGCAACAAGCCACGTCGTTGTGCGACCTCTACCAGGCGCTCAGGGTCCTCCTCAAGTGACTCCGCTGCGCTCCTGACCTCCCCAGCTATGTCGGCCAGCTCTGCGGCTAGCCCTCGCAAGCGCGCACGGAGCCCCTCAAGAGGCTGGTGCCCAGCAAGGACGGCTATTGCAGAACCCAACCGGTCGAGCACCTGCTCCTCGCCCATTAGAGCTTCGTAGGCGCGGTTGGCGGCCTCGCGGTGCGCGGCGGCTCGAGCCAATTTTTCCTGCTCGGCCGCCAAGGCTTCGTCTTCTCCTGGGTCGATCAGCTTGGCCGCCTCCAGCTCGGCTAATTGGTAACGCAAAAGTTCTGCCTCACGTGCCCGGCCGACAGATCCGCCACCAGCTGTGGCCACGGCCTCTTCCAGATCTCGCAGCCTGGCGTGAGCGGCGGCACGAGGACGGAGGTCGGCACCGGCAAAGACGTCCAACGCCTCACGCTGAGCTGCGCCAGACAGCAACGACTGGTGAGCGTGCTGGCCGTGAAGGTCCACCAGCCTCTCGCCAAGCTCGGCCAACGCCCCCACGGTTGCCATCCTGCCGTTCACATAAGCACGCGAACGCCCGTCAGCCGGCACGACACGGCTGAGCACCACCTCTGTCCCGTCAGCTCCGACAAAGCGGCCTTCCACCGTCGCCTCCGACGAGCCGCCCCTGACAC
>JBMFUG010000055.1:0-17891 GCA_049966695.1 Acidimicrobiales bacterium | reverse complement strand
ATCGAGCATGTCCTGCCACACGAGCGTCGCCGGGCCGTAGATCCCTAAATCGACCCACATCCATGCCGGGAGGGCCATTTTTCTTCGGGGGCATGGACTGTCCCGCATTGGGGGCCAACCGCGAAAGCAGCAGCTTGACCCGCTTTTAGGCCCTTCTCCGGCCCCTTCGGCAGGCGGGCGTCTCTCAGAGGCTTCTTGAAGGCCGGTGCAGCCGCGTGCACCGGCCTCCCGGCACGGCAGGATGCCTATTGGGATGTTCGTCCACAGGACAGCCAAGTATGAGGGCGACGGAGAAAAAGTGCGCCGGGTCGGTGAACAACGAGAAATGGGTGGCCAGCAGCTCAGGTTGGCCCGGGTGCGGTGCTTGGTGGCCAGTCCCGATAGAGGTGCTTCAAAGGCTTCGACGTGGGGCTGATCTAGGCCGTTTTTTATAGGATTTTTATAGGACCGGGTTGAGCAGGCAGGTGACGGCGAGCTCAGGCCCAGCGGCGGGCAAGCTTTGAGTAAAGAGCGGGGCAGCCGCCGTTCAGCCGAGCCGGCAGTACGAGCCAACGGGGCACGATAACTTCTTCTCGGCGCCGCTGTATCGCGTCAACAATGGCATCAGCCGCCCGGCTCACATTTATGGGCTTTGGCCACGAGCGCGTGTAAGGGCGGTTACGCCTGGTGAAGAAGGGCGTGCTGACCGCGCCTGGGCTGACCAGGGTGACCGTGACTGGGTACCACTCGGCCCGCAGAGCGTCAGCCAGGCCTCGTAGCCCGGCTTTTGTCGCGCTGTAGACGGCCTCCTCCGCAACGCCGAGCAGGCCGGCTATCGAGCCGACCAGCACCAGCTGGCCACGTGCGTCGCTGGAGCGCAGGTAAGAAGCAGCGGCGTGGGCCACGAGCACGGACGCCTTCAGGTTGATGTCCAAGAGGGCGTCGATGTCGCTTGGCGTCATCTCTTGGAAGGGGCCAGACCACCCGGCCCCTGCGCAGGAAACCACCAGGTCGAGCCCACCGAGGGCATCGGCGGCCGCTCCAACGACCGCGGAGGGCGCACCGGGCTCTGTCAGGTCGCGGACGATGGTAGCCGTGAACGGGCCACCCTCTTCACGTGACCCGGCGGCTAGGGCTGCTGGGTCACGGCCTGACCCTACGACAGTGGCGCCTCGGCTTGCCAGTGCTGCCGAGGTAGCCCGTCCGATCCCGCTGGAAGCCCCCGTGACGAGCGTCCGCAGGCCCCTTAACTGGCGAGTGGGCTTGGCCATCAGTGGGCGTTCACGAGTGCACGCAGCGACTGGCGTAGGCTACCGGCCGTAGCCAGTACTGCGCTCGGCTCGTAGCCACAGTGGGCCATGCAGTTGCGGCAGCGGGGGTCGCGCCCTCTGCCGTACTTGGACCAGTCCGTCGTCTCGATGAGCTCCTTATAGGTCTCGGTGTAACCGTCGGCGAGCAGGTAACAAGGCCTCTGCCAGCCGAGGACTGAGTACGAAGGTATGCCCCACGGCGTGCACTCGAAGTCCACTTTGCCTTCCAAAAAGTCTAAAAAGAGGGGGCTGTGGTTGAAGCGCCAGTGGTCCCGTTTGCCCTCGAAGGCTTGAGCGAACAGCTTGGTCGACTGGTTCGTAGCCAAGAAGCGAACTTGGTCCGGGGCTTTTTCGTAGGCGTACCCAGGGGAGATCATCATGGAGTCCACGCCCAGCTCGTCGTTTAGGAAGTCCAGCACCTCGCGTACCGTTCTCGGAGAGTCGGTGTTGAAGATCGTGGTGTTGGTGCAAACATGGAAGCCTCGCTCTTTTGCCGCTTTTACGGCCGCTACGGCCTTGTCGAAGACTCCTTGGCGGCCGACCGATTCGTCGTGGCGCTCACGCATGCCGTCGATATGGACGACCCACGAGAACAACGGGTGCGGTTCGAACAGGTCTAGCTTGCGCTCCATCAAGATGCCGTTCGTGCACAGGTACACAAAGCGTTTGCGGTCTAACAGCGCTTGGGTCATCTTGTCGATCTCGGGGTGCAACAAAGGCTCGCCTCCAGCAATGGACACCATCGGCGCCCCGCTTTCCTCGATAGCTCCCACGGCCTGTTCTACCGACAACCTCTTGCGCAGTATTTCTGTGGGGTACTGGATTTTGCCGCAGCCGTTGCACGCCAGGTTGCAGGCGAACAGAGGTTCCAGCTCCACGATGAGAGGGAACTTCTCTCTTTTTGCCAATTTCTGGCGAGCCAGGTAAGTACCTACCTTGACGCTCTGGCGCAAGGGTATGCCCATGTCAGCGGACCTCCTGTGGAAGTGGGAAATTAACGTGCTCGTTGCCCGTAATGCGTTGCTCGATAGAAACTGGCCCGAGGCTGGCTAGGCAGCCCACTACTTCCTGGACGAGCTCCTCGGGTGCTGAGGCTCCCGCCGTCACGCCTACCCGGCGGGTACCGGTGAGCCAGGCCAGTTTGAGGTCATCTGCGCTGCCCACCAAGTAGGCACGGGCCCCGGCTCGGCGGGCCACCTCCACCAGCCGGTTAGAATTTGAAGAACTGGGTGACCCGACCACGATCACTACTTCACAGCTCTGTGCTATTTGCTTAACTGCCTCCTGGCGGTTTTGGCTCGCGTAGCAAATGTCTGAGACGGCTGGCCTAGCCAGGTCTGAGAAGCGCTCCTCGAGGGCAGCAATAACGTCGGTTACTTCGTCGGCGGCTAATGTCGTCTGAGTTACAAAGGCGGTCGGCTTGTCAGGGGCCAGGTCGAGCCGGGCGACGTCTTGAGCTGTGCTGACAAGGCGGGCACCGGCCACGACCCCCAAAGTACCCTGGACCTCGTCGTGATGAGCGTGGCCTATCAAGATCACCTGGCGCCCGGCTGCGGCGAAACGCTGCGCCTCGATGTGGACTTTGGTGACTAGAGGACAGGTGGCGTCGATCACGGTCATGCCCCGGAGCTTCGCCTCGTCACGGACGGCAGTGCCCACCCCGTGCGCTGAAAAGACCACGGTCGCCTTGTCGGGCACCTCGGACAGCTCTTTTACGAACACAGCGCCCGCTTTTTCGAGCCGGGCCACCACGTGGTCGTTGTGGACGATCTGGCGGCGCACGTACACCGGCGGGCCATAGCGTTGCAGTGCTCGCTCGACGGTCTCTATTGCCCGGCGCACACCAGCGCAGAAACCGCGCGGCTCAGCCAGTAGCACTTCTCGGGGCCCAACAGCCTTAGCCCAAGCGGCCAAAGCCTCGCGTGCTGCCCTTAGGCTCCGCAGGGCCTTGCACACACCCAGGGTGCCCGCGGCAGAGAACAGCTCGTGGCCGGGGGCATCGGAAATGGCTCGCAAAACGGCCACCGGCACCCCCCAGCGGGCATTGACGACTGCGCTCGACTCCATGTCGACCACTTCCGCTCCGAGCTGTGCCAGCTGCGCCCGTTCGTAGCCGGTGACTATGTGGTCGGTGCTGACCACGCCAGTCGTGCGTGCCCGAAGACCAAGCTGGCGTAGAGCGTTGGCCAGCACTGAGGCCGAGCGAAGCCTGGCCAGCTCGTTGCCGTTCGCGTCCATGACCAGCTCGGCGACCACGATGTCGCCCGGCTGGTGCCGGCCCGTTAGGTCGCCCCCCAGCCCGCAGAGCGCCACGGCGACTGGCGATGACCCTGGCTCGCTGCGCTCCGAGAGGCGCTTGGCTGCGCTGGCGGCCTTCACCAGGCCCATGCCTGTGCGTTGGATCTCCAGCTTTGCACCCCCGGTTACCGCGTACCTGCCTGGGCCGAGGGCCCATGCTTCGACCCGCAGCGGCGCAAGGACTAAAAGCCTGGGTGTGCTCACGGGCCGCTCTCGGTGGCTTTGGGCTGTGGCCCAGTGCCCAGCACGTAGCGGCCCAGCGCAGTCAGGGGGAAGACCAGCCTGTAAAGGTGGTAGTTCAAATTGAAGTCCCAGGGAAAACCCTCACCCGTGAACCACGGCTCTTCCCATGTGCCGTCTGCGGCCTGGTTGCTCACAAGCCATTGCACTCCAGCTCGCGTCGCCTCGTGGTCGCGCTGGCCAGCAGCCAGCAAGCCCATCAGGGCCCAAGCGGTCTGTGAGGCAGTGGAAGCACCCCTGCCCCGCCACCCGGGTTCTACATAAGAGCGCAGGTCTTCGCCCCAACCACCATCGTCGTTTTGTTGGGCGACAAGCCAGCGCACACCGCCCACTATTGCTGGGTCTTTGGCGGGCACGCCGGCCTGGATAAGCGCGCTCAAGGCGGCCCCGGTGCCGTAGACGTAGTTCACACCCCAGCGGCCCCACCACGAGCCGTCTTTTTCCTGGTTCTCCAAGAGCCAGCGGATGCCGGCGTCCAGGGCAGCCTGCCAGCCCTCGCTGCTCAGATCAAGCTCTCCGGCGAGCATTTCGACAACGTGGGCAGTGACATCGGCCGTGGGTGGGTCGGTTACCTCGCCGAAGTCGAAGAACGGCAGCCTACGGGGCAGTGTCGAGGTGTTGTCTACGTCGAAAGCGGCCCAACCGCCATCTGAGGATTGCATGCCAACCGTCCAGCTGGCACCCCGCCGGCAGGCAGCGTCTCCCGGGCTGCCCGCAGCGCTGCCCGCACGCCGAAGGGCGATGACGACTTCGGCGGTGTCGTCAATGTCTGGGTAGTTGACGTTTTGGAACTCGAAGTACCAGCCACCAGGTGCCAGGTCTGGTCGGCGCACGGACCAGTCCCCACGGACGGTGACCTCTTTGCTGAGGAGCCAATCATGGGCTGCACGCACTGCAGGGCTCGTCGGAGGCTCGCCTGCGTCCACCAGGGCGACAACGGCTAGCGCAGTGTCCCAGACGGGGGACTGGCACGCCTCGACGCGCCGTCCAGCGTCGTCGTGCAGGACGAAGTTGTCGAGGCCTCTTAATGCGGCAGCCACCACTGGGTGGTCCATGGGGTAACCCTGCAAGACCAGGGCGATCGTGGAGTACACCATTGGCGGTTGGATGCCGCCCCAGGAGCCGTCCGCCTCTTGGCGGGCGATTATCCATCGTTCCGCCTCTCGCAGCGCAGCGTCCCGGACCGAGCGTTTGGGCCAGGAGGTCGCCGGGAGCGCTTCGTAGCGATGGAGCAGCTTGTCCAGCCAGACCAGGGCTAGCTCGATCGCACCTCTGGGGCGTTGGCGCGGACGTTGGTGGCTGCGAAGCTCGTCGATGCCAAAGGGCAGAGGACGGCATGGCCTGTGGGCCATGACCACCGCCAGGGCAACGATCGTCTGACGTGCCCAACTGGCAAAGGACCAGATAGACAGCGGCCAGTCGGGCTTCAAGAACACGATCTCTGGGGGCACTACTGGCAGCCCGTCGTCCCAGTCCCAGCAACCCACCATGGACAACCAGACGCGGGTGAACATGCGTGTCGCCTCGACGCCTCCGTGGTCGCGCACCCATGCGGCTGCTGCCGCCATATGAGCCTCGTCGGGGCTGTCGCCAGCTAGGCGTAGGGCGACATATGCCTCGACCGTGGTCGACAGGTCCCCAGGCCCCCCGTAGAAGGTGGCCCATGGCCCGTCGGGGCGTTGCTTGGAGCGCACCCATTTGGCTGTCTCAGACAAAGTGGCCGGGCTAAGGATGCCCAAGAAGTAGCGCAGGAGCAAGTCTTCAGCGTCCATGGTGACGTTGGTCTCGAGCTCGCCTTTCCACCAGCCATTAGGCGACTGCAGCGACTTCAGGTGCTCCGATGCCCGGCGTGCAGCCTCTGCGGCCCTGCTCACCAGCTCGCTACCAAGTGAGGGAGCCGTGGCATGGCCCAGCAGTGTCACGACTCTCGCTCCACTACAAAAACGGCAAAGTCGGCCAATGCCCTGCGGGGCACGGCCGATAGACGCGCTCTTTCGAGGCACCCGAGCGCTGCGTCGAGGTGCGCTTTGGCTCGGGCAGCGGTCCAGTCTCGGCCGCCGCACGCCTCCACAAGCCACGTCGCTCTCTCGACTTGTTCCTGGCTAAGGGGCTCTTCGGTCACGAGCAACTTGCCGAGCTCCCGGGCTTCTTCGTCACCGGCGCCAAGCGCTGCGACGATGGGCATCGACTTTTTGCGTTGCCGGATGTCATTGCCGACTGGTTTGCCGGTCACCGTTGGGTCGCCCCAGATCCCCAGCAGGTCGTCCACGGCTTGGAAGGCAACGCCCAAGTGCCGGCCATAGTCCCTCAGCGCCCTGACGGTAGCGGGAGGGGCGCCTGCGAGGATAGCCCCGATGGAAGCTGCGCAGCCGAGCAGGGCGCCAGTTTTGGCCGTTGACATAGACATGCATTCCTCGACGCTCACCGTCCGCCTCGCTTCGAAGGCGAGGTCATCGGCTTGGCCTGCGATCATTTCCGCTGTGGCTTCGGCGAGGGCAGCAGCGGCAGCCGGAGCGGCCGGGTTGGGGGCGCCCAGCAGTACCTGCATGGCCATGGTGGCCAATGCGTCGCCTACGACCACGGCTGCACCCGTGCCCCACAGTGCCCAAACGGTGGGCCGGTGGTGGCGCTCCAGGTCGCTGTCCATCAGGTCGTCGTGCACTAGGGAGAAGTTGTGGACGAGCTCTACGGCAGCAGCGCCCGGGATAGCGACCTCAGGCTCGGCCCAGCTTGCCTCGGCGGAAAGGATGGCCAGCGCTGGCCTGATACCCTTTCCGGCCGGTGCCGCAGCAGGGCGGCCCTCCGCGTCCGTCCAGCCGAGGTGGTAGCTGACAAGTTCGGCGACGCTGGGCGCCAGCTGGTTGACAGCGTTGCGTATGAGAGGCTCGACGGCTTCACGCGCCTTTTCGAGGATCCCCGTGACTGTTGTCGTAGTTGCCGCTTGTTGTTGTCGTGCGGTCGTCAAGCCGCCTCCCTTGGTAGTGGTGGCAATGTTTTCCTGTGCCCGGTGGCCACTAGGACAGCTCGCGCCGCAGCCGTGCCGCTGCGCACTGCGCTTTCCATAGTTGGCGGCCAGCCGGTGGACGTCCAGGCCCCGGCCAGCACAAGGCCGGGCAAGAGCGTCCGTGGCGGTGCCCGGTGGGCAGCCGAGCCTGTTGAAGCGCTGAAGGTGGCGTGGGGTTCTTTGGTCACTAGGGTGGTGAGCGCCCTAGCACCACGCGCTGCAGGGAAGAGCTCCGCGAGGGCGGTCAGTACTTGGGCTTTGATCTCGTTCGGATGGGTACCGCGGTAACTTTGTGCCGCAGAGATGGACACGGCCAAGTACTGGCCCGTGGTGGCTCCCGAGGAGCTTGTCCTGTCGAACACCCATTGGGCGACCGTGCCGAGGCTAGCGGCGAAGGGCAGGTCGGTGACTCGCCTGTCGAAGTGCACGTGGACGTTGACTATTGGCGAGCTGCCCAGCTGAGAGGGCCGGGTGCCGGCCGGCAGCACCCCCGTGGGCAGTACGTCCTCGACAACGTTGTGAGGGAGGGCGACTACGACGCCGTCTGCCCGCACTTCGGAGCCTTCTAGCTCTATCGCGAAACGGCCGGTCTGTTCTTTTGCCACGCTTGGCCTCAGCGGCCTGACGGCCGTGACCGCTTCGCCAGTACGGACTTGCACGCCGGCTCTCTGCAATGCCGTGGCTGCTCGCTCCCCGTGGAGCTTTGCCAACGGGACGCGGCTCCACCCGATGTCGGCGCCCTTATTGTCTGCCAGTAGGCCGGTTTGAAAGACCTTTGCTGCCATGGCCAGCGAGGCTTCTTCTGCGGGCAGGTTGACAGTCGGCCTACAGATCAGGTCCCAGAGGGCTTCAACAGCGACGTGTTTTTGGTGACGAGCAGCTAACCAGCTAGCAAAACTTTGCGAGTCGAGATCTGGGGCGGCGAGGTCTAGGCGCGCCAAGGCCACAGCCGCTGGGGCTAGGCGGAGGCGTTCGGGCAAGGGCAGGAAGCTGTAGGCCAGAAGAGACCTCGCTAAGTGCATTGGTGCTGGCCACCTGCTGCGGCTGATCACTGCCCGCCTTAGCCCTGGTGGGCGCTGGGCCACCTGAGGCGGCTTCAGTACGGTCACTTCTAAGTGCTCCTGTAGCTCGACGTCGTCAGCCGAGCCGATCCGCTCCAAAAAGCTGAGGTAAGAGGTGCAGCAGCGCAGGAAAACATGTTGGCCGTTGTCCATCCACAAGCCGTCATGCCTGAACGACCGGGTAAGCCCGCCCAGCTGGTCGCGTTTTTCGAAAAGCTGCACCCTGGCGCCGGCGTCGGCGCACGCAAGTGCGGCCGATATGCCAGCTAGCCCGCCGCCGATGACCACGATCTCCGGCCGTGTCCCGGGGCCAGTGGACGTCACAGTGCTCCTCCGGCAAGAGCTTTTGCCGCCACGCCCGCTTTTTCTATCGGCGAAAGCGACATGTGGCCCCTCAGCACGGCCGCCGGGTCCCAGCGGATCCTGTCGAGCAATCGGTGGTAAATACCTGCCATGGTCGCAGTGCAGGCCCGGCTGCGCCGGTCGAGGAGGGGGAGCAACGACAAGCCGCGCTCAAACCATTGGGTGGCCCTGGCCGTCTCGAAGCAGATCAATGCGACAAGGTCTTCTTCACGACCGTCCAGTCGCGGCCCGATGTCAAAGCGGGCCAAGTCCTCCTCGGGGAGGTAGACGCGCCCCATCACGTCCCGGTCCTCAACTATGTCGCGCAAGATGTTGGTCAGTTGCAGAGCTATGCCTAGAGCGTCAGCCAACGGCTCGGCAGCAGCTTGGTCAGACGGCTCGTAGATGCCAAGAGCTAGCCGCCCGACGGCGCCCGCCACTCTCCGGCAGTACTCAGCTAGCTCGTCGAAAGTGCGATAGCTCCGCCCCGACACGTCCCATTCGCAACCTTCCACCAGCTCGACGAGGGCCTCCACTGGCAGGGGGAAACGCTCGGCGGTGTCAGCCAATGCTACTAGGACTGGGTCCCCGGGCGGGACAGCAGGTTGGTGGTACGTACCTCGCGACAAGAGGGTGAGCGAGGTCCGGATCTCGGCCAAGGCAGCAAGCCTGGCCTCGCGCTCGACAGCGCTTTGGCGTTCGGCCGTGGTAGTGGCTGACAGCCCCAACGGCCCGTCGCCGACGTCGTCGACCCGGCGTGCCATTGCGTACACTGCGCACATGCTGGCTCGTTTGCGCGCTGGCAGGAGCCGGATGCCGTAATAGAAGTTGCGTGCCCGCTCACGGGTGACGCGCTCGCAGTGAGAATAGGCCATGGCTACGGCCGGGTTCATGCGAGACCTGACCTAATCACGAGACGCGCCAGGTGGACCGCGAAGGAACGGCGCGATGGGGCCATCGGGCCAGCGAAGGGGTTGAAGTCCGAAGCCGCTATCGCGTCGAGAGCGGCGTAGCCGCCGGCGAGGAAGCCGGCCACTGCAAATCGCAGGCGCCCGCCCAGGCTGCGGACCAGTGGCGCCCCCTTGTCGAGCATCCACCTGGCGCGTGTGACCTCAAAGGCCATTAGCGCTCGGAGCTGGGCAGAAGCCTTCCCGCTCTGGCCTGGGCCATGTTGGTGGGAACAGCCTGTGGGTGGGGGGAGAAGGTCTTCTACCTCAACGCCGAAGCGGGCCATGTCGCTGAGCGGGATGTACACGCGCCCCATAAGGGCGTCCTCAGCCACGTCTTGCCAGTGCTCGGTCAACTGGAGCCCAGTGCAGATGCTGTCGGACCAACGGACCCGTTCGGGTGTTGCAACCCCGAAGATCGCAAGCACAGTCCTGCCCACCGGGTCGGCCGAGAGCCGGCAGTAACCGACCAGGTCTTCGAAGGTGCTGTAGCGGCGCACGAGTTGGTCTTGGCGGTTGGCCTGTACAAGGTCGAAGAGGGGCTGGACGGGCAGGTCGAGACGACGGGCCGTGCTCGCCATGCGCTGTACTAAAGGGTGCACCCCTGGGGTGGTGTGGCCGCTCAGGGCGGCCCTCAGTTGCGCCTCCACCTCGTCCAAAGCCGCGAGACGGTCGCCCGGGTAGTCGTCACCGAGCTGGTCGACCAGACGTGCCCAGCCATAGAGCGCCAGGAGGTCAAAGCGGCGTGCGGCGGGGAGAAGTTTGGATGCAACTGGGAAGTTCTCGCTGCTGGCACGGCCGAGAACCAGGTGCTCTGGGGGAAGGTCGTCGACCGATCTGCCCGTGCTCGAAGGTGCCCGTACAGCCGCTGCCGTCATCAAGTTTTCCTCCAACGACTCTTGGTGCAAAGGCTGACCCACTGGTCATCTTATGTGACTAGACGGGCAAGCGGGCAAGTCCCTTTGCCAAAGGTCTGAGCCGTTGGACGTGTTCAGCTTGGCGACGGCCCGGGATGGGACCATTCCGGGCTCACCGCCCACTGCAGGACGGTCGCGAAGGCAGCTTCTATGACTTTTAACCCCGCAGGGACAGGGTCGTCTGAGAGCGGCCGGCCAGCTGCCTCGGCCAGGATGCGCAGTACTCGGGCGGCAAGGAGCTGGCTGGCCAGGTCGCCCCGGGCCGCCCTGGCGCCCAGCTCTAGCAAGATCGGCATAGCGCGTGCGATGACGCGACCGAAAACGACCGCCGTCTTGGCCGGGTCACTGGCCAGGCCTTGCGGCCCACCAAGGTCTTCGACGGCTTGGGCGAACCGCCGGGCCGTGTCGTCGCAGACGTCTATGACAACGGCGGTGAAAAGCGCTTCCTTGGACGGGAAGTAACGGTACACGCTCCCCTTCGCTACGCCTGCGGCGGCGGCGATCTCGGCTACTGTCACGGCGTAGTAGCCCTTTGGTTCGGAAAATAGACGGAACGCGGCCTCAATGACCCGGTCATGAGGTTCGGCCATGGGCGCGGGCGGCCCCGGCTCGGGCGGTTGCCTGCCTTCCATCAGGGCAGGGAGGGCCGCCTTTACTTGGCTTAGCGGCATGCAGCGCTGCGCGCGTAGTTCGCGGATCAGCTGAAGGGCTCGCAAGTGGGCGTCGGCGTAGCCAAAGTGGCCGTTTTCAAGTGGCGCAAGCGCTGGGAGCAGCCCGAGACGCCGGTAGTGCCGAACGGTGCTCGCAGGCACGCCGGAAAGGGCGACCAGTTGGCGCAGCGTCATCGTCCCCGCACGTCGTTGTCCCGCTTCGGCTACCTCGGCGGGATCGGAGAGGCGCCCCGTGTGCGCCATGGCATCTCGGGTCGATAAGTGAGCCAAAGAAGGCCTCCCTGAGCATTGGCTGGCACCTTGTCAGCCATTAAACCAGTTCCGTGCCCCTTGCACGGGGTCCTGGGAGGTTTGTGAGCCGTAGGGCTGCAAGAACTTTACATAGGCGCAGTCCAGGTTTACATAGGCGCAGTTGAGGAGCTACCGCTAAGGCCCTGACGCTAACTTGAGCGGCCGGCTCTTCAGGGTGCAGTGCGCCTGGCACCTAGACGAACTTGCGCAAGAGCCATTTTCGAGCGCGGGTATAGGGGGGGTAAATAAGGGGGATCCCCCAGCGCGCAGGGCGCCGTAGGACTGCCTTGCTGTGGCTAAAGGTGTCGAAACCAGCCTTGCCGTGGTAGGCGCCCATGCCGCTCGCGCCTACACCTCCGAAGGGCAGGCCGGGCACTCCAAGCTGCACGGCGTTGTGGTTGACGCAGACAGAGCCTGACGAGGTGTGGGCGATCACCTTCTTTGCGACGGCCTCATCTTGCGTGTAGACATAAAGTGAGAGCGGTTTGTCCTTGGTCACTAGCACCGACAGGGCCTGGTCGAGCTGGTCGAAGGCTACGACTGGCAAGATCGGGCCGAAGATCTCGTCAGACATGACGGGATCGTCCCAGTCCACGCTGGACAGCACCGTCGGTGCGAGGTAACGGGCGGTAGCGTCGGAGCTGCCTCCAGTTAGGACTCGGCCCTTGGTATCCCTAAGGAGACCTATCAGCCGTTGCAAGTGGGCGTCGTTAACTATGCGCCCGAAGTCGCGGCTAGTGCGTGGGTCTGGCCCGTAGAAGCGCAAGATTTGACGTACCACCTCGGAGTGGAACTGCTCCTCGACACTGGCGTCTACTAGGACGTAGTCAGGAGCAACGCAGGTCTGGCCAGCATTTAGGAACTTGCCCCATGCCAGCCGACGGGCAGCTACAGCAATATCAGCGCTGCGGTCGACGATCGCGGGGTTCTTGCCCCCCAGCTCCAAGGTGACAGGGGTTGTGTGCTGGGCTGCTGCCGACATCACGAGCTTGCCCACGCGGCGGCTGCCGGTGAAAAAAATGTGGTCCCAGTGCTCCTTAACGAGCTCCTCAGCCACTTGAGCCCCCCCCTCGACTACCGCGAAAGCCTCGTTGTCAAGGTAACGGGGCAGTTGCTCGGCCAGGGCCGCCGAGGTGGCGGGGGCTAGTTCCGACGGCTTGACTGCGGCTGTGTTGCCCGCAGCTATGGCGAAGGCCAGCGGCAGTACCAGGCAACGAACGGGGTAGTTCCAAGGACCTATCACGAGGACTGCACCGAGGGGCTCGGGGACGACCTCTGCTTGCCCTGGTTTTAGCTGCCATGGGACTCTCACTGGTCGTGGCCGCGCCCAACCGTCAAGGTGGCGGGCAACCCCATCGATGTCCCTGCGTACCGCTGCAATGTCTGTGAGCCAGGACTCGGTTTCAGGCTTGCCAAGGTCCGCAGCCATGGCCTCCGTGAGCAACTTTGTCTCCCGTCTTAGCATCTGGGCAAGTTGCTCCAGTTGGTGACGGCGCCAGGGTACGGGCCTTGTCAGCCGTGTGGAAAAGACCTCCCGCAGCCGTTCGCTCAGCTGGTTTGGGGACGATGGCGAAGTCTGTTGCCCAAGGCCGTTCATACGCTCTTTCTAGTGCTTTGGGGCGCGGGCCATCATGCTCGGCCGGTAGCGGTGCTTCGCCCGAGCTGTTGGTCAGATGCGGATGCCCAGTTCGTCGATGCGGGTGCGCATGCCAGCTTCGTCGCGCTCGAAGACTCGTGCCAGTGCTCTCACGTCCTCGGAGCGGATCGTGATAAGCCGGCCGTTGAAGTCGCCGCGCTGGATTTGGATCATCCCTATGTAACGACGTATAAGTTCACGCTCGGGGGCGTCGAGGTTTTCGAGCCGAGAGAGGTCGATCGTTATTGGGCCGTAGTTGTCGGAGCTGGTGCTCGTCTCTTGGCCGACGTCGGCGTCGGCGGTCATCTTGGGGAGCAGCTGGTCGACCGGGACGCCGTACAGACGTGCCAGCCGCTGCAGGCGTAGGACAGAGATGATCCTTTCCCCACGCTCATAGGCGCCTAGCACCGATGCCTTGAACTCCCGACCGGACTGCTCCTCTACCGCTTGTAGTGATAGCCCCTGCTGACGTCTTATATTGCGAAGCCGTTCGCCCACGTGGCGGGCGTACGCAGGGCTCATCTCCTCTGACTGTGACATAGCTGTCGCTCCATCGTCGTGTGCACCCCTTTCGTTCAGAGGTGGCGACACGAAGAGTAGCTAAAAATGAGTACGCAAAGTGGTGACCCTCCCGGTGACTGTCCCTATGCTCAGCGCGCTGGCCCGTGCCAAGCCCGCCAAGCGACCTCGGCAGCCCACCTGACCTGCCGGACGACCTGGTTAGCAGCCGAGGGCCTGTCGGCTGCCCCGAGGGCTACTTTGTGAGGCGTGGCGCTGCTGCAGCACGACGAAGTGGTGCCCGATCAGCTTGATGGTGCTGCGGGGCTCGATCACCTCGGGTTGACAGCCCGGTTGGGCAAGCGAGGTGTCGAGCACTACTTGCCACGGCCCACCCCATTGCTGGCTGGGCAGCTTGAAGTCCAAAGGCTGTTCCCATGCGTTGATGGCCAGGTAGAACGAGGTGTCATGGACCTGGCGCCCGTGCCGGTCGGGGCCAAGGGGCACGATGCCGTTGAGCAGCAGTGCTAGTGATTTTGCGTAGCCAACGCCCCAGTCACGGTCTGTCATGAGACGCCCATCAGGCCGGAACCACCCGATGTCGGTGGTGCGGGGGCTGACAGACGCTTGGCGAAGGGGCCGGCCTTGGAGGAACCGGCGCCGATGGAAGATAGGGTGCGCCCGTCGCAGGTTGAACACGGCCCGAGCCCAGGCGAGCATGTCCACGTCAATGTTTTCCCAGTCGTACCAGGAGATCTCGTTGTCCTGGCAGTAGGCGTTGTTGTTGCCTTGCTGGGTGCGGCCGAGCTCGTCCCCGCCTAGCAGCAGGGGCACGCCGAGGGACAGGCCAAGCGTGGTGAGGAAGTTGCGGGCCTGCCGCTTGCGAAGGGCGTTCACCGCCGGGTCGCTCACGGGCCCTTCGTGGCCGCAGTTCCAGGAACGGTTATCGTCAAAGCCGTCCCGGTTGCCTTCGCCGTTGGCGTCGTTGTGCTTGACGTTGTAACTGACAAGGTCGGCGAGGGTGAAGCCGTCGTGGTCGGTCACGAAGTTGACGCTTGCCCAAGGTTTGCGCCCAGTGGCCTCGTACAAGTCGGAGCTGCCCGTCAGCCGGTAGGCGAGCTCTGCGATAGAAGTCCCCTGTTGGCGCCAGTAGTCGCGAACTGAATCGCGGAAGCGACCGTTCAGCTCTGACCACAGCACGGGGAAATTGCCCACTTGGTACCCGCCGGGCCCAAGGTCCCATGGTTCGGCGATCAGCTTGATCTGGCTTATGACTGGGTCTTGGTGGATGAGGTCGAAAAATGCCGAGAGCCTGTCCACTTCGTGGAACTGGCGGGCCAGGCTGGAGGCTAGGTCGAAGCGGAACCCGTCGACGTGCATTTCCAGGACCCAGTAGCGCAAAGAGTCCATGAGCAGCTGCAAAGTGTGGGGGTTGCTGACGTTCAGGCTGTTGCCCGTGCCGGTTGTGTCCCAGTAGTAGCGGGGGTTAGCAGGGTCGAGGCGGTAGTAGCTCTGGTTGTCTAGGCCCCGGAAGCACAACGTGGGGCCCATGTGGTCACCCTCCGCCGTGTGGTTGTAGACGACGTCGAGGATCACCTCTATCCCTGCGTTGTGCAGGGACCTGACCATTGCCTTGAACTCGTTCACTACTCGCTGGCCAGGCCGGGACGCGTAGCCGTTGTGGGGAGCGAAGTAACCGATCGAGTTGTAGCCCCAATAGTTGCGCAGGCCTCTTTGTACCAGCGCCATGTCGTCGATGAACTGGTGCACGGGCATGAGCTGCACCGCCGTGATGCCCAGCCGCTGGAAGTGCTCGAGCATGACAGGGTGAGCCAGGCCGGCATAAGTCCCACGTTGGTGGGGCGGGATCTCTAGGTGCAGCTTGGTAAGTCCGCGTACATGGGCCTCGTAAATTATTGTCTCGTGCCAGGGCGTCCGAGGCCGGTGGTCGTCGGCCCAGTCAAAAGTGGTGTCGACCACCATCGAGCGCGGCACGAAGGGAGCAGAGTCGGTCGTGTCAATGGCACGGTCGTCACCCGCCGAGACGTCGTAGCCGAACACAGCGTGGTCCCATTTGACCGTCCCCGCAACCGCCTTGGCATAAGGGTCCAAGAGCAGTTTGGCGTAATTGGCGCGGGCGCCTGTGCCGGGGTCGTAAGTACCTCGGACCCTGTAGCCGTACAGTGTCCCTGGTTCGACTTCCTCCAGGTAACCGTGCCAAACGAAGGCATCGACCTCGGTCAGCTCGTGGCGGCTCTCGTGGCCGGCGGCGTCGAACAAGCACAGTTCTACAGCCTCGGCATTCTGGGAAAAAACGGCGAAGTTCGTGCCCGACCCGTCCCACGTCGCACCGAGCGGGTAGGGCTCGCCCGGGCTCATGCCTGGTGCCACAGCTTGGCTCCTCTCGTAACCCGCGCCCTTAGTTGGCCCATTGCGCCTGCCTTCGTCAGTTGTCGTCCTGCGTCTGCAACACCTTAGCGAGGCTCCGCCGGCAAGGCCCCAGCGAGGGCCGGTAGGGCTGCTTTGCCCGGAGGCGGCCGGCCTGCCTGGAGGCGGCCAGGCCTGCTCGGCAAGAAGGAGCTCAGCCCCACCAGAAGGCAGCGGCGACGATCACGTAAAGCGCGACAAGGGCCGCACCTTCTAGCCAGGAGTACTCGCCGTCATAGATCACGATGGCAACGACGATCGTGCCGATTGCCAGGGCTGCCACCAAAAGGGGAGGGAACACAAGGGTCAGCTGGGCAGGCCCGATGAGGTGGCTCACCAAGACCAAAAGGGGCGTAAGGAAAAGAGCGACTTCGAGTGGGGAGCTGAGGACGGTGCTGATCGCGAAGTCTGGGCGAGCCTTCCATGCAAAGCGGACGCCAGTCGCGTGCTCGACCGCGTTGGAGGCAATTGCCACCACGACGAGGCCTGTAAAGACCTGCGAGAGCCCAAGGGCATGTGCCGCTGGTCGGAGAGCGTCTACGAACCACTCGGACACAGCCGCTGATGCCACGCTTGCCAGTCCCAGCACGGTGGTCGACGAGGTGAGGCGCCATTGGGGCGCGCTCGGTATTGCAGGGGCCCTCGTTTCGGGGCCACCTCGAAGCCAAAATGGCACGCTTGCTGCGTACACGGCGAGCAGTGCGACCGCACCGGCGTCCGATAGCGCTGCCGTGTGATGGCTTGCAGGGGCCGACAGGTGTTTTGCGAGCGTCGGTACTAGGAGAGCAGCGACTGCGAGGGTGAGGAGCGTGGCCATCATGCGGGGTGCTTCAGGCGAGAAGTGCTGGTTGCCATGACGGCCAGCACCTAACAAGAAAGCGCTGCCGAGGACGAGCAGCATGTTGCTCAGCAAAGAGCCGACCAGCGCGGCTTGGACAACAGCTGTCATGCCAAGGCGAAGGGCGAAGATAGCGACGAAAAGTTCGGGCAAGTTGCCTAGGGTCGACTGCAGGAGCCCCGTTGGCCCGGGCCCGAAGTGCTCGCCCACCTTCTCGGTCGATATTCCGACCAGTGCGGCCAAACAAGCGAGGGCTAGGCCAGAAACGACGAAGCGTGCGATGTCTGGAGCGTGGGCACCGACTGAAGCGCCAGAGGCTGCCGTCAGGACAGCGGCGGCTAGCACGACCAGGCGCTGGGCCGGGCTAATGGTCTGTTCAGGGGACTTCATTGGTAGTCTCGCACCCAGGTAGTCTCGCACCCAGTGCAGCCGATGGCGGGGGCCACCAGTTTGTGCAGCTGCTGTTGGGCCCAGTTCGGGACGAGGCTACCTGCAGGAGCGCCTGCTCGCACCGGTCCCGGCTGTGGCCTGTCCACGCGGGCTGTAGAGTTTTGACAGGCACAGCCCAGGCGGCGTGGCCGAGTGGTTCAGGCAAGGGCCTGCAAAGCCCTGTACACCAGTTCGATTCTGGTCGCCGCCTCCAGTGCCCCCTCCCGCTGGGCTGAAGTTCAGAGGCCTTTTTCGCAGAGGCCTGCGCGCCGACATCGTCCACCTACGCTTTCTGAGACACTGAGGTGGATGGAAAGCGCGCTGAGATCCATTGGCCGACGGGCCCTCGTCATAGGGCCAGCAGGCTCTGGCAAGACCACTTTTGCGCGTGCGCTCTCAACGCGGACTGGACTTCCCGTGGTCCATCTGGACTTGCATTATTGGAGGCCAGGCTGGTTGAAGCCATCTGAAGACGAGTGGCGGGAACAGCAGCGTGACCTGCTCAGTGGTGACGCCTGGATCGCCGACGGCAACTTTTTCGAGACCCTCGACTTTCGCCTCGATCGTGCCGAAGACGTAGTCCTGATGGGCACGCCCTGGTGGGTGTGCGCGGGCCGGGCGTTCTTGCGTGGTTTGCGCAGGCCAGTCGGCTGGGTGCCTCTCGAAGGTTGCGACGACCCGGCAACCCGTCGGCTCCGAGACGAGTGGGGGCTCGTCTTTGCCATATGTCGTGGCCGCGGTGCAGAAGTTGAGCAAGCACGTGCACTTGTCTCCGGGCGCTGGCACCACGCGGCCCTGCACGTGCTCAGCTCAAAAGAGGAGGCGAAAGAGCTCCTTCGTGGCTTGGCTTCCTGTCGGGCGCTAGAGACCTGGCCGTCCGGACCGTAGGCCCTTAGCCCGCTTCTCGGGCTTGCTGACCAGGCTGGCCGGTTGAAAAAAGAGCCTGTTTTGAGCCTGTTGCACAACACTGCTCGAACCGTGCGAGACACGGGAGCGGTGGCGA
>JBMFUG010000054.1:0-18519 GCA_049966695.1 Acidimicrobiales bacterium | reverse complement strand
CCGAGCTCGCTAAACTGGGCCAACCACTAGCCGGTGAGTGGGCAGCCCCGCGTAGCGTCCTTGTCCGCCTGTCGTACGAGCATGGCTACGGCGTTGAACTGGGCGTGCTGCTCGATGTGTCAAAACGCTACGGAGCAAGCGCAATCGCAGAGTGCGACCTTGGGGAACGCCAGCACCGGAACCGCCCCCTGCTCGACCTGGTGCCCCAGGCTGACGTCATCATGCGCCTCGCCCTCGACCGAGCTGGTCTATTACCACGGCCTTGAGACAAGCTGCCGCCTCGGCATGAGCACGATCGGCACCGAAGCGGCCCACCAGGGAGACGCACCGAACAGGAAGGCCCGGCTCGGCGTCACCCGCCACCACGAGCACGGGCACGCTCGCTTGCCGAGCCAAACGCAGCACCCCGCCCACCACCTTGCCAGCAAAGCTCTGACGGTCCAGGTAACCCTCTCCGGTTACCACGAGGTCAGCCCGGGCAATGCGCTTGGCCAGCTCCAAACGCTGAGACACGAGCTCCAGCCCCGGGACGAGGCGAGCCCCAAGCGCAGCCAAGCCACCGGCGAGCCCTCCAGCCGACCCACCTCCAGCCAGGTCACGGACATCGGCACCACAACGCTGCTCGTAGAGCTGGGCCAAACGGCACAACCTCTCCCTGAGCAGCTCGACTTGCTCCTGGGTCGCCCCCTTCTGTGGGGAAAAGACGGCCGCCGCGTCGCAAAAGCGCGTCTGTACGTCGCAGGCGACTACCACCTCCGCCGAGGCTGGCCCACGCCACTCAAGGGCCTCAACTGCCCCAAGGCCTCCATCGGTTGAAGCAGAACCGCCCATGCCGACGATCACCAGGCCAGCCCCCGCCCTAACAGCAGCACCGATCAGCTGGCCGACTCCGGCAGTACCGGCACGAACGGGGTCATTGTGCTCTGGCCCTCCGATAAGCGAAAGCCCCGCAGCCTGCGCAGACTCGATGACAGCCCAGGCTTGAGCCGATCGGGCACCAGGGGGGCAGAACAGCCACTCTGCCTCAACGAGCTGGCCGAGCGGCCCACGTACGGTGCTGTGGCGTCTTGTGGCACCCTCGCCAACGAACACGTCCAGGAACCCCTCGCCACCGTCTGAGACGGGGGCAACGTCGCACTCCCAGCCCAGTTCGCCTGCAGCCTGGGCGATTGCTTGCGCCGCCCCAGCGGCACTAAGCGTGCCTCTGAACTTGTCTGGGGCCGCGACCACACGAGGCATTCCCCTATTGTGGCTCGGCGTTTGGCTCTTGGTTTACTCGGGCGCTCTTCGGCGACTGGGCTACATAGGCGCTCTTTAGCGACGGCCACAGAGAACCTTGTTCCCTAAAGCCGACGGGGCACACCGCCGTCACCAGCTTTTTGGGGCACCTTGAGACTTGGTCACCACCCACCTCAGCCGTTGTACCCGACAGGCACCCGGCTCGAAATATCTGCGCCGACTAGCAAGATAAGGTCGGCCAGGTGGAGCCTCGCAGCAGGGACCGCTGCGTCGTTCGCCGGGGTCGGTGCCACAACGTCTGAAGCGGGCAAACCAAGAGGCGAACGTGCCAGAGCCAAAGCATTGGCACGGTCAGATGGAGTGACAACGAAAATGGTAGAGGTCATGTTGGTGCTCGTGATGGCGTCCATCGGCGCAAGCGTGTCATAGCCGAGCGCCGCTAGCTTGTTTTTGTAGTAAAGGGCGGCGTGGTACTTCGTGTAGCCGTTCAGGACGAGCACCCGCACGTTAGTCGGCGCCACAGTGGTCGTAGTCGTAGTCGGAACGGTCGTAGTCGTTGTCGCAGCGCCCACAGTGGTGGGAACTGACCGGGCCGCCCTTGTGGGCCTGCTGACCACCACGCTGCTCGGGCTCGGCGACATGCGCGCGAGGACAACCAGCCCCACGACGACGGCAAGCACGACAATGGCGACAGCGCGCAAAGGCTGCAGACCACCAGGTTGGGGGCGACCTCCGCGGGCACCGCTCGTTGGCCCAGGACCAGCAGCCTGCTCAGGCGTGGTCACCGGCTGTGGCGACCGCTTGCCGGCCGCACCCCCATCCTCGCCCAACGACGTCCGTCCCGGTTGCGCCGCAGCCGTCGGACGAGGAGCGGGTCGTACGCCTCTGCTTCCTCGTCGTCGACGAGTCCCCCGAGGAGCTGGTTGTAGCGAGCCAGCGAAACCCCCAGTCGCGAACGGACGACCTCGCTCTTCGTGCGCCCCTCCAGCCACCAGCTCTGTTCGACGTCCAAGATCTTGCGATCTCTCTCACGAAGTGCCATCCGGCCTACCCTGCCACCTGAGGGGCTCCCGGTCAAGGAACCTAACCCTCCCAAGCAAGGCACGGCAACCCGCGGCTCAGCTACTATCCGCCATGGCGCATCCCCCGCCAGATCCGCCATGCTCATGAGCAGCACCAGAACGCCCGGGTAGCTCAACGGCAGAGCACCTGCCTTGTAATCAGGCGATAGGAGTTCGACCCTCCTCCCGGGCTCGGTCGGTCGTGCAGTTCACGGCCTTTTTCGCCCGGCCGCTTCGCCCGGCCGCTTCGCCCCGCCACTTCGCCCGGCCATGACAGCCGTGCGCTATCGGCTACAGGCAGCGCGCGCCTCTTCGATAAGGCGCTGGCGCACGTACTCCTGCAAAGACTGATGTGATGCCGCCGCTCGCCGTCTGGGCACGGCATGAGCCTCAAGGGGGATATTCTGTCACCTGAACGCGGGGATGGCGCCGTTTAAGCGCTCCGAGCGCCAAATAGCTCCCTTTCGGCTCCTTTGCCTGGTGCCATCCCGGCGACGGTAGCTACTCCCGCCTGTTCTTGCGTCATTGCCAGCGCAGCCCCCACCTATTAGAGTGCCCGGACGCCGACGGCTCTCCGCTAGTTGGCTTAAAGGACCGCCCGTCCTAGTAGTGGCCAGCTTGTACCGTGCTTAGCTGCAATTTCGCGCCCTGGTAGATTGGTTGGACGACATCGCACGCGGGCGTAGCTCAATGGCAGAGCTCCAGCCTTCCAAGCTGGTCATGCGGGTTCGATTCCCGTCGCCCGCTCCAGCAAATCACCTGCTCAGCGGCAGAGAGCCCATCAGTCGGCAGTCCTCCGTGGAGGTGTCGTGCGCGATCCGTGCGCGATCTATTCTTCAGCCGGTGTCAGTGATGGACGCGCGGGCGGCCGTTGCCTGCCCGGCTCCTGACAAAGCGGGGATGATGGTCTTGCTCCTCATCTCCTCCTCGACGACCACCGTGAACATCACCGCCCGGGCCCCTTGCCAGGTCGTCTTCGGCGGCTCCAAGCAGTTCCCGGCTAACTTCCCAGGCTGTGCCGTATAGGCCGCGTCGTAGTGATGTCCAGGCGCTTAAGCTACCGGCGCTGATTTGCTCCCGGTCTCCTCTGCCCCACTGTTGTACGCCGCCGCTTCGAGCGCCCGCCCACTCGCGTCGTTCCGCTTTTGCCGCTGGCGGAAAGGCTTCGATCAGCGCGGAGGCTACGCGCTTCAAATGGCCAGCCTGCCAATTGCCAGGGCGGTGAAGGAGATCCTCCAAGGCTGCCGGCCACAGAATAGTTATGCCCCTGACCATGAGCGGCTTAGCAAAGAAACGCGGCCACTCCGATCCGACGAAGCACAGGGCACCGTGAACTGGCAGGCAGGGCTCGAGCGGCACGTGGGCAAGTGCCTCGGGAACACGGCTCACTTGCCAGTCCACGCCGTCTAGCAGTTTGGAGCGGTCCCTTCCGCCAACCCACAGACGGATGTCCGGGTGGAGCCATCCGCCGACATCGACTTTCTCAACAGCGCCGTGGCACTCCTTCGCGTCTATGACCCACACGCGGCTCGGAGCCACTACCAGGTGGTCGATGTTGGCTTTAGTACCTGGGATACGACGGTCATGAAAGACGAAACCACCGGTACCGTTGGCCCACTGGTCGAGGACGCCCCCTACCCTGACCTCGCCATGGGAGCCTGTTTGCCATGCAGTGATCCGTTGCGGCTCCGGACCGACCACGGGCCTCGGGGTTGTGGCCGCAGCTATCCGGCCCATGAAAGGGTGCTCCTTCGTCACCTGTTCGCGCCACTCGGCATCTTTGGCAACGGCGGCTTCGGCTCTCTCCCGGTAGCGCAGGGACAGGTGCTCGTACTTGCGGTGCGCCGAGGCACCGGCCACGTCGTCGCTGTGCGGCGTGGCCACGGTGTTGGTGTCGTCGGCCGACTGGTCTCGGACGCCTTCACCCGGGGCCGTTGCCACCGGCTCGCATCCTATGCAGCGGACCCTCTTGGGTCCTGGGTCGTACCATGCCTGCGCTCGCTTCGCGATGCTGGCCCCGCACAGCTCGCACGTCCCCGCGTAACGCAACCGGACCACCCGCGGTCCGCCATGCTCATCGTTGGGTACCCTTATTTATTACCGGCGGGGCCACCGGCTGGTCCGGCGAGCAGCCACCGTCCGCATCATCACGGCCCGCGTTCTCGGTGGCCATCAACCCCATAAGGTAGCCATACGGTAGACCTCCACGCGTTGACCGCCAAGTGTCCGGTTGGTCAGCCCTTTGGCTGACATTTCGGCAAGCTGACCCCAGCCTCGTCGCGGCGGGAGCGTGCTTTACCGTATTGCCGGGTGGCTTTTTCCCCTCGACCAATTGCCCTGCCGAGCGTCGGGCCTGCAAGCTTTCGCGGGCACAAAGAGCCTTCGCTACAGTTGGCTCTGCGCTGCCAGCTGGTTCGAAGGCGTTGTTGTTACCAACGGCTAAGAGGGTGCTCGATGCACTCCAGGCGATGCAAAGCGGCGTTTTCTTGAGCTCTGTGGTGGGGCCAAGAGGTGTGAGGGCCCCGGACCGGAGTGGGAACGTAGTGGTACAGCAATACGAGGAGGCTGTCGCCTCTTACCTGCGTGTCCTACGTAATGCCAGGCACGGGTTTGCGAGCAAAAATATTGCCGGTCTTCGCCAGGACCGAGTGCTGCTTATGGCGCACGATGGGGATGTGCCAACCGATCTGTCATTTCTTCCTTACCTTTATTGGCTCGGGCTGGTGGCCGAGCCTGAACGCCTAGTGCGGCGCCTGCGGCCCCCAGGCTGAAGCCCTGACCGGGCACATCCCAGCACATGCCGTTGTCGGTACGTGACCGGTGGCAGCGGAATGACAGCGGTGCGATGGTTCGCGCCTGCGATGATATTTCCATGCGTTCACGACCGGCACTGAGAACCACAAGGTTGCCATGAGCGCCACATTGGAAGACCTCGCGCCCGGCGCAGTAATCGAGGGCGTGGTGCCGGGGCGGCAGGTGACTGCGGTGACCGTGGCATGGCATGGGAGCGCCGCCATTACCCTTACCTACCGGGACGCCGACGGCACGGTGGGCGAGCGCCTGCTTTACCGCTCTGACGAGCCGGCTCTCAATGTTGGCGGCGAAGGGGCCCGGTGGAGCTTCGACGCCGATGGCGAGACCTTCATCCTGGCCAGCGAGGCGAGAAGGATCGGCCTTACCTACCTGTTCGACCCCATGCTGGCCGTGCACCTCTCCCAGATCCGGCCGCTCCCCCACCAGGTCAGGGCCGTCTACGGCGAGATGCTGCCCCACCAACCCTTGCGTTTCGTGCTGGCGGACGACCCCGGCGCCGGCAAGACGATCATGGCCGGCCTTTACATCAAGGAGCTGCTGCCGCGTTCGGACGTGGCCCGCTGCCTGGTGGTCGCCCCAGGTGGCCTGGTCGCCCAGTGGCAGGACGAGCTGGGCGAGAAGTTCTCCTTGGAGTTCAGGATATTGGGCCGGGAGGACATCGAGGCGAGCCGTACCGGCAACCCCTTCGCCGAGCGGGACCTCGTCATCGCCCGTATGGGCCACCTCTCTCGCAACGACGACGTCCAGGCCCGCTTGCAAACTACAGACTGGGACCTGGTCGTGGTGGACGAGGCGCACCGCATGTCTGCCCATTACGAATGTCTGCCCATTACGAGGGCGACGAGGTCCGGGAGACCCGGCGCTACAAGCTCGGGCGCCTGCTGGCCGGGACGACCCGTCACCTACTGCTGCTCACGGCCACGCCGCATGCCGTCAAGGACGAGGACTTCGGCCTGTTCCTGGCGCTGGTGGGCCCGCACCGCTTCGAGGGGAGGCGCCGGCGGGCCGGTGGGCACCTCGACACGGTCGGGCTCATGAGGCGGATGGTGAAAGATAAGCTGCTCACCTTCGAGGGCAAGCCCCTTTTCCCCGAGCGCTTCGCCTACACGGTCGGCTTCGGCCTTTCCCCGGCCGAGTCCACGCTCTACGAAGCGGCGAGCAGCTACAAGCCGGCCTCTAACCTGTTCAGGAAGTTGAGAAGCTGCTGACAAAGGATGCCGTTCCCACGTGACGACATCCCATGGTCGACTGAAGTACGGCGCGTCAGCGCTGGCGCCGAGGCCAGCGAGAAAGTTGAGGCACACCTCTGCGGCAGCTTCCGCTGCGCTGCCGTAGGGCGACCACCCGATCTTGTCGACGACGCCGAAGATGTTCTCCCAAGTGGCTTCGTCCTTTACCCCGGTGACCGCGTTGCCCAGGGCGCAGATCTCTGGTGCGAGTGCGAGGACAAGTTGTCGGCTCCGCCACCGTTCCGCGATCGTGCAGTCGCTCCACCGCGCGGTCCGGGTCACAGCCGGCCGTGAGTTATGCGCAACCTCCTCTGCATGGCTGGCATCGCCACCGGCTACCACAGCAGTGTAGACGGCAATGAGAAGGCGGATGGTCAGAAGGGCTCTCCGGTCGAAGCCGGCCCTCCAGGCTTAGATGGCGAGCTCTCGTAAGGTCTCGGTCGCTTGCTCGGCGGCCTTGCATCGAAGCATTGCCTCGGGAACTCGCCAGCCGATGGGATCGGGCGCTGGCCGACGCTCCCCGTTGGCCCGCTCGGTTGGAACGAGCCGGTTCGCCAGGTACTCGATGGCTTCCTCGGCTCGGTCGGTCGGCGTGCACCGGCCCGACTTGTAGAGGGTCAGCGCCGGCCCAGCGAGGCGAGCAATATCGGCTGCGAATGCGCCATTACCTCGCCAGCCACCTGGCCACCTACTGTCTTCCGCAGTTGGGGCAGCGCAAGCAGCCGTGAGGCACTCCACGGTAGCTTCGAGGACGTTGTACGCGGCATATTGTTCTTCCCGGCGGCGGAGCGTGGCTAGCCACTCCTGATCGGACCTTTGATCGTTCTAGTGAGTGTTGGTCCGAGCCCTAGTGGTCGGTGCGGCACCGCTGAGGTAATCGCCGAGCTTGGCGATCTCAATGAGGTCCCCGCGCTCAATGAGGTCCTCGCGGTCGCACCCGTTGTCTGTGCTCTCCTCCCTACGGGCCTGGGCAGGGTTGACAAGCGTGGGCACGATCTTGATGACCTCGGCTTCCTTACGTTGTGGTGGCGTCCGACCTTTAGCCGGCGGAAGTAGGGCGGCCAGCGCGGCAACGTCGAGCCGGGACGGAGGCGTGGTTTCCTTGATCCAGGTGAACGGGGCATGTTGTCTACCCGGCGGGCTTGCGGGCTTAGCACGTGGGCCGGCAGGGCTCTCTTTCCGATCGCGCACAGCAAGGCACGGCCCGTGCTCGTTGGCAATGGGGACCTGATCGACCAGCCAGGCGATCGCAGCCGGCTCAAGTAGTGCTCGTAGACGCTCAGTTGCGAAGGCTGCCACTTCGTCGAGGAGCTCGCGTACGACCGGCTGTCGACGTTGTGCGATTGCTTCCTGTACTAAGCCTGCCTGTTGGCGCAAGACGCTTGTACAGACCTCGTCATCGTCGCTGACTATCCCAATCAGCGAGAGCAATTTCGCGAGATCGGCAGGTGACTGGCCTCGGTGTGCGAAGGACCGGGCACGTGCCCCGAGCACCTCCGTCAGCTCCGATAGGTGTTCGCCAGAGCCGGCAACCCGTTGGTTGACCAGACTGACGTAGGCAATGGAGCGATAGGCCACAGGAGCGTCGATGTCTCCCTCGGGCGCCCCATCCGCGATCTCCAAAAGGACGGACTGGGTGTCGAGGAACTGTGCCTGGTCAGCCTCGATCGGGGAAGTGCCATGCCGGTAGAGGCGTCTGACCTGGTGGACCGCTAGCCACCGGGGGTTGAGGCGGGCGAGAACCCGACAGCCGGCGGCACCGAGCGCGAGGACCGTCCAGGAGAAGGCGCCGAGCCCGGAGGTACGCAGCTATGGCCACGGTCCAGCACCCGCCCATAGAGGGAGTGCGACCCCAAGTAAGCCGGCGCCGACCACCAACCCGCCCACCGGCATGGTTCTGACCGTCCGGCTCGCCCGCGAACCGAACCGTGACACCATCTGGAAGCCCACTAGGACAGCCGTCAGGGCGAGGACGATGGCCGCGCCGGAGAGGGTCGCCATAGTGGTGAGGACAGAGTTGGAGCGGGACAAGGCTGGCGCCGTGGCGAGCTTCGATGGTGACAGCCAGATTGCGACGGCAACCGTCCAGATCACGCAGGAGCCGACCGCGACGCCCCACCAGCCGACGACCGATCTCGCTATCGACGACCGGGGCCGCGCGCCGTCGCGCATGTCCGACACGTCGGTGTCAGGAGTGCTCATGTTGGTGGCGGCGACGGCCATGGGAGCAAACGTACTCGGGCGCGCGGACCGGCTCCCCTCGAAGCTTTGGCCGTGAAGCTGTCTTGGCAAGTAGTCAGCGACCAGCTCGACCGCTTTCCCACTTGTCGCTCATACGTCTCCGGCAGAACGCCAACGTGCCGCGAGCTGATCGCTGTCAGGCCGAGGCAATCTCTGCGATCAGCGGTGCTACGAGGCCTGTCCGCGCCATCGGTGCGCGTGCGTGCCTCTATCCAACGTCACCCCGGAGCCCCGGCTGGGGTGCCAATATAGGTGACCAGGAGGGACGCTGAGTGAGCTGGGACCATTACAGGCAGCACAGCCAAGCCTCAACGGAGGCGACGGACTGAAGTGGCCTTGCCGCTGGACGCCATCAACCGGGAGGCGGCTCGGGAGACGTCGCTCCGCCACGGCCACCCCTCCACTTTGCACCTGTGGTGGGCTCGCCGGCCGCTGGCAGCTTGTCGGGCCGTCTTGTTCGCCCAGCTGGTTGACGACCCCTCGGCTCACCCCGAGCGGTTCCCCACCGAGGAGGCCCAGGAGGCCGAGCGGCGACGGTTGTTTGACATCATCGAGCGGCTGGTGCCATGGGAAGCCTCCGCCAACGAAGCTGTGCTGGTGGAAGCCCGCGAGGAGATCCGCCGCTCGTGTGGCGAGCAGCCGCCCGCCGTCCTGGGCCCCTTTTGCAGGGGAGGCTCGATCCCGCTGGAGGCGCAGCGCTTGGGCCTGGAAGCGCATGCCAGCGACCTCAACCCGGTGGTCGTCCTCATCACCAAGGCGCTGGTCGAGCTCGCACGGTTCGCGGGCCGGCCTCCCGTGCGGCCCAGCGACGGCGATGGCAGGCTCGACGTGAGGGCGTGGAAAGGTGCGCAGGGGCTCACCGAGGACGTGCGCTACTACGGGGCGTGGAGGCGCGAGGAGGCCCAAAAGCGCATTGGCCACCTTTACCCGAGCGCTCAATTGCCCGGTGGCGGAGAGGCGACGGTCATCGCATGGATCTGGGCAAGGACGGTGACCTGTCCGAACCCCGCGTGTGGCGCCCGTATGCCGTTGGCCCGTTCGCTCTGGTTGGGGAAAAAGAAGGGCAAGGAGGCCTGGGCCGAGCCCATCGTGGAAGGCAAGTCGGTGCGCTTCGAGATCGGCCACGGCGCCAGGGGCTCGGCCGTGGAGGGCACAGTTGGGCGAAACGGCGCGACGTGCCTGGTGTGCGGCTCTCCTGTCCCGCTCCCTCACATCAGGTCCGAGGGTAAGGCCAGCCGGATGGGCGCTCGACTCATGGCCATCGTCGCGGAAGGTAACCGAGAGCGCATATACGTGCCCCCGGTGCCGGCACACGAGCAGGCAGCCCAGATCCCACGTCCGGACAACGTGCCGGAGAGCACAATGCCTAACAATCCTCGGTGGTTTTCGCCACCAGCTTACGATCTGGTACAGCACGCTGACCTGTTTACGAACCGCCAGTTGCTGGCGCTGTGCATGTTTTCGGGCCTTGTCCGTGACGCACGTAAAAAGGTTATCGATGATGGAGGCGTCCCCGATCACGCCGATGCCGTAACGACATATCTGGCGTTCGCAGTGGACAAAATGGCAGACCGCAACTCTACCTTATGTGCGTGGGAGACCAACAAGGATCGGCTGCGAGGGACGTTCCAACGGCAAGCCCTACCGATGACTTGTGATTTTGTCGAGGCCAACCCGCTGGGAGGTGCCGGAGGTGATTTTGCTACCAGCATCTTCTCGCTCTGGGAAGTCTTTGACCGCCCATCTAGCAAAGGCGGGGCAAAAGTGTCCCAAGTTGACGTAACGGCGAGTACCAAAGTTGTGCCTGGAATGCTGGCAACTGACCCCCCATATTATGACAACGATGGCTATGCAGACTTGGCCGATTTTTTCTACGTATGGCTCCGGCGGTCGATCGGGGATGTCTACCCGGACCTTTTCGCGACATTGCTCACACCAAAAGAGGCAGAACTCATTGCGAGCCCCTACCGCCATGGGGGTAGCAAGTACGAGGCACAGCGGCTTTTCGAGGTAGGCTTCGAGCGAGCCTTCACCAAGTTGAAGCACGCAGCCGGTCCTGAGTACCCGTTGACGGTGTTTTATGCGTTCAAACAGTCAGAGCACAACGAGGGCGGTGTCGCGTCTACCGGGTGGGAGACGATGCTCGCAGGGCTCATTCTACCAAGCCTAGCCGTTACTGGTACTTGGCCACTACGCACGGAACTTGGCAGTCGTATGTTAGCGAGCGGGACCAATGCGCTCGCTTCTTCGATCGTTCTGGCCTGCCGGGCGAGGAGCCTAAACGCCGGCATTACGGACCGCCGGGGGTTCCTCGCCGCGCTTCATGCTGAGCTGCCGAAGGCCCTGCGAGAGTTGCAACAGGGCAACATCGCCCCCGTCGACCTGGCACAGGCAGCGATCGGGCCAGGGATGGCTGTGTTCTCTCGCTATGCCAAAGTGGTCGAGGCGAACGGCGACCCCATGACCGTGCGGACAGCGCTGGCGCTCATCAACCAAGTTCTCGACGAGGTGCTGGCCGAGCAAGAGGGCGAGCTCGACGCCGGCACCCGTTTCGCAGTCAAGTGGTTTGAGCAGTACGGCTTTGAAGAGGCCGCTTACGACCCCGCCGAAGGGCTGGCCCAGGCGACGGACGTTTCCGTGGGAGGGCTGGAAGAGGCGGGGATATTGGTCGCTCGGGCTGGGCGCGTGCGACTGGTGCCGCGCGACGAACTGCCGGCGGGCTGGGACCCTGCAACCGACAAGCACGTGACCGTATGGGAAGTGGCCCAGCACCTTGTGAGGGCCATCGACAAAGAAGGTGAGCCCAAAGCCGCTGACCTCTTGCGAAAGGTCGGAGGGCTCGGGTACGCCGCGAGGGACCTCGCCTACCGCCTGTATTCGATATGCGAGCGGCGAGGCTGGGCCGAGGACGCCCTGGGCTACAACCTGCTAGTCACGTCTTGGCCCCTGGTTACCGCTCTGGCCGCCGGCTCTCCGCCGCCCCAGCAGGCGAGGCTCGGGCTATGACGGAAGCTCTCTTCGAGGTGGTCGGGGGCAAGGCCGTGTACGAGGGCCGGACGCTCGCGGAGTGGGTGCCAGAAATCGTGGGCAAACTCGTCCGGGCGAGCAACCCCGAGCGCGTCATCCTGTTCGGTTCGGTCGCTCGTGGTGACGACGGCCCCGACTCGGACATCGACATCATGGTCGTGCTGCGCTCGATGGACTATACGCAACGGCGTTCGCTGGAGGCTGAGCTGTACGGCGAGCTGGGAGGTGCCGTACCTGTCCAAGTGTTCGTCACAGACCTGCGGGAGTGCGAGCGTCGCCGTGATGTCGTGGGGTCTATGCACTACTGGCCGCTCCGGGAGGGACGGGTGGTGTATGAGCGAGCTGCCTGACAACAACCGGGACGAGGCCCGGCGCTGGATGGCAAATGTCGAGGACGACCTTCGGGGTATGCACGCGATCGAGCGCGACGAGGGGTCGCCGGCTCGCCTCGTCTGCTTTATAGCGCACCTCGTCGTTGAGAAGTCACTAAAGGCAACGCTGATCGACGCCGGCGTGCCGTTCAAGAAGACCCACAACCTGCTCGTCCTGCACGACCTGTGCATGGGGCCCGGCAGGCTCGCCGGAATGGACCGTGAGCTGCTGGCGACTTGCAACCCTTGGGCCATAGACGGCCGGTACACCGACGACCTTGTGGAGGCCGGGCGCGACCTCGCCGAGCGCCTCGCCCGTTTCGCCGAAGAAGTTGTTGCTGCTGTCCGGTCGGAACTGGAGGCGAAAGATGGCGACGATTAACCGGGAACGCGTCGGGCGGGCCTTCGAGCTGCTGGCACCCGGCCTCGGGCCGTTAGTGGAGCGGCAGATGAAGACGGCGGCCGGCCAGGGCTTGCTGCCTGGGCCCCACGGGCCTAGCGACGAGGGCTCCTCCCAGGACCCGGCGTTCCTCTTGCGGGTGATGGCCGACGCGTGGGACACGGCTTTCCGCCAGCGCCTGGCTAAGGCTGAGCGCAACTTGGTCTTCGAGCTGCGGGACACCCGGAACCGCTAGGCGCACAACCCGGAACCGCTAAGCGCACAACGAGGCTTTCAACGCCGACGACACCTACCGGGCGCTACGACCTAGCAGAGCTCGCTGCCGACCTGCACTAGGTGGCCACCGGGGCGGAGCGAGCGGCCGCCGAGTACGCCGACCCGGTCGAGTTCTACCGCCGCACCTACCTGACCGAAGGCTTGAGCCAGCTGCTAGTGGAAGCGGCCAAGAGGCTTTCGGGCACGGGCGGGGTGCCGGTCGTCGACCTCCAGACGACCTTCGGCGGCGGCAAGACCCACACCCTGATCGCCCTCTGGCACCTGTGCTCGAGGCTCGCCCTCGAGGCGTTCCCCCAAGAGCTGCAGGACCTGCTCCGAGGTGCCGGCACCGGCGAGCTGCCGGCGGTGACCCGGGCCGCGCTGGTCGGGACCAAGATCGCACCGGGCCAGCCGACGAGGAAACCAGACGGTACCGAGGTGTCGACACCTTAAGGCGAGCTGGCCTGGCAGCTCATGGGCAAGGACGGCTATGCCCTGGTGGAGGGGGCGGACCAAAGCGGGACCAGCCCAGGCGCGGCGCTGGCCGACCTGCTCGCCCTACCTGGTGCTCGTCGACGAGCGGGTGGCCTACGCCCGCCAGCTCTACGGGCCCGAAGGCCGCCTCCCCGGTGGCAGCTTCGATGCGCACATCAGCTTCGCCCAAGCCCTGACTGAAGCCGCTCGAGCCACCCCGGGGGCCCTGCTCGTCGTTTCGCTGCCTGCCTCGGTCGACCCGACGCCCAAGGAGAGCCGGCCTCGGGCAGCTCCAGCATCGAGCTCGGCGGCCCGGGCGGGACCGAAGCCCTGCGGCGGCTGCGGGCGGTAATGGGCCGGATCGAGTCGCCGTGGCTATGGCCGGGATCTTGCTGTCGCCCAGTTCATCTCGGCGAGCGCCTGCTACGCCGGCCCATCGGGCAGGTGCGCACGGGAACCGTCAAGAGGGAAAGCTCACATCTCGCTCGCTCGCCTAGGGTGGACGGGTGCGGTCCGAGCCCTTTGTCGACACCGCTGCCCCGCCCACTGAACGCCAGGTCACGTCCGGCCTGGTGCTCCTTCTCGCTGCCACGGCCGGTTTGAGCGTCGCCAACCTCTACTACGCACAACCCCTGTTGGCCTCGATCGCCCGTGCACTGCACGCTTCGCAGTCGACAACTGGCCTGCTCGTTACCCTTACCCAGGCGGGGTACGCAATCGGGCTAGCGCTCATTGTCCCGCTCGGGGATCTCGTCCAGCGGCGTCGTCTCATTGTCGTGCTGATGCTGGCCGATGTTGCCGCACTATCTATCAGCGCCCTGAGCCCCACTATCAGCGCCCTGCTCGCTGTCTCAGTTGGAGTTGGCCTGCTGTCGTGCGTAGCCCAAGTAACGGTCCCCTTCGCTGCTGACCTAGCGCCTGAGGCCCGTCGAGGTCAGGTGGTGGGCACGGTCATGAGCGGCCTTTTGATCGGCATCCTGCTCTCGCGCACCGGGGCCGGCTTAGCCGCACAGCTCGGGAGCTGGAGGACCGTTTACTACATCGGCGCCGCTCTCACGCTGTTGGTGGCCATCGGGCTATGGGGGATGCTCCCCGTGGACCCACCAGGCCGCACCCATGCGACCTGGGGTAGCTTGATCACCAGCGCGCTCCGTCTGGCCAGGCACGAACGCCTCCTGCGGCTGCGGGCACTGTACGGCGCCCTCGGCTTCGGCTCGTTCAGCTGCTTTTGGACAAGCTTGGCGTTCCTGCTCGCCGGCCCACGCTACCGTCTGGGCCCGGCGGAGATAGGGCTCTTCGGGCTCGCGGGCCTCGCCGGAGCGTCGATCGCGACGATGGCTGGGCGCTTCGTGGACCGCGGGCACGAGAGGAAAGCCACAGGCACCTTCTTGGTAATTGGGCTCGCCTCATGGGGCTTGTCGGACCTGGGAAAGACCAACATGCTCGCGCTCATAGCTGGCGCCGTCCTATTGGACTTAGGCGTGCAGGGGACTCAAGTCACCAACCAGGGTGTCGTGTACGGCCTGGGTGAAGGCATACGCAGCCGGGTCAACATGGTCTACATGACCCTATATTTCGTGGGCGGCCTCGTCGGTTCGACCATCTCAGCCGAACTATGGTCAAGCCAGGGCTGGAACGGCGTCTGTGCAGCAGGCGGGGCGATGGTCGCGCTGGGGCTCCTGCGCTGGACGGTCGATATCACCCACTCACAACGCTCCACATGGCACAAACCCGCCCAGGGGCAGTCCGGTCACAGCTTGGTGACCTCAGGACTGACGCCACCACGGCCAAGCGCTAGCCCATTGGGCTGAGGCAAGCCCGCGCCAGCCCGCAGCTCTAACGAGAGCTACGGGCCTCGAGCTCAGCGAGCAAGCCAAGCAGCGGCTTCACAACCGTTTCGTGGGCAAGCGAGTAGCAACGACGCCGGCCATCGACACGGGCCTGGACCAGCCCAGCACTGCGGAGCGCAGCAAGGTGCTTCGACACTGTGGGCTGGTCCACGCCCAAGCCAGCACTAAGGCTGCCCACGTCGCACTCGCCTTGGGATAGTGCCTGCAACAGCACTCTCCGGAGCGGGTGCCCAAGCGCCCTGCAGGCACTAGTCAAAAAGTCCGTCAAGCAGCAGCCTCATTTAGGTACTCAAGGGCCGAAAGCGCGGCTATCGTGCCGTCGCTCACCGCAGTGGTGATCTGCCGGACCCCCTTGTGCCGCACGTCGCCGGCGGCAAAGACCCCAGGCAGGTTAGTCCTCAGCGCTTCGTCGGTGACGACCTCGCCACGCTCGGTCAGTTTGACCTGGCCCTCGAAGGCTTTGGAGTTGGGCACGTAACCGATGAACACGAAGCAGCCGTCGACCAGGGTCTCATTGACGGCCCCGGTAGCCTTGTCGGCCGAGCGTACGCCAGACAGCTTTTGGTCCCCTGTGAAAGCGAGCACTCGCTGGTTCATGAGGAAGTTGATCTTCTCGTTGGCCTGCGCTTCAGCGACGATCCAAGGCTCAGCCTGGAAGTGGTCGAACTCGTGGACGACTGTGATGGTTGAGGCGTAGCGGCTCAACGACACCGCTTCTTCAAGGGCGGAGTTACCGCCTCCTATAACAGCAATCGGGAGGCCGGTGAAAAACTCGCCATCGCAGGTGGCGCAGTAGGAGATCCCCTGGCCGATGAACCGCTCCTCTCCGTCCACCCCAAGCTTGCGCGGTACTCCCCCAGAGGCGATGATGACCGCCTTGGCACTAAACAAGGTGCCGTTTTTCAGCCTTACGGTCTTGACCTCGCCAGTCAGGTCAACCTGCGCGACCCGAGCGTACGCCTTGACCTCGCACCCAAAGGCCACGGCTTGCTTCGCCATCGTCTGGGAGAGCTCCCGGCCCGAGACCTCAGCCACACCTGGGTAGTTCGCCACCCTGTCGGTGAGGACCGTTTGCCCGCCGATGGTCCCGGTGTCAAGGACGAGCACCGAGCGCCGGGCTCGAGCAGCGTATATCCCCGCTGTCAGGCCTGCCGGCCCTGCTCCCAAGATAGCGACGTCATAGACCGTGCTCATCTTGGCAGCCGGTCAGCTTTGAGCACCGAAGTGCTTGTCGAGGATCGCGGTGACCTGCTCCATGGTCTGGATGCTGCTCGTTGCGGCGACGACCTTGCCGTTTTTGAAGTAGACGGTGAACGGCAACCCCATAAAACCAGCGGTCTCCGGCAACCTGCGGATAACCCGGGCCACTGGCTCGTCAAAGTCCATGTCCCGGAAGGCCACGTGCGGGTAGTCGGGTGCCAGCGTCTCCATAACGTCGTACACGGGCAGGCACATCGGGCCCATACGGCCACAGCAGATCATAACGTTGTCGTTTTCCTTTATGGTGTCCTGGAAGGCTTGCTCCGACTCGATGTGCTCTAGTCCGGTCTGCAGCATGACGTGCTCTCCTCTCGTACGGCGGCCCACAACGGCCTCATATGCTAGATATTGCATATGTTATCAACGACATATGCTGGGGCGGCCTGCCGAGGGCTCCAGACATGTCACCCAGGTGCGCACCGGTGCCAAAGGTCTGGGGCTTGACCATCTGAAGGGCCTCGCGGCCTAAGCGATGGGGTTGGGCACAGCGGCCTGTGACGTCACCAGCGCTGGCAAGCCAAAGGCCAGCCAGCCAAGGACTCGCGACAACTGACCGAGGCAGCGGTCTCGAAGGTTTGCAGGCTCCCGGTCTGTCAATGGCTCCCGGTCTGTCAAGTGCGGCCCCGTCATTGGGCGCTGGCCAGCTCCACCATGCCCGCTGGCGTACCGTGCCTAAGCCAGCGCGCCACTCGGGGGGTAGCGAAAAGCTCATCCGTGACCATAGCCGCAGCAATGCCGGCACGCGCCAAAGACGCCCTCAGCCGAAGCTGTCGGGCAAGCGCGCTTGGCACAGCAGCACACTACGTCGTGCCCTTCCCGAACGGCCACATGGCCTATGTCGCCCGCACAACCCTGCGCTCCACGATATAGGGCCCCATTGCGGGCAATACCGGCGCCAATACCAGTACCGATCTTCAGGTAGACCATGTGCTGTTGCCTGCGGGCGAGCCCACTGCGCAACTCCCTCTATGCAACCAGGTTCACGTCATTGTCCACCCAGACCGGCAGGGAAAAAGCGCTTGCCAAAGACCTCGCGAACCGGGTAAGCGTGCCAACCCGGCATGATCGGTGGCGATATAGCCCGACGCGGCGAAAACTCATTAACCTTAGGAACGTCGGACAAATCCGAGCGAATTGGAGAGCCTGACCGAGCACTGCCTCATCCGAGCGGGGGACGGGGCAAGCCGTGCTCCCCGCTCGGGCCCCCTCTATGGAGCAAAGCGTACCAAGGTTGTCGCTGCACCTGCTTTGAGCCGAGCAACGGGGTCATTAGGCACCGTTTATGTCTTGCACGGCGTGCGCCCTACAGTCTTACCGGCTGAAGCGCACGGCCTATTGGGCTAAACGCAGCCAGCGCGTCTTCTTTGCGGCTCCGGGCACCCACGCGCGAGGCCGGGGGAGTTTTTGGTGCGAGACCGGCTGTCCGACGTCATGAGCGGGATCGCAAATGGTCCTCCCCACGGGCCAAGCGCGGGCACCTCGACGGCCTAGGCCAGGGCGCCCAATGGCGCAGCCGCGCCAGAGGTGACCGCACGTCGCCGCCCTCTTGCCTACCCGCTACACAAAGCCGTACCAGCTTCACAAAAAAAGCACCAGTCGCAAAGACGGCCGGCCAAGAGGTGTCGCGGCGAACGTCGCCGTGTCAGGCTCGGCCAGGCCACTTCCGGGTTGGCCGCCAGCAGCCGGCCAGCAGGCTCCCACGCGAAGCTGAGGAGAAACCAAAGGCAGCCTAAGGGCCCGGCCCCGGTACTCTTAGGTAGTTCTTCACCTCTACTAGAGGCTCTCCTCATCAACAGCACTAAGCTAGTACCATCGAGCGCATGAGATGAAGGGAGCTGGGGACATGAAGGTACAACTGCAGGCTGCACACGGTGGCGTGGTATGTCGCATGTCGGGCGATCTCGACCTGCTGGGCAAGGAAGCGTTGGAGACTTCTTTGCTACAGATCGGTGGCCAGCCATGGGTTGTGTTTGACTTGTCTCAAGTCCCCGTTGTGGACACTGCGGGGCTGACCGGCTTGCTTCACGCTGTGCGCTGGGTACGAGCAACGGGGGGCGACGCTGCCATTTGCTGTAGCCAGCCCGCTGTGCGCAGGGTCCTCGAAGCGCTTGTCCTCCCGACCAGCGCGAACGTGTTCGATGACGAAGCGACCGCTATGGAGTACCTAATGCCAGCGCAAGCTGCTTGAAACAAGCCAATGGCTCCTTGGTTGAACCGTTGCTCTCCAAGTAGTCAGTGTGCCGGGGGCGCCGGGCCCGCGTGAAAATGGCGTCCGAGTGAGCTTCGGGACTGCGTCCC
>JBMFUG010000053.1:0-18836 GCA_049966695.1 Acidimicrobiales bacterium | reverse complement strand
TCCACCCTTAGCTCGTCGCCCGGCGCTATCACAAAGCCCTGCTCCCAAGGTTGTACCAATGGCCACGCTTCGACCGGGCAAAGCAACTGCGCCCCGCCTCGTATTTCACTACTGGTGCGGTTTGCAAGCCGCAGGGCTAATGTTGCCTTAGGCCCTGGTGGCACCTCTACGGCGAGGCTGTCCACTGACGCCTCAAGTTCAGCCGGCACCTGCCCGCCTGGGTAACGGAACGGGACCGGGCCTGTCATTGAGGTGAGCGCACCGCTTATCATGTCGGCGCCCAGCTTCGCACGAGCCGCTGTCGTCGCTTCAGGGAGGTCTGGGCCGACGTCGACCGTAGTGACGTCTTCTTGGAACTGGCCCGCGTCATCAGCAGCTCGTGCCGCCAGGAAGTACCGGCCCGGTCTGCAACCCTCGGGTACCGCCACACGTACGGGCTTTCGGAGGAAGGCCCCAGGGGCAAGAAAAAAGTCCTGGCCCTCGGGATCAACCAGCCAACCCGAAGGAGCGACGACCTTCACGCGACCCGCTTGAGGGGCCCTGGCGGAGCTCGACGTCACCTGGGTGACCAGCTGGACGTCGTGGCCGGAGCGTGCCACCACGGAGGTAGTGAGGACGTGGACGGCCAAGCCCTGGTTGCCCATCGGCGCCGCTCCCTTGTTGTGGAGCCAGTAACGGCTGAAGACAGGCTGGGCTACCTCGACGTCGTGCGGCTGGTCCGATTGGGCAGCGCCAAACGAGCCTCTAGACGGAGCGCCGGGGGAAGCCTCGAACTGCGATGGCCCGAACTGGAGGCGCACGGTGCAAAGCTCTCCTGGGCCGACGCAGAGGCGCACCGCTTGGTCGCCGCTGGGCGCTTCCCCCTCAGCCGGCACCGCTACCACGGCCAGCTCCTCTCCCGGCTCCTCCAGCGGGTTGGCCCTCCTAGCCCCCGACAGCGGGAACCAGCTGGTGACCTCCACCTCAGCCGGGTTGCCAGACATCTCGTAGGCTCGTAGGGTCACCTGAGCCCCGTCAGGCCCGGCCGCGGGCCAAGTGGCAGCGTCGCTAGAAGCGAGCGGGTTGCCGGCGGGCTTCAGCGCCGCTAGAAGTACGGGGGCTCGTGCGGTCGTCGCCCCCACGCTGCGCAAGCCCAACAACCGGCAAGTAGGCGGCAACCGGCCCGCTTTTGGCTCGGCCACGGACGCTAGGAGCGGGCGGTTGTACGCCTGCGCTTCCTCGGGTATGCTTGTTTGGCGCCAATCGCCACGGCCGAGGACGAGCGCGTGCTCGAAGACGTGGCTCCAGTGCTCCAGCTGCAACGCCGAGCCATCTGGTGCCTTGCGCCGCGGCGGGTCCACCCAAACGCCAGAGGGCCAACCACTGCAGGCCCGCAGGACAGACGCGTACAACGTCCCGGCGGTGTCGACAGCAAAACCCAAGGTGCCACGGTTGAGCAGGGCAACGGTCCAATCGGGGACCTTCTCGGCCCTGGGCACGAGGGGTCTCGGCTGGTCCACCCGGACCCGTCCACTTGCAACGTCGCCCACAAGGGCCGACAGGGCTGCCTCTTGGCTGCCTGGCCGGCCCGCCACTATGAGCACGGGCAATGCCCGAGCAGCGCGCAGGTCCGCATTGGGCACCCAAACTTCCCTAAGAGGCCGCTCTGCAGGGACGAGCAGTAGCGCACGGCCCCGGCTGGCAAGTTGGGTACTTAGCTCTCGTCGGTAGGCGGGGCCCGCTGCCGCGAGCACTTCCGCCACGAAGGCGTTCTCCTCAGGGCGGCCGACGGCTATGCGGAAGTCCGGCAGGTTTGAGTCTCCCAGCAGTGCCCCATAGCGGTTGGCCTCCGCTTCGGAACAGGTGGCGGTCACCCCTTTTTGCACCAGTGCGACGACCAGTTGCCTTGCCCAGGGGGCCGCGCCCTGGCCCGACGGCGTCACAACTTCTGCGACCCCCACCGAACGCGTGTGGTAGACAGGGCCACCAGCTTCGCAGGCTTCGACGACCAGGGTGGTGGACAGCCCGCCCCACTCTGCCACAGGGTTGTCGAGCGTCCAGGGCGCCTCAGCAGAGTCGACGTCAATGATGCCGAACCCGCGCGCTATGACCGCACCCCCAACGGCCGATACCGGCGTTGCCCCGACGAGGCGGGTCGGGAAGCTCAGCCGCAGCAGCCTGTCATGGCTGGCCCAACCGTGCACTTCGGTCCGCAGCTCGAGGCGCCTCGAGCCCTGCCAGAGGGTCGCCACCTGACGGTAAGCGAAGCCCTCGCTCGGCATGGCCCCTTCGATGACCAGCCGTTCGCCCAGGGCGCAGCGCTGGCGGCGTACGCTCGCTTGCGCCGAGGTCGAGCGCGACGGGGGGCCGGAGGGTACCAGGTTCCACGGGCCTTCCCCAAAGCGTGGGTGCTCAGGGTACTCGGGGTAGACGACAAGGCAGTTCGCCACCTCACCCGGGGGCACCAGCTCGAAACCGCTGTCCCGTTCGCTCACCCGTGCCAGCCCCCCGCCCTTTGCCGGGGAAGCTTCGACCTCCAGATGGTCGTTGGAGATGACGACGCCTGGTACCTCAGCCCATCCTGGAGCTGCCCCTGGGCGCTTTCGTAGCCAGAACGTCTTGTAGCCGACGCCCGGTACAGAGGCCGCAAGGAAGCTAACGGCCCGAGTGCCCAACCGCTGCCCCGGTCCCGCTGCCGAGCTGAGCACCGCGCCAAGGCCGTCTACGACATCGAACGCTTCTCCAGGCAGCGGGGCCGGTACTTCAGCTGAGACGACCTCTGTGCGATCGCCTGCGAGGGTGTTGGTAACCACGATGGCCTGGCCATCGCCTCTGGTGCCTATTGCCGCTACCAGCTCGGCGCGCCCGGCGCTCTCAGCACGCCGGGCCAGTTCGTACGCCTCGCGCCAACCGCCCAAAAGGTCGAGGTAGACCTGGTCCGACCCCGAGCCGGTAATGCCGTCGTGGTGGGCGTTGAAAACCAGCTGTCGCCACGCTTTGTCAAGCGAGCGCCAAGCTGGGCTCCCGCCGAGCAGCACGGTTAGGGCTGCCATGGCCTCAGCCTCAGCCAACGCGACCTCTACTTGGCGCTGAGCCTGCTTGGTGTCGACGAAGCTCACATCTTTCCCTGTGTAAATAGGGTTCATGTCGCGGCTTTGGGGCGATGCCTGCCTGCCCTCCCGGCCTAGCTCAGCTCTGAGCGCTGCGAAGAACTCCTTCGGCAGGCCGACGCTAAAGCGCGGCCAGGCGTAGCGGGCGGACCACAGCTCGGCGAGGTCGGTAGCAAAACGGCTAGGGGGGCTGAAGTCGGTGCCGACGGGCAAAAGCGTGACTTTGGTAGCCGAATTTTCTGCCAGGTTGCAGAAAATCTCGTAGGCGAGCCACATGGCGCCTTCCAGCGTGCTGGCGCGTTCCAGCTCCCAGCCGGCTGAGTAGTGCAGAGGCATGTAGCTAGTAAGAAGACCGAGGCCGTTGGGTGCCACCCATTCGAACTCTGAGGGGAACTGCGCCCACGAGGTGCGACCGGTTTCCTTGTGCGGGCCCCACTGGTGGAACGGGCCGCGCGCCCAAGCTGACGAGGTGGCACCGCAGGCTGCCATGATGCCTGGGAAGTTCGGGTCGTGGCCGAAGACGTCGAGCTGCCACGCGCTCTCGGGAGCAGCGCCCATGACGTCGCGCTGGAACCCGAGGCCGTGCACGACGTCCCTGATCGTCGTTTCGGCTCCAATTAGGTTGGTGCTCGGCTCGTTGTAGGTCATGCCGACGACCTCCAGGCGCCCGTCGGCTATGAGCGCCCTCACCTCCTCCCGGCGCTCTGGGCAAAGGTCCCAAAAAGGCTTCAGGTAGTCCACCTCTGCCAGGACGAACTTGTACCGGGGATCAGAGCGCGCCCGCTCCAGGTGAGCCTCGACAAGGGCCAGGCCGCTATGTTGGAAGGCCTCCCTGCGGTCCTGGGCCCATAAGAGGTCGTCCCAACTTGAGGTGTAACCAGCCTGAGTGTTCCACCAGACGGGGTCGTAGTGGAAATGTGGCACCATCACCATGCTCCAGCCTGGGGCCCGCACAACTAACTCCCCCCTCGCTCGGGCGAGCGCACGGCCCTTGGCAGCCCTTGCCCACCCGCTTGCTTCGACGACGACCTGCGCCGGCACCGTGGTCCCAGGACGTTTGCCTTGTGCAAAAATGACCGGCAGCTCGACCACGACACCCTCGGGCGGGTCAGTCCCCGCCACAAAGCGCGCAGGCCGCCGAAGCCCGACATCTCGTGCTGGCGCCCAGGCCGGGCCTCCGGCCAAGCCGGCGAGCGCCGGGTCAAGCCGGCCTTCCCAGCTACCCTCAAAGTCGATGCCAGGGCCGGTTATGCTCACCTTCGCTTGCGTGCCAACAGGAGCCCCTGCCAGCACGACGCGCACGACTTGGGCGAGGTGCTCACCTTTGTGGACAAAGCAATAGGTAGAACTGATTGACTTTATGTGCATTTCAGTAGCCCTGTGTAGGCTGCATGGCCTTCGGTCACCTTTCAGTTAACTTAAGTTAGGGACAGCCTGGCCGCGGCCCTGCGGGCGATGACGCCTCGGCGGCACCTTTGGTGCCCCCGCCAATAGCGAGACGCGGGTCGTCAAGGAACACCCCAGCTATAGGCCAAGACAGCACTTGGGCAATGTCTTCGACTAGGTCGGCACCTCCAACGCTCACCTCGATGCCGTCCGAGCGCCAGCGCTCGACGTCCGCTCTCGTAAGAAAAGGACGGTCGATAGACGCCATGGAAGTTGGGATGCTGCTCAGCAGCGAGCGGAGCTCGACCGGGCGAGCGTGCAGGATGGCCATAAGGGGCAAACCTGGCGCGGCAACGGCCACCTCTTTTAGGGCAACATGGTCGAAGGACGAAAGCACTGCTCGTCCTGGACGCTGGCTCGCACAACGGACAACGACGCTTACGAGCCGGGGGTCATAAAGAGCTCCGGCTTTAAGCTCAATATCAGCCCAGAGGTCGGGCGGGAGCGCTTCTAGCACCTCCTCCAGGCGCCAAAGCTTCGCAGCACTACCGTCTGGGAAGATGACAGGTCTCCCTACCAGGTCGTCCCAGCTACAGGTTGCCACCCACACGGGGCGCATCCGGTGCCGCTGCAATGGGGCAGGGCGAAGCACGATGTCCCTACCGTCAGCCCAAAGGAAGGGGTCGTGCAGCACTACGGGGATGCCGTCTGCGCTTAGCTGGACGTCGAGCTCAACGCCGTCAGCACCTAGCTCACTGGCGAGCAAAAAAGACGCCAGGGTGTTCTCTGGGGCCAGAGCCGAGGCCCCGCGGTGCGCCCAAACAAAAACTTCCCCGGGGCCACGCCCGGGCGAGGAGCCACCAGGCAAAGACGCTCCAGCTGGAGGCTTCACGGCCACGCCTGCAGCGGCTCGACATCACCCAAGTCGCACTCAGCCAGGGCTGGCTGCAGGAGCTCGCAGCTAGCGGCGCTCCCAGCGACCAATGGGCCCGGTCTGCCCAGCTCGTAACGTGCTTCGCGCCCGACCACTATGCCACCGGCATGTTCAACCAGCGCGACCCCCGCCGCCACGTCCCAGATTTTCGGCCCGGCATGCACAACAACTCGGGCAAGCCCGGCTGCCACGCAGGCCAACGCGAGAGCCCCCGAGCCCATCACGCGCACCGAGCCCCCCCGTCGGGTTACCTCTCGCGCTACGGGGGCCAACACCTCCGGGGATATGCCGGAAGGTACCTCAAGCACGACGACCTTGCCCGCTAGGTCATCTCCAGGCATGACCCGTACTGGTTCTCCGTTCAGCTCGGTGCCCGACTGTCCCGGGGCGCTGAGGTAGATGTCCTCGTGGTAGGGATCCACGACAAGCCCAGCCAGCGCCTCCTCGCCAGCCAAGACCCCGATAGCAGAGCAAGCCCAAGGCAAGCCGTTCACGAAGTTCATCGTGCCGTCTACCGGGTCGACAACCCAGTCCCGCTTGCCCGTGGGACCGCTCCGCCAACCGTGCTCTTCTCCCAAAAAGCCGTCACCTGGCAGTTCGTTATGCACTTGCGCCCAAACCAAAGCCTCGATAGAACGGTCGGCGTCGGACACAAGGTCATAGGCTGCGCTTTTGCGCTCGACTTTCAGGTCGTTGTGCCGCTTTATAAAACCGCGCAGGCTCTCTAGGACAAGCGGCCCTAAACGTCGTAGCTCTTTCTCGATATCTGCGCCAGTACCGGCCTCACCGTGCGGCCTGTGGCCCTGGTCTCTCACGGGAGCTCAGCACCGCTAGCCTGACGGCTGAGCGCTAGGTCAAGGCGAGGGTCATCGAGGAAAATCGCCGACACTGGCCAAGACACGACCTCCGCAAGGTCGGTCAATATCTCGGAGCCGTACACGGCCACCTCAACTCCCAAGGCCCGCCAGGCGTCGACGTCTGGACCGTAAAGGAACGCCCGCCGCAGAGAGATCATCGGTGCTGGGATAGCCGATACGACAAGGCGCGGGTCAACGACTCGAGCGTCGCATAGAGCGCTCAGGACCACTTGAGCGCCCGCAGCAGCGACCTCTCGCAGAGCTATATGGTCAAAAGAGGACACCATTACCCTCTCTGGACGGTTTTTCAGGCACCCCACGACCACTCCAGCGAGCCGAGGGTCATAAACAGCGCCTGCTTTTAGCTCTATGTCCACCCACAACCGGGGCGGCAGCGTCTCAAGGACCTCCTCAAGCCTTGGCAGGCCCTCCATGCTGCCATCAGGGAAGCGCACCTGCGCAGATCTCAGATCTGCCCACGAGCTCGTCGCTATAGGCACCCTCCGTAGCTGGCGGCCGCCGGCTTGGCCTGGGTGAAGCGACAGGCCATCGCCGTCTGACCACAAGAACGGGTCATGGAGCACGACGGGCACGCCGTCAGCGCTCAGCTGCACGTCAAGCTCAACGCCCTGTGCGCCAAGCTCATCAGCCAGCATAAAGGCTCGTAACGTATTTTCCGGTGCCAGCGCAGAAGCACCCCTGTGCGCCCACACGAACGGCAGCTCGTCCGGCCCCCGCCCAAGCGGGGTTGCGCACTGCTCTCCAAAAGACCTCTCGTCTGTGGTCATATCTCTCCCGTCCGCTAGCGGAGCACCGAGCCCCTGGCCTCGCCGGCCGCCGGGACGTGCTCGTCAAGGCCCGCTCCTTGCACCTGCAACAAGGCTTCGTAACCTGGCCCGCCGGTGCCCTCAGCAAAGACATGTGCCCGCTCGAGCGAAACCCCGCACCGGCCCCCAACGTCCAAGTGCGTGCCCCGCGCCACGTACGCGCGCAATGACCATCGGCCGCTCCTCACCAGGACCTCGTTGTAATGGCCTTTCATCACTGCGGACTCCACGATGAAATGCCCGCCCAAGTCGTCGGCGCTCACTACGACATCTTCTGGCCTTGCACCCACCAGCGCGGTACCTGAGAAAGAACTGGGCAAGCTCCGCAGGGGTACCACGACGTCATCGCCCTCCAGCACTATCGCACCAGCCTGCATGCTCGCACGCACGAAGTTCATGGTCCCGAGGAACTCGCCTACAAAAGGCGTCCGCGGCGTGTCGTACAGCTCAGCGGGGCTCCCCATTTGCTCGATCGCCCCGTCGCGCAGCACCACTACCCGGTCTGACAGCTCCATCGCCTCCTGCTGGTCGTGGGTTACCAGCAGTGTCGTGGTACCGACCCTTTTCTGCAAGCTTCGGACGAAATTTCTGAGCTCGACCCGGAGCTTTGTGTCCAGGGCGCTGAAGGGCTCGTCAAGCAGGAGTATGCGCGGCTCCAACGCTAGAGCCCTAGCCAATGCCACACGCTGTTGCTGGCCCCCCGACAGCTCAGAAGGAAGGCGCGTGCCAAAGTCTGCCAGCCCCACGACCCTGAGCAGCTCCGCGACGCGCTCGGCGATCTCCCGCTTCGGGCGGTGACGAAGCGCCAGCCCAAAGCCGACGTTGCCTGCGACGGTCATGTGCGGCCACAACGACAGTTGCTGGAAGAGCATTGCGGTAGGCCGCCGTTCTACGGGCAGGCGAGCTACGTCGGCCCCGTCTATAAATATGCGGCCGCCGTCGGGCTTCACGAAGCCGCCGATCATCCGCAGTATGGTCGTCTTCCCGCTTCCTGAAGGGCCGAGGAGCGTCACGAACTCCTGCGGCTCCACTCGAAAGCTCACCTCCCTGACAGCGGCAGCGCCACCGAACGACTTGCTCACCTTTTCTAGCGACAGCTCCGAGCCTTTGTACGCACCCTGTGCGCTAGGCGGCCCGACCTTGTTGCCCACGGTGCTCACCTTAGCGAAGGTGCAGCGCTGCGCTCGTGCCAGCGAAGAGGTACCTGCGTGCAAGGAGGAGCAGCACCACCGAGGGCACGCTGAGCACCAAAGAGAACACTGCAGCGAACTGGACAGGGTAGTCGAGCACTAGAGAGTACATGCGCACAGGCATGGTCAAGTAATTTGGCGCACCGACCAGGAAGGTGCCTTGGGCCTCGTCAAAAGCAGCCAGGAACGACAGCACGGCCGCGACCGCGATACTGGGGCGCGCTAGCGGCAATAGCACGCGCCGGAAGACCTGCAACTTGGACGCGCCGGCGTCACGCGCTGCGTCAACCAGCTCAGCTGGCACAGCGGCAAACCCGGTGGCCGGGATCCACGTCATAAACAATATGGTCCCTATTAGCTGGACTATGACGACGCCAAGGAACGTGCCCATCAGGTTCAGCGCAAATAACATCGGTATCATTGCGATGTACAGGCTGATCCGAGGGAAGGCATTTATGGAAAAAACGCTGAGCATCGCGAACCGCTTGCCTGGGAAGTCATAACGGCCAAGAGCGTAGGCTGCCGGCAGGCAGATCACCGCGGAGATGGCGACGACAGTAGGTGCCGTGACGACCGACAGCACTACCGAGTGGAGCAGGCCTGGAGTGCTGAGGACCGTGTGCCACCAGCTCAGGGTGAGCGAGGTCGGCACAAGCGAGGGAAAGCTAAAGCCGCGCGCGAAGGCCAGCAGCACGAGCCATGCTAGCGGCAGGACGATGAAGAACAACGCCGCCACGAACAGTATTACTTGAGCGACCCGCCAGCCCCACCTGACAGGCGCAAAACGCTGCGGCTGCGCTCCCTCCAGTACGGCGCTAGCTTGACCGTGCACGCCGGCTCCTAGATCCAATAGCGTACAAGCCGCCTATGAGCGCGGCGAGCACGAAGATGGTAAACCCGACCACCGCAGCCTGTTGAGGCTCGTTGTACGAGCTAAAGGTGTCCACCGCGTCCACGCCAAGCAAAAGGGGGCTGGACGGGCCGACGATATAAGGGATGGTGAAGCTGCCGAGGACGCCGACCGCAGTGAAACAGAACACTATCGTGGCTTCCCTACGTAGTTGGGGGACTATGATCCTGAGGCCGATCACGAACGGCCCTGCACCGGCGTCACGAGCAGCATCAAGGGAGCTTTCTCCTATCGACGCTACGGCGGCCCGCATGAGCAGGACGGCGAAAGGCAAACTGACCCATATCTCTGCTACAACGACCCCTTGCAGCCTGCCGCTTAGCACAAGGCTGTCGGAGAGGCCGAACAAGGTCGCCAGGCTGTCTGCGAACCCTCGGTCGCCCCAGAACGTCCATAGCGAAAAGCTTGCGATGACGACGGGTACGAACAACGGCACGACAGCCAAGAACTGCAGCACGTTTATGGGCCGGCTCGGCCGCAGCCTGTACCAGACGGTAAGGACTATCGCTATGACAAGCACAACAGCAGAACTTGACAAGAAAACGGCTACGGTGGCCAGAATGTCCTGCTGGTAAGCGTGGTCTGTAAGCAGCTGCTTGATCGCCCCGATCGTGCCCAGCCCGTGCCCCACGATCTCGCCTTGGCCGAGCTCTGCCACAGCAGAATTAGGGCCACCTAGGTGGCCGATCATGAGCAGAAAGCTAAGCACGATCGGTACACCGCCGAACACCATGAGAAAAACGGTCGGGAGGAAGCCCAGGAGGGACGCAAGCCCTCCTGGGCTGTTACGTTCACGCCGCCTCCGCCGGGCGGAGGGCGACTCGGCGGGGGCTAATACGCCCTCACGCGTGGCGGCACCGACCTCAGGCACGTGCGCCTCTCAGTCGCGCGCCACCTGGCCACCGAGGGTGCTTCCTAGCAAGCATTGAGCGGCACCCTGCTTATGGCACGTCCTGTTGCCAAACACGCTCCATGTCTGACACCACGTCTGCTGAATAGGGCAGGGCTTCTGCTTGCCCCAGCTGACCGAACTCGCTCCTCACGCTTTGGGGCATCACGGCCAGGCTGACGCCGGGGAAACCGTCAACCGTCTTCACTATGTCCGTCTGCACAGGGACCGACAGCACGAAGTTCAAAAACGCGTCCACGAGGCGTACCTGGCCCTGGGGCGTATAACGCGGCACCCCGAGGTACACGGGGCTGCCTGCGAACGGCGGCGTGATCTCACCTAACTTGACCGAGCTCGGCAACTGGCCGTCCTTCAACGCCTGCGTGCCCTGGTCGGACCACACCGTCGCCATCTCTGCTGCGCCAGACGCCAGCAGGGCGAGGACCTGCGTGTTGCCCGTTGGGTAAGTGCCGTTGCCGTACACATCGGCGTTCAACTTGTGCAGCTCCGCCATCCCTGGGGCCCACTGCTTTTCCAGAGCAGGCACGTCGCTAAAGGCTAGCTTTGCCACTGCGGCTGGTGACATGTACGAGTCCAGTACGTCCTCGATGAAGTACTGCCCGCTGCCTCCCCCGGTCGGGTTGCAATAGGCGAACTTCCCCGGGTGGGAGACTATCCAGCTGATCAGCTCTGACAAGGTTTTCGGAGGGTTCGGGACGAACTTGGAGTTGTAGGCGAGCACGACCTTGGAGCCTCGATAAGGCACAGCATCGTAGTTCACGACGGCCATTTCTGCTTTCGGGACGTTAGCCGAGTTGGGTACTGCAGCCGTCGTTACTGGGATAAAAAGCCCTTGGCGGGCGCCAAGCTCAACGGCATTAGTGCCTGATTCCAACAGCGCGTAGCCGCTAGCCCTGTGGTCCTTAACAGCGACAGCGACGCGGTCCAAAGTGGCAACGTCATTAGCCCCGTGCTCCGAGAGCACGTAGTTTATCTTGATGTGCGGGTACGTCCGGTTGAAGGCAGGGATGATAATGCGTTGCCAGAGCGTGGCGATGTTGGTGTCCGCTCCTGAATAAAACGAAAAGCTACCCTGTAGCGAACTGGGGTACTGGTTGGTTGCCTGCCGTAACGGGCTTAGCTGCACAGGCGAGGCAACCGCTGCTGCGCCGGGGACAAGTGGCAAACAGAGACAGCTGAGGGCGGCACCCGCAGCCAGCAGCCCCCTACGCAAGACGCGTGGGCCCTTCAGGGTTGTCATAATTGCACCATCCGGTAGTTCATAACTGCTCCGTTTCTGCTTCAGCGCCCTCACCGATGAAAGGCGTTGCAAGCTGTTGGTGTTGGCGGAACTGCGTACCATAATGTGGACAATGCGTTCATAGTGGTAGACGGGAGCATACCCAGGAGCAGTACGGCAGTCAAGGCCTTTCCTGGGCCCGAGCAGGCTTGCCACTGGTCGCTATCTTGACCGGTTGGCCAAGCCGACAGGACTCTTCGGCCGCCTGAGCGAGGTCGAACGCCGCCAAGGCGTCGCGCCCCGTCACGGCCGGTGGCGTGCCGGTAAGTACCGAGCGGGCGAAGGCTTCCAGCTCGGCGCTGAAGGCTTCGCTGTAACGGCGGTCGAAGGTCTCTACGAGCGGGCGGCCGCACCAGCCGTCAGAGCGCCACTCGTAGCGCCGAGAAAAGGGGTCTCCGACCCGTACGGTGGCCCTGCTCCCCATCACTTCGAACGAGCTTTCGTAGCCGTACCCAGCCACGCGCGAGATGTCGAGCAAGCCCACCTGGCCGCCCACGAACTCTAGGACCACCGCAACGGTGTCGAAGTCGCCGGCTTCGGCAAAAGCCGGCGATGACAGGGCCGCGCCGTAGGCGCTCACGGTCGCCACCTCGCCGACGAGCCAGCGGGCGAGGTCAAAGTCGTGGATCCCCATGTCCAAGAAGATCCCCCCTGAGCCAGCAAGGAACTCAGGCTTTGGTGGGGACATGTCCCGCTGGGACACCCGCAGCATGTAAACGTCGCCGAGCTCCCCGGCCAAGACCCGCTGGGCCGCTGCCGCGGTAGAGGGGTCGAAGCGGCGGTTGAAGCCGACCTGCAGCTTGACGCCGGCCGACTCCAGCGCCTCCACCACCTCCACGTTCACGGCCCGCCGAAGTGAAAGCGGCTTTTCGCAAAAGACGTCCTTGCCTGCCTTGGCTGCTTGCACGGCCAGCTCGGCGTGAGCGCCGGTCGGCGCAGCTATGACGACTGCATCCAGCGTTTCGTCGGCAAGCATCTCCTCGTAGCTGGACGCTGCCGGCACCCCGAGCTCTTCGGAGACTTGGCCGGAGACACCCGGCTTCTCGTCAAAAACGACAGCGAGCTCGGCTGAAGGACAACGCCGGGCAAGGTTCGAAGCGTGCACCCGGCCCATGCGCCCGAGCCCGGCTACGCCGATCCTGGCTTTACGACTAGCCCTTACCTCGTTGTGGCCTGTTGTCATGGCCAGCTCCTTTCGACCGGTGCCAACCTGAAAGCACCTACCGTGTTATGAACCCCGCAGCAGACATTGGCCGCACCGGGCCTTGGCGCCTCATAGCTGTTGGTCAGTTGGAAGTCGGGAAGTGGTACGAAGCCTGAGCAGCCGACCGAGCGGTGGGCCAGCGGGAGGTGACCACCTTGGACCTCGTGTAAAAGCCGACGCCCTCGGGCCCGTGGATACGTCGCTCACCGAACAGCGAGTCTTTCCAGCCTCCGAAAGAGTAATAAGCCACCGGCACGGGTATCGGCACATTTACCCCGATCATCCCCACCGTGACGGAGCGGTGAAAACCCCTGGCTGCCTCCCCCGACGAGGTGAACAGGGCAGCGCCGTTGCCATAAGGGTTCGAGTTGACGAGCTGGACGGCGTCGTCAAGGGTCTCTGCCCGCAGCACCGACAGCACAGGCCCGAAGATCTCATCGCGGTAGACCTCCATAGCCGGGGTGACTTCGTCGACGATCGTGGGGCCGACAAAAAAACCCTTTTCGTAACCCGGGACCACAAGGCCACGGCCGTCAAGTGCCAAGCGGGCCCCGTCGCGCTCAGCACGCTCTATGTACCCCACGATACGGTCCTTAGCTGCCTGTGTGACGACCGGCCCCATCTCGCTTTGCTCGTCGCGCCCGGGGCCCACCCTGATGGCCGAGGCGCGCTCTTTCACGGCGCCGACCAGCTCGTCGCCTATGGGCCCGACCGCGACTACAACCGGCACGGCCATGCAACGTTCCCCGGCCGAACCAAACGCCGCAGAGGACACCTGTGCAGCGGCAAAGCCGAGGTCCGAGTCCGGGAGCACGACCGCGTGGTTCTTGGCCCCACCGAGGGCTTGGACGCGCTTTCGGGCCGCTGTTGCGCGCGTGTAGACGTAGCGGGCTATGGGCGTCGAGCCCACGAAGGAGACCGCCGCCACGAGGGGGTGGTCGAGCAGGGCGTCAACAGCCACCTTGTCGCCGTTCACGACGTTGAAAACGCCCTCAGGGAGGCCCGCCTCGGCCCACAGCTCGGCCAGAACCATCGCAGCGGAAGGGTCACGCTCGCTTGGCTTCAGTACGAAGGTATTGCCGCAGGCAATGGCGACTGGGAACATCCACATCGGCACCATGGCGGGGAAATTGAACGGCGTGATACCGCACACGACACCGAGCGCTTGGCGGTACGACATCACGTCGACACCGGTCGAGACCTGGTCCGAGTACTCCCCCTTCAGCAGCTGAGGGATGCCGCAGGCGAACTCCACGACCTCGAGGCCTCTTTGCACCTCGCCGAGGGCGTCTGTGAAGACTTTGCCGTGCTCGTCGGTCACGATGCCTGCCAGCTCACGTGAACGGCGGTTGAGCAGCTCCCTGAACGCGAAGAGGATCTTCCCCCGGGCGCTCAGCGACATCTCTGACCAAGTGCCAAAGGCGTTTGCAGCGGCCTGGACTGCAGCCCCTACTTCCTCGGTGCTGGCAAAAGCGACCTCCCCGGACTGCTCTCCGGTGGCGGGGTTGAACACGGGGCCAAAGCGGCCAGAAGCCCCCTGCACGGCCTTGCCGCCTACCCAGTGCCCGATCGTCTTCACCTTCGTCCTCCTTCGCTAAAGCTGGCGCAAATAACCGCTCACAAGTAGCGGCGCTGGCGTGCCTTGGCGCTTTCGTAGGCCTTGCGGGCTTGCACGGTCGTGCCAATGTGCGCCACCTCGGCGACCGGCACGTCCCACCAAGCCTCACTGTCGGGAGCCGGTACTAGCGGGTCAGTTTCGACCTCCACGAGCACGGGGCCCGGCACGTCGCGTGCAGCCACGAGAGCATCTCGCAGCTCGGCCACGGTCCTCGCCCGCCAGGCCGTTGCCCCAAGGCTTTGAGCGTTGGCGACAAAGTCCAAGGCCAGCACGTCTCCCTCTAGGCGTCCAGAGGCCTTCTCCCGCCGGCGGTAACGGGTGCCGAAGCGCTGCGACCCGACGCTGTCGGAAAGGCTGCCTATCGAGGCGAAACCATGGTTGTCCACCAAGATGACCGTAAGCTTCAGGTCCTCTTGTACGGCGGTGACGAGCTCCTGGGACATCATCAAGTAGGACCCGTCGCCGACCATGACGAACACCTCACGGTCAGGGCAAGCCAGTTTCACGCCCAGGCCACCGGCGATCTCGTAGCCCATGCACGAGTAGCCGTACTCGACGTGGTAGGCCTTCGGGCCGCGGGCACGGTAGAGCTTGTGGAGGTCGCCCGGCAGGGAGCCGGCAGCGCAGACGACCACCCCGTCCTCCTCGCTCAGCTCGTTGACCACGCCTATCACTTCTGACTGGGCGGGCAGGGGCTGATGGCCGAGGTCATAAGAGCGTTGGACGACAGAGCTCCACTCAGCCGCCAGGCGTGCCGTTTCCTCGCGGTAGACAGGGTCGACGGACCACCCTTGCAACGCCGTGCTGAGCTGCTCGATCACCTCCCGGGCATCGCCGACGACCGCCTCCCCGGCGTGCTTGCAAGCGTCGGCACGAGCGATGTTGCAGTTGACGAAGCGCACGGACGGGTTGGCAAAAAGCGTCCGTGACGCCGTGGTGAAGTCAGTCCAGCGCGTGCCGATGCCGACTACGACGTCAGCAGCCTGGGCCAGGGCATTGGCTGCCGTGGTGCCGGTCGCCCCGATGGCCCCCACCGATTGGGGATGGTCGTAGCGCAGCGACCCCTTGCCGGCCTGTGTTTCTGCCACGGGCACGCCAGTAGCTGCGGCAAAAGCGCTCAACGCGTCGGTTGCCTCAGAGTAGATGACCCCGCCCCCGGCGACAATGAGCGGGCGACGGGCGCCTCGGAGCAACGAAGCTGCGCGCTGCAACGCGGCGCGGTCGGGCACGGGCCGCTCGATGTGCCACACCCGTGGCTCGAACAGCTCTGCTGGCCAGTCGTACGCCTCGGCCTGGACGTCCTGGTCGAGGCATACAGTGGCCGCGCCGCAGTCGACCGGGTCGGTGAGCACGCGCGCCGCCCCCATAAGTGCGTCGGGCAGCTGTTCGGGGCGTTCGACGCGGTCAAAAAACCGCGAGACGGGGCGAAAGGCGTCGTTGACAGACACGTCGCGGTAGATCGGGTGCTCGAGCTGCTGGAGCACTGGGTCGGCGGCACGGGTGGCAAAGACGTCGGCAGGCAAGAGCAAGACGGGCAGGCGGTTGACCGTGGCGAGAGCGGCCCCCGTGACCATGTTGGTAGCGCCAGGGCCGATCGACGACAGGCATGCCAGGGTCGACAGGCGGTTGCGCATCTTGGCGAACGCAGCTGCCGTGTGCACCATCGCCTGCTCGTTGCGGGCCTGGTGGTAGACGACAGTGCCCGGGGCAGCGAGCTCGGCTTCCAGCAGTGCCTGGCCAAGCCCGGCCACGTTGCCATGCCCGAAGATGCCGAGGAACCCTTCGACCAAGTTGTGCTCGGCCCCGTCGCGCTCGGTACGTTGCTGGGCGAGGAAACGCACCACTGCTTGGCCGACCGTAAGGCGCACAGTGCTCACTTAGTGCCCCCTTGCCTATTGGCCGGTCCTCCCGGGACGAGGAGCCTTGGGTCCACTGCCTGCGCCGCCCAAGTGCCTCTTACCCATGCGTGGGCGGGGTCGTCTGTGAAGCGCCATGCACGCTCAGCGGGGCCGGCCATGACGTTCAGGTAGTACAGGTCGTAACCTGGGGCCGCCATCGACGGCCCGTGGTAGCCGTGCGGTACGAGGACCACGTCCCCGGTGCGGACCTCTGCAAGGAGCTCCAGCGGGCGCCCGGGCGTGCCGTAAACGCGCTGGAAGGCGAGGCCTGCGTTGGCGGACGGCCCCGGTGCCACCTCGAAGTAGTAAACCTCTTGGAGCTCGGTCTCCTCGGCGGTCGCTTCGTCGTGCTTGTGGGGCGGGTAAGAAGACCAATTGCCCCCGGGGGTCACTACTTCACAGGCGACCAGGCGGTCGGCGTCAAAATTGCCTGGCATGCAATAGTTGACAACCCGGCGCGAGCAACTACCAGCCCCTCTCAGCTCGACCGGGGTGGCGTCTGCAGGCTGGCGCCGGAAGGCAAAGGCCCGGCTGGCTTTGGCCCCCGGCAGGGCAAAGCGGCCTCCTTCGTCGCTCGACACGGTCACCGTGGAGGCCGGGGGGAGGTAGGCGAAGTCGGTCGCGCCTTCGAAAACGCTGGCGCGGCCGGCGAGCACTTCTTCACGGTGCTCGCAACGGACGCGACACGACCCCGACAGGGGCAGCACGAGCATCTCCTGCTCGTCGGTCGAAAATGTCCAAGAACTGCCCGATGAGAGGTCCAGGACCTTGAGCGCGGGCCAAAGCCGGCCCTCGTCGGCTGGCAAGAGCTCAAGCGACCACGGGGGCCGTGCCAGTGAGCCAGCACGGTGATAAAGCTGGACATCGCCCTCCGTCACCTCGGTCATCTCACTCACCGGACGTCCTCAGGGCACCGCGGCCAACCTGTGGCCAGGAGGAGACCTCGTCCACCGGCACTGGCCTGCCCTCAGCAAGAGAAAGCTTGGCCGCCAAGCCCACCACAAGCGCAGCGCGCCCGTCGGCTCCCGTGGTGGGGACCTCGTGGCCAGCCACCACCGCCTCCACAAAAGCCCGCCATTGCCTACGGTAGGACTCCATATAGCGTTCCAGGAAGAAGTACGGCAACGTGGCAGCACGCGTACCGCTGCCGTCACGGTAAAACGCCGTGTCAACGAGAGGGTTGCCTGAGGCCGCCATTGCCTTCGCCCCATGCACCTCTACCCGTTGGTCGTAGCCATAGGTCGCTTTGCGGCTGTTGTCTATGAGCGTTATGCACCCATCTGCGTGGCTCAGGGCCACCCCCGCTGTGTCAACGTCACCGATCTCAGCCAGCTCAGGCTCGACCCGGACAGCGCCGAGCGCGTAGACCTTGGCCACTTCGCTGCCGACCACGTAACGGGCCATGTCAAAGTCGTGGATCGTCATGTCCAAGAAAATGCCGCCCGAGACCCGCGCGTAGCTCATGGGCGGGGGGCTCGGGTCCCGGCTGGTGATGCGCACCAAATGGGGTGCGCCGACGGAGCCGCTGGCCACCGCTTGGCGCACGGCAGCATGAGAGGGGTCAAAGCGCCGGTTGAAGCCGACCATCAATTGGGCCCCGGCCTGGCTAACGGCAGCCAAGGCCCGGTCCACCTCGGCTAGCTCGAGCGATATGGGTTTTTCGCAAAAGATGGCCTTTTTGCTGCCAGTAGCCTCAATTATCAGCTCGACGTGGGTAGGCGTGGGGGAACAAATAGCAACGGCGTCGATGTCATCGGCGGTCATCATCTCGCCGGCCGTCATGGCTGGCACCCCTAGGCTGCCGGCCAGCTGTGCGGCAAGCTCGGGCACCACATCGGCCACCGCTGCCAAGCTCGCACCAGGGACCTCGCTTGCCAATAAGCGGGCGTGCAGCTGGCCTATACGGCCCGCACCAATGACCCCCACCCGCAGGTCGCCGGCGGGGACCTGGCCCGCTGCGCTGCTGCTACCAGGCGTGCTCATGATGACAAAGCCCGGGATAGCTGAGAGGCCAAGTGCTCGATGCTGGCTTTTACATCGTCCTTCGGGGCCACGCTCGAAGCCGCTTCAGGCTCGATCGTCGTGTCCTGCTCGAGGACGTACCAGCCCTTGTAGCCACCGGCCTCAAGCGCTCGCACCACTGCGGCCACGTTGACATCACCGCGCCCGAGCGGCTGGAAAAGGCCACGCCTGGTCGCCTCCAACAGGCTCATTTCGTGCTCGAGCACCTTGGGCGCGAGCGAGAGGTTGACGTCTTTCAGGTGCACCAAGCCGACCTGGCCCACATGCTCTTCGGCAAAACGTACCGGGTCTGTGCCACCCACCGCCAAGTGGCCCGTGTCCAAGCACCACGACACCTCAGAACGCCTCATTAGCTGGTCCACGTGGCTGGAGCGCTCGATGAGCGTTCCAATGTGCGGGTGCACCACCTGTGAAAGACCGTGCTCAGCGCAAATGCGGCCCACCATTGCCACTTCCTCTGCCAGCTCGTCCCACTGGGCCGGCTCGGGCTCAAAAGGCTTCGACCACTGCTCATCGACCACGATCGCAGTCACGAAATAGCTCCCCCCAGCGCCAGAGATGAGACGGGCTGCACTTCTGGCAGCGGCCTCGGCCTCCTCGCGCTTGTTGCGGTCGTGCAGGCTGAGCGGCACAAAACCGCCCACAGCTCCGAGCGAGTACCGAGCAAGCAGGGCCGCTATCTCGCCAGGCTCCTCACCTAGGTAGCCGAGAG
>JBMFUG010000052.1:0-19207 GCA_049966695.1 Acidimicrobiales bacterium | reverse complement strand
TGCGAGCGGCGCCTGAAACAAGTGCCGGGGGCGCCTGAGAGAAGCTGGCCCACTGCCCACGGCCCAAAGCTTTGCCAGGCGACGTGCGGACCAGCAAGGCCCCGCTAAAGCTCTCCTTCGTCCTTCGTGCCTGCCTGGCCGTGCCAACCCGACCTAGGCCCCGGCCAAGCACCCCGTCGAACGCCTATTTCTTGCAGGCGCTGACGTCCCAGCCAACGCAGCGAGCGGACCAACGTAACTGCGGCTACAAGCATGACGAGGAAACCTGCCAGCCCAAGTACCCAGGAGAAAACGAAAGACAAAGACAAAGCCACGAGGCCCAAGACAAACCACGCGGCCGACCAGCGCAGTTTTCGCAACGCTTGGCGAGCGTTGGCCGGTGCCCCCGTGGCCCGGGCAAACCCGCGGGGCTCTTCGAACTGTCGCTCTATCTGGCGCAAGACACGCTGCTCGTGCTCAGACAGCGGCACTTGTCGCACCCTCCCACAAGTTAGTTCCCGCAGTCGGCATGTCCATAGCCAAGCTCACTAGGCCGATGGCCAACTCTCCCACTTCTAAAAGGTACACCTCCAGCGAGTGCTCGCGGGACCGCCCAGGCGCCCACAGGTGCCCAGCCCGGCAGTGCCGGCACCCTCGCAACATTTCGCCGCGTCGGGGCAAACAGGCGGCAGCGTTTATCATCGCGTAGCAACACCGTTGGTACGGGTCGCAAACGAAAGGACGAGCAATGACCACGATCGGGCCGCGAGCCACCTCGGGAGCCGCTACCTCAGCTTTCTCTCAAGCAACCAGGGCTCCCTGGCCGCCGTCGCCGTCGGTCTGGGTGGGGGCCAACTTTTGGTCCAGGGCCGGTGGCCCGCGCATGTGGGCTCATTACGACCGTGACGTCGTCCGCCAGGAACTTGCCGTCCTCAAGGACAACGGCTGCACGCTTACCAGGTCCTTTTGCTACTGGGCAGACTTCATGCCGGCACCAGAAGTCCTAGACGACGAAGTGATGGCCAGGTTCGCCGACTTCCTGGACCTTCACCAACAAGCCGGCCTAGCCACTATCCCGACGTTCATCGTCGGGCACATGTCAGGCGCCAACTGGGACCCCGCCTGGCGAGGCGAGCGCGACCTGTACCGTGACGTCTGGCTGGTGGCTCAGCAGGCCTGGTTCGTGGCCGAGGTCGCTCGCCGCAACGCACAACACCCAGCCATCGCAGCTTGGCTGCTCACCAACGAGATGCCTCTCTACGGGCGCAATGGCGACCAGGACGCGGTCACGTCCTGGGCGCGCCTGCTGGTCCAGGCTCTCCGCTCAGCCGGGGCAACCCAGCCAGTGGGCACCGGGGACGGCGCTTGGGGCATCGAGACGAGCGGCGCCGACAATGGTTTTTCCCTGCGGCGCCTGGCTCCCCTCGTGGACTTCATAGGCCCTCACATCTACCCGATGTCGGACGACCCCGTAAGGCAAATGTTGTCCGGGGCATTTTTGTGCGAGCTGTGCGGGCACTTCGGCAAGCCTGTGGTGCTCGAAGAGTTCGGCGTGTCGTCCGATTTCGTCTCGGGAGAGAACGCTGCCCATTACTACCGCCAGGTTTTGCACTCGACCCTGCTGGCAGGTGCTCGTGGCTGGATAGCCTGGAACAATTGCGACTACGACAACCTGTTCGAGCAAGAACCGTACACTCACCACCCCTTTGAGATGCATTTCGGGCTCACGAGCCACGATGGCAAACCAAAACCACAGCTGTTGGAGCTCGCTCGTTTTTCAAAGCTGATCGGCAGCCTGAGCGAAAAGGGCTGGGGGGTCGCGCCGGCCGAGGTGGGCCTGTGGGTACCAGAACTGTACGAGCACGACGAGCCGTCGTGGTCGAGGGTGCCGCGCGATGGCATAAAGGATGATCTTTTCCAGTCCTACATAGCGGCACGCGAAGCAGGGCTGCCGGTGCGACTGGTACGCGAACGCGACCTCGTGCAAGAGCCGCAAGGGGCACCCGGCTTAAAGCTTTACCTCCTGGCCTGCTCAAAGCTCGTTACAGCCCCGGGCATGAAAGCAGCCCTGCGCCTGGCAGAACAGGGGGCCCTCGTGTATGCGTCGTACTTTGCCGGCAGTACGCGCAACCAGCTAGGCCCCTGGATGCCCTGGATCGAGGAGTCCTTCGGCGTCAGACAGCACCTTCGCTATGGCCTAGTTGACCCGATCGAAGACGAGGTCGTAACCTTCCAGCTGGTGGCCGACCTAGGTGACCTCCCGAGCGGGTCCAGGTTAGTCTTTAAGGTTGCAGGCAGCCCGGACGCTCGAGCCTTCCTCCCTGTGGAGCCAGCAGGTGCGGAAGTGCTGGCAGTAGACGGCCATGGCCGCCCGGCTCTCCTCCGCAACCGCAAAGGGCTCGGGTCAATGCTCCTTTGCACCTACCCGGTCGAGCACATGGCGGCTTGCCGGCCAGAGCCAAACCCCGAGGACACCTGGAGGCTCTACTCCGCCCTCGCAGCCGCAGCCAACGTCCACCGCCCGCTGCGCTCCGCCGACCCACGTTTGGCGATAGGAGGGCTCTTGGTCGGAGGCAAAGAGGCCTTCTTGGCTATGAACCTTTCGGCGAGCAACCTGCGTGCCCCCCTTTCCGCGGAGGGCCGGCACATTTACCTGGGCGACGATGCCGTCACAGAAGTCGACCTCGGTCCTTACGAAGTAGCGTTGCTGTACCTTGGCTAAGGCTTGTTGGGCCGGAGCTGGGCCAGTGCTAGCACAGTTGTAGCCCCGCCCAGCCAGCCCGGCCACATCACCGGTGTGTACTCATCAGTACGGTCACCAGACGAGGGGAAGTGGGACCAATGGCTCGTGTTCGCTTGTGCCCATGCCTGCCCGTACCAAAGAGGCACGAGCGGCAAGCTCTGGAGAAAGTCCCTTTCGAGCTGGCCGTAGATCAGCCGGAGCTTGGCCGTGTCCCCGGGCGTGGTGCCAGCCGCCTGTTTAACGAGCGCCCAATCTGCCGGGTTGGTATAAAACTCGGGGTCGAGGCCCCAAGCCTCTTCGTCGCTCCTGCCACCGACTGGCAGCGCGTAGATCCGGTTGAAATAGCTCCACGGGCCAGCATCGAGCTCTCGCTCCCCATCGATCGTCAGGTCGTAGTTGCCGCTGGCTATGTCAGCCTCCCATTCCCCATAACTGAGGTGCACTACCCTGACGTTGACACCCACCGCAGCCAGTTCCTTGGCAACGACCGCGGCACCAGCCGAGAGGTCGGCCAGGCCTGACGGGACTGCCAAAGTGAGCAACTGTCCTTCGTAACCCGCTTTCTTTAGGTTTTCTTCGGCTCTCTTAGGCGCATAGCTGAAGCCGTACTTGGCCACCACAGCCTTGTCGACGTAGGAGCTGAAGGCGGGTGGCAGGCCGGTCGGGTTCATGCGCGGCGCAGGCGAGTAGATCTCTTTTGCTATCGCCGCCGGGTCGAGCGCCCAGGCCAGCGCCCGACGGAACTCGACGTCAGCCATGGGCGCCCTCTCGGTGTTAGGCACCAACCAGGCAGCAGCCGTCGGCAGCATGTACGGCGGGGACTGGTAGTAAGCCACGATGTTGTACACATTGGCACCACTGCGGCTCGACAGCACATTGGCAGCACCCGGCAAGAACGCGTTGCTCCAGTCGACCTCCCCCGACAACAACTTCGTCAGCTCGCTACCGGTACTGCCAGTGAGGGTGTCCACCAAGTACTTGAACTTGAAGTGCAGCCCAAGCTTTGCCGTCCCCCACCAAGCGGGGTTCACCCGGTAGACAACCTCCGAGGAGCTGTAGTAGTCGAGCAGCATCGGCCCCGACCCTACTGGGTGGGTGTTCGCCCAGGACAGCTGCTCGCTTGGTGAGCGCCCTGACCAGATGCTCTCGGGCAGCACGGGCGCCGTCCACAGGTAACGTTGCCACGCGGCGTACGGCGGCGTGCCCTCAAAACTGACGACCACGGTGTTGCCGTCGGAGCGAGCCCCTCGAAGCCCAAGCTGGGCAAGTTCTCCCCACGGCACGCCCGGGTTCGTCTTGGCCAGGTTGATGGTATAAGCGACGTCTGCGCCGCTAAGGGCGGCACCGTCGCTCCACTTCACCCCACTTCGTACGTGCAGGACGTAATTGGTGCCTACCCAAGAGCCGCCCGTCGCCAACCAGGGGATGTAACTGGAGCGCGCAGGGTCGTAAAGGAAAAGGGGCTCGTAAAGGAGGCCCATGGTCCCAGTGGCATACGGCCCTTGCCAGGCGCCAGGTGCACGCCCAGAGGGCCGGCAGGCCCCGTTGCCGCGGCACGCGAGGCCATGGCTGAAGCTCCCGTCGGGGTCCAGCGGGTTGAAGTTCGAAGGTGGGGCGTACATCGTCCCGCTGGTGTACAACGTCTGCGCACGTGGGAGCCTGGGGGCACTTGTCCTCGCAACGTGGCCGCCCAAAGTTGTCCTCGCAACGTGGCCGCCCAAAGTTGTCCTCGCAACGTGGCCGCCCAAAGTCGCACCCTGCGCAGCGCCTGAACTGCCCAGCCCCAGTCCTGCTATGGCCAGGCCCGCCAGCACAGCGCGCCTAAAAGAGCCGCGGCCCGGCCGGCTCGCCAAGACCGACTGGCCCGGCGGGGACAGGCTGTCGCGGGACGGGCCACCTCGCTCCCGCTCCTTCACAAGGCGGGACCTATCGGGCACGCCCCGTCACCACTTCCAGGTAAACGCTTCTCCTTGACGTGACTACAAAGAGTAACCCTTGGCGAAGTCGACCAAGTCTGCAACGTAGCCGAACGCCAGCGCAGTCACCGTGTCGGCGGCGCCGTAGTAGATGGCCAGGCGCCCTGTCGGCCCGTCGCACAGCACTGCGCAGGGGAAAACCACGTTCGGGACGTCACCGACGCACTCATAAGCCGCTTGTGGCGACAGCACGTACGGGGCAGAGCGGGCTATGACCTTCCATGGCTCCTCCAAGTCGAGCAGCGCTACACCGGCGCTGTAGACGTAGCCGTTGCAGGAAGTCAGCACGCCGTGGTAAATGAGCAGCCAGCCCTCAGAGGTCTCTATGGGCACGGGACCGCTGCCGACCTTGGTCGCCTGCCAGCTGTTCGCGACTGGGCTCATCACGTGCCGGTGCTTACCCCAAAAGACAAGGTCAGGGCTCTCACTGTAGAAAATGTCGCCAAAGGGGGTGTGGCCGTTGTCCGAGGGACGCGAAAGCATAGCAAAGCGGCCGTTCAGTTTCCGAGGGAAGAGCACGCCATTGCGGTTGAAGGGCAGATAGGCGTTTTCTAGTTGGTGGAAAGTCTGAAAGTCCTCAGTCCAGCCCACGCCGATCGTCGGCCCGTGGTACCAGTTGCACCATGTCACGTAGTAGCGCCCGTCTATCTTGGCTACCCGGGGGTCGTAGCCGTAGACGAAGCGCCCTATCTCGGGGTCGTCGCAAACAAACTCTATGCGGTCCGGCGTGAGGTGCCAGTTGAGCCCGTCCTCAGAGAAGCCAGCGTGCAGCTGCATCCGCCGGGACCAGTCGTCACAACGGAACACGCCGGCAAAACCATTTTGGAACGGCACGACAGCGCTATTAAAAATGCTATTAGACGTCGGGAGCAGATCTCGAGGGACCACCGGGTTTTGGGAAAATCGCCACAACGGCCCGGACGAGCCTTGAGGCCGCTCCTCCCAGGGGAGGTTGGGCAGCGGTTGCTGGCCATAAATCTGAAGCTGCGACATACCTGTGCGCCTGCTCTAGCTTTCAACGGCCACGAAGTGGCCCTCCTCAACCTCTATAAGCTCTGGCGGAGCCTCGCTGAGCAACATCTGGGCCAACCTGGGCGAGCTCATCCTGCGCTGCCAAGGGGCACCCTCTATGTCCATCAGGCTCGGCCGGGGCCCGCCTTCACCTTCCGGCAAGATGTCCTTCACTTTGGCCCTCCGACCCGGGGCTAAAGAGCTCTTCGAATAGCGACGGCTCTCGCGAACGGTGGCAGTGCCAGCACTATTGCTGGTATAGCCATTGGGCTGCGCCGCAAGCAGCTCGCTGTCGAGCGCTTCCCACTTCCTGTGCAGCTGCGGGACCGCTTTTAGAAGGCTGACCGTGTAGGAGTGCTTGGGGTTGCCGAACACGAGCGGCGTCGAACCCATCTCGACTATCGCCCCCTGGCGCAGTATCACAGTCCTATCGCTTATGTAGTTGCCGAGCGACAAGTCGTGGGTAATAAAGAGGATCCCGAGACCTCTTTTCTTCAAGTCGACGAGCATATTTAAGACGTCAACTCGGGTGGAGGCGTCCAGCATCGAAATGATCTCATCAGCGACCAACAGTTTCACGTCGAGCAGCAACGCCCTCGCCACAAGCACACGTTGCTGCTGGCCACCTGACAGCTGGTGCGGGAACTTGTTGAGCACGTCAGCGGGATTAAGCGCGACTGCTTCCAGGACCGACTCCACCTTGGCAGCCCACTCGTCCTTGGGCAAATGGGCGAAGTACTCCTCACGGACCAGTTCGAAGACCCTGTCCGCTTTATAAAGCGGGTTGTAGGAACTAAAGGGATCTTGGAACACCCCCTGGACGTGCCGGTAGTACTCGTGCAACGAACGGCCCTTAAGTCGGCTGATATCCCGGCCTTCAAAACGCACTTCTCCCTTGGACAAGGATATGAGCCGCAGTATTATCTTGCCAAGCGTTGACTTGCCGCTCCCGCTCTCGCCTATCAGCGACACCACCTCGCCGCGGTCCAGGTCGAAGCTGACCTGGCGAAGCGCTGGCTTGAGGCTACCGCCAAAAGTGCCCGACTTGTAGAGCTTGGAGACCTTGTCCAACACGAGCATGCTCACTGAGGCACCTCCTCGTGAACTGCCGGCCCCGCTTTCGCTCCCGCGCCACCCGTGGCACCGCCGGCCTCGCTCATCGCCTTCCAGCAAGCCACTTGGTGCCCCGGGCGCAGTTCGACAAAGGGCGGCTCTTCAGCGCACTTGTCAAAAGCGAACGGGCACCGCTGCCTAAAGCGGCAACCGCTCGGCGGGTGCAGGAGGGAAGGCGGCCGACCAGGTATGCCGACCAGGGCACCGCTTTCATAACGCACCCCCACTTCAGGAAGAGAAGCCAAGAGCAGCTGCGTGTAGGGGTGAAGTGGGCTGTCGACGATAGTGCCAGCATCGGACTTCTCGACCAGCTTACCTGCGTACATGACCAGGATGGAGTGCGCGACCTGCGCCAAGATCGACATGTCGTGCGTGATAACTATCATGCTTTTCACGAAGCCGCGCTGGCGGAACTCGAGCAGCATCTCACCCACCGCTCGCTGGGTCGAGACGTCTAGCGCTGAGGTCACTTCGTCAGCTATGAGCAACGAGGGGTTGAGGATCGTGGAGAGGACCATCGTGGCCCGCTGGCGCATCCCTCCCGACAGCTCAAAGGGGTACAGGTCGAGCACGCCCTCCGGCAGCCCCACCAATTGTAAGCGGCGCTTCAGCTCGTCTAGCACGCTGCTCAGGCGCGCTCCTCGGGACTTCAGTAGTTCACCAGCCATGCGCCCAAATTTCCTAGTAGGGTTGAGAGCGCTCATCGCGTACTGTGGTATGAGCGAGATCTGTTTCATGCGGTAAGCGTTCATCGCCCGCGAGTCTGAGATCGGCAACGGCTGGCCGTCCAGGTTCACCGTGCCGCCCAAGTACCGCATACGCCCTTCGAGGAAGATCAGGCTGTTCCCAAGGGTTGACTTGCCGCACCCTGACTCGCCCGCCAGGCCCATGATCTCCCCGTCGGCGACCGTAAAGCTAACGCCGTCCACCGCCCTTACGTCACCGTGCAGCGTACGGTACGCTATCTGAAGGTTATTTACTTCGAGGCTCACGATTCCCTCAACTTCGGGTTGAAGACCTCGTCCAGGCCGATGTTCGAGATCAGCAACCCGAACACTATCAACGTCATCGCAGCCCCGGGCGGTATGAACCACCACCAAGCCTTCAGGTTGAGGGCCGACCACAACATGGCGCTGTTCATCATGTCGCCCAAAGAGACGACGTTCGTCGGGCCGAGGCCCAAAAAGTCGTAGCTGACCGAAAGCAACATCGCGCTCGAGAACAACAAGATGAACACCAAGAACAGGTAGGACGCCATGTTCGGCGCGATGTCCCTGACCACGATGCTTGCACCCTTTTTGCCCGAGAGCCTTGCCAAGTCGACGAAATCGCGTTCACGCAAAGTGAAGGTCTGTGCGCGTACTGCCCTCGCGACCCAGGGCCAGCTCGTCACACCGATGAAGACGCCCTCGAAGACGGCGCTGTGGATCTTCATATAGGCGCCGATGACAATAAGCAGCACCAGCGCCGGCATGGTGATCACAACGTTCGTAAAAAGCTGCAAGACGTCGTCCAGCCACCCCCCACGCCATCCTGCTACGAAACCCAGCGCTAAGCCGCAAATACCGGCAAAAAGCGCTCCCAGAAAGCCCACAAGGTAAGTCTCCCTAAGTGAGTACAGCATTATAGAGAGGACGTCCCCACCGAAATAAGTCAGGCCGAACAAATGGTGCGCTGAGGGGTGAGCGGTCATGCCGGAAGCGCAGAAGAACGCCGCGCACTGGTCCTTCAGCGGCAACCCGGCTGAAGACGAGTCGCCGGCCGAGCTATAGGGGGCGGCCAAAGGGCCAAAGATCGCCGCCAGGATGAAGAAGAGCTCTATGGACACTCCAAAGAGCAGCTTCTTGTTGCGCAAAGCGTAGTGCAGGAACTCCCAGCGCCTGCGGTTGGAGCCCCCGAGAGCTGCCGGCCGGGCCGGCGTCGGTGGCGCCCCAGTCGGCGTGCTCTGGTTGGCTCCGGGCACGCCCCCCTGCTGGCCGAGGCCAGCCGCGGGAGCTGGCCCAGCTCCGCCGGGACCGTTGCCCCCGTCCGCGGCAGGGCCGATAGCCACCTGTGCCCCAGCTCTACCCTCGCTCGCTGGAGACGGCGCACCGCCAAGGCTCATGCCTGAGCTCCTTGCATTGCTAGACGGGTCCTCGGGTCAGCGAAGAGGTAAACGATGTCGATAATGAAGTTAGCCACCAAGACCCCGATGATGATGAACAGGAATATGCCCATAAGTAAGAAGTAGTCCTGGGCGTCAGCTGCCTGCAGTATCAGGTGGCCCAGGCCTGGGTACTGGAAGACCACCTCGGCAACGACGTTGCCACCCACAACGGTCCCCAGCTGTATGGCCAGGCCGGACAACTGCGGGAGAGATGCGTTGCGGTAGGCATAGCGGCGCACCAAGCGCTGCGAAGCACCCAACGCCCGCAGGTAGCGGGCGTAGTCAGTTTCAAGCTCGTAGATCACGAGGCTGCGCATGCCGATGGCCCAGCCTCCAAAGCTGACCAAGAAAACGGTCAAAAAGGGCAAGAACCAGTGGTACATGACGCTCACGATGAAGTGCCAATTGGTCCAGTCGGGCAGCATGTTCGCGGCGTAACCACCGGAGATCGGGAACCAGTGGGCGACTGCTCCCAAGTAAAACGCCGCCGCCAACGCCAACCACGGGTACGGCGAAGACTGGAACAGGTACCCTACAGGCAGGACGGTGTTGTCAAGAGCTTTGCGCCGGGCAGCCGCCGCCCCTATACGGTTGCCTAGCACGTACGCGAGCACGATAGCCGGCACAAGCAGGATGATCGAGTAGATGGCGGCACCTCTTATCACGCTCGTAACCGGGAGGCCCGACTGCGAAATGCTGATGCCCATGTGACCGTGCAGTACCCCGTCCCAGAAGTCCCAGTACTGGTCCCAAAGGGGCACGTTAAGGCCAAAGGCCTTGGAAAATTGTGCGTACAATGCGCGGTACTGCGTGATCGTGGTGTTGGCACCTATGAAGCTGCCCAGGTACGACTGGACGGGGTTGCCTGGCATCAGACGAGGGATCAGGAAGTCCACCGTGCCCGCAAACCAAAAGGCCAGTACGTAGGTGCCGATCTTCCTGGTGAAATATCGCCTCACTCGGCCTCCCCTAACCCGGGGTCCCGTGTCATTGGCTGTCCTTTAGAGATCCTTCTGAATACGACAAGATTTGTGCTGCTAGACGTCTAGGGCCGATCGGCCCACCGTCCAAGTGTAGGACGGTGGGCCATCTCGGGCTAACTATGTTTTCTTGCCGCTCTCTTGGTGCTACGCGGTTGGGCGGAGGTCGGCCAGGGCGTAGACGGTAGTCATGGCCCCGAGCCAGCCGCCCCACATGACCGGCGTGTAGTTGTCATTGGGGTTGGTCGCAGACGGGTAGTCGTGCCAGTACGTGGTGTTGCCCTGGAACCAAGCGCCGTTGTACCACAGTGGAATCTCGGGCAGGTTCTTGAGGAACATGGTCTCGAGCTGGCTGTAAATGCCCTGCAATGCAGAGGTGTCGGACAGCGGGGTGACCGCAGCCTTCTTTACCAGCGCGAAGGCTGCTGGGTCGCTGAAGCGCTCAAGGTTGAGGCCGGCTGCCTCTTCGTTGCTCTTGCCACCGACCGGCAGCGCAAAGACCCGGTTGAAATAGCTCCACGGCGTGGAGTCAGGACCGGCGTTGTTGTCGATGATCATGTCGTAGGCCGTATAGCTCGACGAGTTGCCGAGGCCAGTCAGCGGTATGACGCCCCCGACCTTGGGGTAGATGGGGTGGACATTGATCCCGACGGCGTTCAGGTCAGAAGCGATGACCTGGATAGCCGCCATCCAGTCGGTCCAGCCGTCGGGCACCGCGAGCGTGAGGCTCTGGCCCTTGTAGCCGGACTTGGCCAGGTCGGCCTTCGCCACGGCGGGGTTGTAGCTGAAGCCGTACTTGGCGACCACGGACTTGTTGACCCAGGACGACAGGTTGGGCAACAGCCCGACCGGGTTGGCGGCCTTCACTATGCCCGAGTACACGCCTTGCACTATGCCGTTCGGGTTGATCGCGGCTGCGACTGCCTTGCGGAACCACAAGTTGCTCATGGGAGCCTTTTGCGTGTTCATCTCAAGCCACGCGGTGTTGGCCGAAAGCATGTACGGCGCAGTCGGGTAGTAGGTCACAAGCTGCTTGTTGCCACCAATTTTGATCAGCGTGTTGATCCCAGGGAGGAAGTTGTTGCTCCAGTCGATATTGCCCTGCAGCAAGGCGGACAGCTCAACGTTGTTCGAGCCGTTGACCACGTCGCAGAGGTACTTGAAGTGGAACTTCAAGCCAAGCTGGCTGATCCCCCACCAGTTCGGGTTGTCCTGGTAGCACGCCTGCGTAGCGCTCGTCCAATCTTGGCCCGGGACGAGCGTCATGGGACCGGTGCTGACCGGGTTCGCGTTAGTACCGGCGACCTGGTCGGTCGCAGACAACTTGGACCACACCGCCTCAGGCAGCACAGGCTCGCTCCATAGGTAGCTCTGCCAAGCGGTATAAGGCGGCGGGCTGGAGAAGCTGACCGTCACCGTGTTGCCAGACGCCGTCGCTCCCTTCAAGCCCTCTTGGACCAGGTTGCTCCACGGGACCGCAGGGTTGGTCTTGGCCAGGTTGATCGTGTAAGCGACGTCTGCACCGGTCAGCGGCGCACCGTCGGTCCACTTGACCCCGTTGCGCACTTGGAGCGTATAGGTGCTCCCGTGCCAGCTCCCGGACGTCGCGAGCCAGGGCATGTACTTGTTCGTAACCGGGTTGTAGAGGAACAACGGCTCGTACAGCAGCCCCATGGTGCCCGTGTAACGCGCACCGGCGTCCAGCGGGTTGAAGTTGCCGGGTGCTGAATAAGCCGTCCCACTGGTGTACAGCGTTTCATTGCGGGGGAAAGTGATGACCGAGGGGACCTTGGACGCCCCGGCCGGTGTGAAGCTCAACAGCGGTAGCGCAAGGGCAGCCGCTGTGAAAGCGGTTCCAATGCGGAGCACCGCCGATTTCTTCCTTGTCACCATATTGTTACCTGCTCCTATCTTTGATGGATCGGCCCGAAGAAGGGCCGCTGGCACCTAGCCCTTTCGGGTTAGCGGCCTTGTCTCCAGATGCCACATGGTGTTGCAGTTGGGAGGGTTGAGGCCCGGCCGGTCACGGCGAGCAGCACACAGCGGACCAGACCGGGACGCTCAGGTGCCCTTGAGGACCAAATCGGTGCCTCCCAGCCACCGCTACAGCCCATCTCACCCCTCCGTACGGCTCCTATCGTTTACCCGGATCAGACCGAATACCCGGAGGCTAAGCACAACAACGGCGCCAGTCAAGTCAGCCGCCTGGAGCTGGTACCCTGCGCCCGCCAAAACCTTGCGCTAGACGGCGCACTGTGGCAGCTACGCACGGCGCTGCAGCCACAGCCGGACAACCAAAGCCGCTGGCATGACGGCCTGGTGCCCAAAGCGGGCTTGCGCACGGCCTGCGGCCGCCCTGGCCCTGTCCCACAAGTGCTCTTCTTTTTTTCTTTTCTGGCCCCCTCAGTGCTGGACAGGTCAAGCTACAACTGGGCACCAGGAGCCGGGCTGTCCCGCACCAGGCCCGGTGCGCTCGACCCGACAAAGCTTGCCCCTCCGGACAGGTCGAGCCCCGCCGACGCGCCAGCTGCGATTTTGGCGAGCACTGGCCTGCTTGTCTGCACCGTTGCGAAAGTGCGGCTAAACGTGAGGGTGCTCTTTTGCCTCCACAGCTGCAAAGAGGGCGCCCTCGTCAACGTGGGGCACCACCCGGGGGTCGTCACCGCTCACCCCGGTGTCACCCGTCGGAAGGCTTCGGCGAAGCGCACGCCTACCTGCCGGCCTGCCTCCTCTGCCCTTTGGCGCACGACGTTGCGCAACCACTCACCGCCCTCCCCCAGTTGAGAGACGTGGCAGGCAAGCGAAGCGGCCTTAATGTCGATTGTGCCGGTAATGTCCACCCAGTAGTCCGGCTCTAAGGTGCCCGACAGGTACAGAGCCTGCACCTGGTGCGCTTGCCCAGATCGTGGGTAATAATGCGGGTTGGCAGCAGCCGGGGCAATGGCGTCGAGCACGGCCCAACCCACCGCCCTGTGGTCCCGGTGGTTCACGTAGCTAGCCCCAAAGTAGACCGCGGTCGGGTCGGGGGTTACCACCGCGTCCGGCCTTAGCTGGCGCACGAGCGCGACCAGCTGTTCGCGCAGCCCAGGAGTGTTCTCTATATCGCCATCAGGGTAATGCAGCCAATAACGGGCCCTGACACCCAGCTCCCGGCCCCCCGCTTCGGCCTCCTGCCGGCGTACACGCACCAAGTCTTCTGGCCTCACAGCCGGGTCCAGCGATCCCTTGTCGCCGTCGCAACAGATGCACACGTGGATCTCGCTGCCCGCGCCAGCCCAACGAGCCAGGGTGCCGCCACAGGCAACCTCAGGGTCGTCGGGGTGCGCATAGACGGCGAGCACCAACTTCGGCGCACCGGCTCCGGCTGGTCCAAAGCCCTCTGCCATGCCAAAGACGCTACTCGGTCCCTATGACGCCTCAGCCCGGCGAGAAGGCCCACCAGCCGGTCGTGCCTCCCGAGAGCTTCAAAGCTGAGCCGCCCGCGCACAAGAAGGCCGACCTGCTCGTGGGCAACAGCGCTCACGCCTACCAGCAAAGAGGCTGGTTGTACGCTCTAGCGTGCGAACAGCCCTGGTGCTGCGCTAGAAGACCTGGGTGCCCGAAAATCACCTGTCACTGCCCGAGCCCCCAGATGAACTACTTTCCGAGCTGAAAGAGCTCGCCGTGTCTGTTGCGGTCGGCGCCGCTCACGTGCTCGTCCAGTACTCAGCCTCTGACTTGTCTGATGTGCGCACCAAGTCGTCACCGACAGATCTTGTTTCTGAAGCCGACCGGGCCTCAGAGACCTATATAACCTCCGCCTTGCGCCAGGCCCGGCCAGATGATTCCCTCCTAGCCGAGGAGGGCACCAGGCGCGAGGGCAAGTCAGGTATCCGTTGGGTTGCTGACCCCTTAGACGGGACAACGAACTTCTTCTTCGGCGTACCTGCCTACTCCGTCTCACTTGCCGCCCAATGGCATGGCAAAACCGTTGTGGGAGCCGTTGTAGACCCATCACGCCAAGAAACCTGGGCGGCCGTCATCGGGCGTGGCGCCCAGTGCAACGGCAAGCCCTGTCGGGTCGCGAGCGGCCGCAGCACCTTAGCGACCGCTTTGGTCGCAACTGGCTTCAGCTACAGGCCAGAAAGACGCGCCGTCCAAGCTGCCGTGCTGGCAGAGCTATTGCCAGTAGTGCGCGACATCAGGAGGTTCGGTTCTGCCGCTATCGACCTGTGCTGGGTGGCTGCGGGCCGCTACGACGCCTACTACGAGTCATGGCTCAACGACTGGGACTGGGCAGCCGGCCAGCTGATCTGCCAAGAAGCAGGGGGCTCAGTGAGCATGCTCAGCCAGCGCACGCTAGTAGCCTCCACCCCTGAGATCCACGATGACCTGAGCGCGGCACTGGCTGAGGGTGAAAAAAAGGCCGGCCTCCGCTGACCGCTGATAGCGGCAGCTGGCCGGCCGATAGCGTCGAACAGCGACGACCCCAGGGGTCACCCGAAGAAAGGCTTTGCAACCTGCTCGTAGAACTCGTGGCTCACGAGCTTCGGCTCCCCAACTCCTGCCGAGAGCGGCACGCGCACAATACGGTCAGCTTGCAATGCGACCATCATGCCAGCCCCACCGTCGTGCACAGCATCGATCGCAGCTATCCCAAAGCGCGTAGCAAGGACGCGGTCAAAAGCCGTCGGCGTGCCGCCGCGCTGCACGTGGCCCAGCACAACCGCCCTCGTCTCAAACCCGGTCCTCTTTTCGATCTCTTCAGCCAGGCGGTTGCCAATACCCCCGAGGCGCACATGGCCAAACTGGTCGACCTCGCTAGAAACCAGGCTGAAAGTGCCCTCCTTAGGCGTAGCACCCTCGGCGACGACCACTACGCACGGCACACGGCCATGAGACCGCCGCGCCTTGACATGTTCGCAAACCTCGTCCACGTCAAAGGGCTCCTCGGGTATGAGCACGTCGACAGCCCCGCCGGCTATGCCGGCATAAGTCGAGATCCAACCGGCGTGGCGGCCCATGACCTCGCACACTATAACCCGGCCGTGCGACTCAGAAGTGGTGAGGAGCCGGTCGATCGCGTCTGTCGCTATTTGCACAGCCGTGTGAAACCCAAAAGTCACTTCCGTAGCCGACAGGTCGTTGTCGATCGTCTTTGGCACGCCCACGACCGCCACGCCCTGAGCGCTCAGCTTGTTGGCGACCCCAAGAGTGTCGTCCCCTCCTATGGCTACCAACGCGTCCACCCCCTTGTCCCTAAGGGTAGCCAAGCACTTGTCCGGGCCGCCCTCGACTTTGTAGGGGTTGGTGCGGCTGGTACCTAGCACGGTCCCCCCTATGGCCAAGATACCCGCGCACTTGTCCGCATCAAGTGGCACGGTGTCGCCCTCGATCACCCCGCGCCAGCCGTCCAGGAACCCAACGAACTCGTCTCCGTATTGCATCTCGCCCTTACGGACGACAGCCCTTATGACAGCGTTCAGGCCTGGGCAATCGCCCCCGCCCGTTAGCACACCTACGCGCATTTACATACCTCTTTTCAGTTGAGTAGTCCCTCGGGTAGCCCGCGGGCGCCTTCACCACAACCCTAGTTGGGCCGGTACGACGTTGGGCAACCTCCCATTGGCCTTATCGCTCAACCGATGGGCCAGCCTGAGCCTCAGTTTTGGGGGTGGAGAGCTTGGTCAATAAGCCAACCTCGCGCTGGAAGTCGCCGACCTCTGTAAAACCCTTGTAAACACTGGCAAAACGCAGGTACGCGACCTCGTCCCGGCTACGCAACGCATCTAGGACCGCCAGGCCAACCTGCTCGCTGGTCACCTCCGGGCCTTCGAGACGCAGGATCTCTTCGACCTCGGCCGCGATCTGTTGAAGGGTGCCGGCGCCGAGCGGGCGGTTCTTCGCCGCTGCGCTCATCCCGGCCACAACTTTGGCCCGCTCGAAAGGCTCCCGGCGCCCTGACCGTTTGACCACGGTGAACGGGACCTCCTCAAGGCGCTCATAGGTCGTGAACCTCCGCCCGCAGGCCAAGCATTCGCGCCGACGGCGGATAGCTGCACCGTCCTCAGCGACGCGCGAGTCGATAACCCTGTCTTCGGTCCCCGAGCACCACGGGCAGCGCACCACGACGACCATACCGCCAGGCAAGGCCCTCGCGCCGTCCATGCGCGCTGTTGAGGCCGTGCCAGCTCAGGGCACGACGAGCTCCTCACCTGGCTGGAGCGCTCCTCCACCTACTTCACCCTCAAGCTGGTCGACAAGGGGCCTCGGGTCCCCTCCTCGGTCGTAGCGAAGCGCTACCGACCAGATCGTGTCACCTGGACGGACGACGTACAGTTGCCCGCACCCGTCTTCGTTGAGCTGGTACGACGAGCACGCGTGCAACTTCGGCCTCAAAGGACTTGCCCCCGCCAACCCCCTCTCCATAACAGCCCCTGCAGCGACCACGACGCCACCAGCCACGGCCACGAGCAGCAGAGCCGACGCCCAACGCCAGAACAGGCCAACCCGCGGCGGCTTGCGCCGACGCGCCCTGCTGGCACCCACCGCTATAGCCACAGGAGGCCCACCGCCGTCCACCGCTCCTGCCGCTCCCGTGCCGACCGACCTTTCGCCAGATCTTGACGACGATGGGACAGGTCTCCTTCTCGACCGTGCCGCCGAGCAAGCAGCTTCTACGAGCTCAGAGCGCAAAACAACCACTCCTTGCCGCACCTCACCGGCACCGGGCCTCACCGCTAGCACTGGCACTCCCTCACAAACGTATGTTCGCTACCAATATTGGGCGAACATTAGTTCGCTGTCAAGTCGACGGCGAACATGTGTTTGACTCTGGCCCGTACTGCAGGTAGGATCGTGCACGTGAACGCTGGCTGGCACACCCAGCTACGTCACGATTGACCCGACATCATGGGAGGCAACCTTGAGCGCCACCGTCCTCACTGGCAAGCGCCGGGAGATACTGGACTTCATAGCAGCACAGCTGCGAGAGCGTGGCTACCCACCCTCTGTGCGTGAAATAGGTGCGGCCGTTGGCCTTGCCTCCACCTCGACCGTCCAGGCCCACCTGAAAACCCTGCAAAAGCAGGGCTACTTGAAACGTGACCCGACCAAACCTCGCGCCATCGAAGTCCGCTATGACGCTACCTCGGGCACTCCTATCGACCGGCCGGCACCTCGCTACGTGCCGCTCGTGGGCGACGTTGCCGCCGGGACCAACGTCTTAGCCTCTCAGAACATTGAGGAGCTAGTGCCATTGCCCGAAGAGCTCACGGGCACGGGCAACTTGTTCATGTTGAGAGTGCGAGGAGATTCAATGATCGAGGCGGGCATCTTGAACGGCGACTACGTAGTGGCCCGTCAACAGCCCGACGCTGAGCCTGGGGACATCGTGGTAGCCGGGATCCCTGGCGGAGAGGCGACGGTTAAGACTTTTTCACGCAAAAACGGTGAGATAGCCCTGTTACCAGCCAACCCTAGTCTGCAACCGATGATATTTCCCGCGTCCGAAGTTGCAATATATGGCAAGGTTGTCACAGTGCTGCGACGGCTCTAGGGCTTTTTTTCTGGCTTAGCTTTGCGCGCACTTTAGAAGCCTGAAGCCAGGACGGCAGGGCTATGAAAAACTTGGTTTGCCTAGCCACCGTGCTGAGGCCGGCCACGCAGCGCTGCCCGAACGCGGAGCGGCTGTGCCCCGCCTCCGATGAAGCCCGGTTGCGCGCTCTTCTCAGCACGCTACTGTCGGCATCGTGACAAATGCAGGGAACACCCCAGCCAAGGCCGGCCACGTCTTCGTACTGGGCGAATGCCTCGTCGACCTCGCCCCTCTCGCCTCGGCACAAGAGCAACTACCCGACGTAGCGCTGCGCGAGCAGCCACTGCAACATTTGGCAGCTATGCCCGGTGGTAGCCCAGCCAATGTCGCCATCGGGTTAGCTCGCCTCGGGGTCCCCACGCTGTTCGGCGCCAGGTTCTCACGTCTCGGCTTTGGCCCCTGGCTAAGGAAAAACATGGCCATGAACGGCGTCGACCTGGCCTTGTCCGTCGAAGCCAGCGAGCTGCCCACTCTCGCCGTAGTCACCCTAGACGCCGAAGGCAGAGCCTCCTACACCTTTTACGGCCCAGGCACCGCCGACTGGCAATGGCAGCCCCATGAGCTCGTCGGGCCATCCAGCTTGGGCGACGTGCTAGCCGTGCACACAGGCTCCCTCGCTCTTGCTTTTCCCCCTGGTGCCGACGTGCTCACCACCTGGTTGCGCTCTCTCCGAGAACAAGACAAGGTGCTCATTTGCATCGACCCAAACGTGCGGCCCGGCTTGCTGGGCGACCTGGGCGGTTGCAGGGAGCGCATCGACCGGGCCCTGCGGGGTGCCCACGTCGTCAAAATGAGCACGGAGGACCTGGGAGCCCTGGCCCCTGGAGAGACGCCTGCCCAAGCTGCTACAAGGCTGTTGTCGGCTGGCGTAGAGCTCGTGGTGATAACCGACGGGCCCAAAGGGGCTACAGCGTTCCATGGCAACGGGGCCCAGGTCCACGTCCCGGCTCCGACCGTCGACGTCGTAGACACGATAGGAGCAGGCGACACCTTCAGTGCTGGGCTCTTGGCTTGGCTGTTCGACCACGACCTGCTTCGTCCTGCAGCACTGGCCACGATCGGGACCGACGAGCTGCTCAGCGCCCTGGCTCAAGCAGTCATGGCAAGCGCGTCTGCCTGCACCCGGGCTGGGGCCGACCCGCCAGACCGCCAAGAGCTGGCCGCGTTCTCAAGACGCGCCGGCAACAGGTGATCACCACGGCCTGCCAGCCGCCGTCTCGGCCCCACTAGCGGCCCTTTTGGCCTAAGCCGAACTTACCCCCCACTCGAACCCTGATTTGACCCAGTGAGCTGGGTGAAGAGATGGCTCAGGTCTTGGAGATGTAGCCAAGAGAATATGTGACATCAGAAGATCTGCGTGGTAGTCTTAGCTTGTGACTCGGCGCTATGGTGCGATGCACGTGGCAGAGATCGTGCGCAAGTACGAGACGAAGTCTGGTCCGGCGGAGTCGCGGAGCTACCTGCTGCGCCGGTCGTACCGTGAGGCTGGCAAGGTTCGCCACGAGACGCTCGCCAACCTCTCCGCGCTCCCCCCGGCGGCACTCGGGGCGCTTCGCGACGCGCTCGCGGGCAAGACCCTCCTCGTCGCCGGTGAGGGCCTCGAGCTCCTCCGGTCGCTTCCCCATGGCCATGTCGCTGCCCTCGCCGCCCAGGCGCACGCACTCGGGCTCCCAGCGCTACTCG
>JBMFUG010000051.1:0-19382 GCA_049966695.1 Acidimicrobiales bacterium | reverse complement strand
GACGGCGACCAGGATGAGCACCCCTACCCCCGCTGGTTCCCATATCGGGTCTATGCGGAAGCTGATCATTGCCTGCAAGGCTTCTGACAAGAACACCGCGCCTAGGGCAGCGCCGATCGGGCCACCTCTGCCGCCCAAGAGGCTCGTCCCTCCGATCAGGGCGGCTGCGATGGACATCAGGTTGACGTTGGTGTCGCTTCCGGTAGTGGCGTCAGCTGAACCTACGTGGCACAGGTAAATGAGCCCGGCAAACCCAGCTAGGGCCCCGCAGATGACGTAGGTGGTGAACAGGATCCGCCTGACAGGGATCCCGGCCCGGAACGAGGCGTCGGCGTTGTTGCCGATGGCATAGATCGACCGGCCCGTGACGGTCCTGGTAAGGAAGACGTAGGCCAGCGCGACGACGGCTGCGCCTATGACGATTAGCCACGGGACGCCTGGCAGCATGTTGGCATTGCCGAGGTTGCCGTAGGTGTTGGGGATGTTGACGACCTCTTGGCCGGAGGTGAAGATGAACTGCAGGCCGCCGTAGATCGTCAGCGTGGCGAGAGTTGTGATGATCGGCGGTATGCCGACGATCGACACCAAGATGCCGTTTAAGGCGCCCAGTCCGGTCCCTATCAAGATGACGAACAGCAAAGCGAGCAAGATGTTGAGGTTGTTGTCCTGGGCCGGGAAGCCTACGCCGATGGCAGCGATCCCGAGGATCGGTGCTACGGACAGGTCAATACCGCGCGTTATCACGACGATCGTCTGGCCGACAGCCACGACCATAGTTGCTACCGAGTCCGCCAGTATGAACGAGATGTTGCTCGACGCTGCGAAGGTCGGGTGCAAAGCCGCGCTCACCCCGAAAACGACCAGGATCGCGAGCACAAGCTGGACCTCTCGGCGGCGCAACAGCCCGAGGAGGGTGTTTCCAAGGGTTCGCTGGTACATGGCAAGGCTGTCTATAGGCGCTGACGTGTAGGGGTTGGGCAGAGGAGATGTGGCGGACGGGCTAGTCATTTGAGGTGAGCTCCCAAGATGAGGGCCCCAAGGCTCGCGTCGGTGATCTCGGCGCCTGAGAGCTCGCCTACGATGCGGCCTTCGTACACGGCAAGGACACGGTCGCAGGTGATCGTGAGCTCGTTCAGTTCGGACGAGATGAGCAGGCAGGCCAGGCCTTCGTTGGCCAGCTGCGCTATGAGCCGGTAGATGTCGTCCTTGGCCCCCACGTCGACGCCTCTTGTCGGTTCGTCGAATATGGCGACCCGAGGCCCAGCAAGCAACCAACGAGAGAGCATGGCGCGTTGTTGGTTGCCTCCAGACAAGGCCTTTATCAGGGTATCGAGGGACTGCATGCGTACTGCAGTCCTGTCTGTGGCCTGCTTGGCCATGGCCCGCTCCGCCACCGGCTTGATCAGCGGGCCCAGGCGGTCCAGCCGAGGGATGACGCCGGCGGTGACGTTCCTCTCCACCTCGACCTCGGCGAAGATGCCGTGGCGGGCGCGGTCCTCCGGTAGGTACACCAAGCCTGCATCTATGCAGGTCCGAGGGGAACGGTGAGCGAGGACTTTGCCGCAAACCCTCACCGCCCCCTGGTCGGCCGGGCGCAGCCCAAAGATGGCCTCGGCGATCTCAGTCCGCCCGCTTCCCACCAAGCCTGCTAGGCCAACGACCTCGCCTGCTCGTACGCTAAAACTGACCCCCTCAAAGCTCGGCCGAGAGGCCAGATCCTCCACTGCGAGCATCTCCTCGCGACCGGCAGCTTCAAAGTGAGGGCGCACCCTTTGCCTGGTCACCAGCTCGCGTCCGACCATGGCCTTCACCAGCGCAGCGCTGTCGAAATCAGATCGGGGGCCGCTTAGCACCATAGCCCCGTCTCTCAGCACCGTGACCCGGTCGCTGACGTCGAGGACTTCGTTTAGGCGGTGGCTGATGAAGCCCAGGGTGTAGCCCTGCGAGCGTAGGCTGCGCAAGACGTCGAACAGCGTGCCAGCCTCCTTGGAGGTGAGCGGGGAGGTCGGCTCGTCGAAAAAGATGACCACGCACTGGTGCACCAGAGCACGCGCGCACTCCACGAGCTGTTGCTGTGCGATGCTGAGCTCTTCGGCCTTCTGCTCAGGGTCGATGTCAAGCCCTACTCGGGCCAAGTAGGCAGAAGCTTCTCGGCGCATGGAACGCCAGTCGACGGTGAGGTGGAACCGGCTCCGGCGAAGAATGCCAACGAAGAGGTTTTCAGTCACAGATAGCGAGCCCATCAGGGCGGGCTCTTGGGGCACGAGGTAGATCCCTCGGTGCTGAGCAGAGCGCGGCGTGAGAGCAGGCAGGCGGTCATTGCCCAGCCACAGCTGGCCTGAGTCGGGCTGGTATATGCCGGCCATGATCTTAAGCAGGGTGGACTTGCCAGCGCCGTTCTCGCCTACCAGAGAATGGACCTCGCCCGGCTCGAAGCTCACCGACACTTCTGACAGCACCCTGGCGCCGTTGAACGACTTGGTAATAGAGCGGCCTTCGTAGCGGTAGCCCGAAAGCCCAGGGGCCCCGACCGTGACCGCCTCCTCGGGCGCCTGCGCCGAGATCTCGGGCGCGTCTCCAGGCGCCGCGCGGTGCCCGTCGAGAGCGCTCATATTTCCCGCTACTGAAAGTCGCACTGCCAGCCGGCCCGCTCGCGCAAGAAGCTCACCAGCGACACGCTGGTACCAGCACAAACTGCGTAAGTTGCCATCTAACCCCCTGGGACATGGTCACAATTACCAACGTTCTGAGAACGTTCACAAGTCCTCGCGTGCCAGACTATAGCGCGGCCACTTAGCCGTCGCACGCAGGGCTGAGCGCCCTGCTTGCTGCGAGGGCCGCCAGTCGCGACAGCTGCGGGAAAGCGCTGGCAGCGAAGTAACAGCAGCTAGAGCGCCGGTCGCGTCCCAGGTCGAGCTGCACGCAGGGCACGGTCCACCCGGTAGCGGCGCTTTGCGCAAAAAGCAGGTAGACATAATAAATGTGCACGCTAACACACCACAGTGCGTCGTCGGTCGCGCTGTGCCGGCAAGCAACGAAGAAAATTCGTTGAGACGCGTCTTGTAACAACTACACCACCTGCAGCAAACCTTTGCCTCATCAGTTAGCGACCTGCCGTTCGCGGTCAAGTCGCCGCTCAAGGTTGCAGAGAAAGCCAACCAGGGCAAGTTTGCCGTTGCATAGCGAGCTGCTGACAGTCGGTACCGCAGCGCGGCGCGGCACTGAGCCGCAGCAGCGAGGCTTCCGGAGCCGGTTCCTCACAGCTGGCCGGGAGTGCTCGCCTCGGCGGCGGTAGCTGAGCCAGCACCTGAGCTGTTGACTGGCCGGTGACTAGGCGCGGCGGTGTGTCGTCGGGCTGCTTGACGTGCGCGGGCCATGTTTGTATGCTTTGGACGGAAAAGCTTTTCTTATAACGTAAGGGGGTCGTGGGTGCAAGTAGGGCAAGTCGGGACGGCGACGGAGCTTGGGCAGGTGGGAGCGTGGGGCTGGGGCTACAGCAGTCATCGCGTGGACGGCGCGAAGAAAAGCGCGCGAGCGGCGGTGGGCCTTGTGAGGCGGGCTGGCCGCGGGATCAAGCTCGGAGGCCGAGCAGGGGCGTGCAGAGGGTTGGCCGCGAGCGAACGAGATGCGGACGAGGGGGCAGGCACGTCAAGCGACGCCCCGCTTTCTTCGGTAAAGGTTAGTGAGCGCTCACATGATCAGTGAGGGAGTTGTAGGTACCTGGTTAGCTAGGGCGGGGCTGGGTAGCGAGGACGCTGCGGTGCGAGTGGCGGTGGGCCCTTCAAGGACGCTCGGAGTGCTGGACCGTGGCATCTTCGGTGGTTTTGTCGAGCACTTGGGCCGGTGCATAAACGGTGGAGTGTTCGAGGAGGGCTCAGAGCTGAGCGACGAACGCGGCTATCGCCAAGACGTTTTGGAGCTTCTTCGGCCCCTAGGGATTTCTGTGCTGCGCTGGCCAGGAGGCAATTTCGCGTCGACGTACCATTGGGCCGACGGTGTCGGGCCGCGCTCAGCCCGGCCAAGGCGGGCCAACCTGGCGTGGGGTGGTGAGGAGCCAAACTCTTTCGGCACCGACGAGTTCCTCGGTTACTGTGCGGAGCTGGGCGCTTCTCCTTACATCTGCTTGAACATGGGCAGCGGGTCACTTCAAGAGGCCCTTGACTGGGTGGAGTACTGCAACGCCACCACGAGGAGCTACTGGGCCGGCCAAAGGCGGGCAAATGGCCACGAAGAGCCTTATGGCGTGACTTACTGGGGCCTCGGCAACGAGATGTACGGGGACTGGCAAGTCGGCCAGATGACAGTTGAGGAGTACGTGGCTACGGCGGCTCGCTGGGCCAAGGCGCTGCGGCGGGTGAGCCCGGGCCTCAAGTTGGTGAGCTGCGGCCTGAACGGCTGGAGCGACTGGGACAGTGCGGTGATCGACGGCTTGGCCGGCTTGGTCGACTTGCACTCCTTGCACCTGTACACAGGCAGCGATGACTATTGGGCCAACGTGCTCGGCCCGTACCAGGCGCAACGGGCTATAACGACCGCGTCGGCGCTGTTGTCCCGGGCGGCGTACGAAAGGCGTGCGAGCAACGTGGCCGGTATCGCCTATGACGAGTGGAACGTTTGGTACCGCACGGACGACGGCTTGCTGGAGGAGCGTTACTCGTTTGACGACGCGTTGGCCGTCGCCACGTACTTGAACATTTTCGTGCGCAACTGCCGCTGGGTGAAGATGGCCAACCTGGCCCAGCTAGTGAACGCCATAGCACCGGTCTTTACTAGTGCTGACGAGGCGTGCACCCAGACTATCTATTACCCGTTCCTTTTGCACTCGAGCTCGGCGCTGGACGAGGCTTGCGACGTCTGGGTGGCCGGCCCGCAGGTGACCGCACCCAAGGAGCCAGCGGGCCGGTGGCAGCACCGCCTTGGTGACTTAGGGCCGTTCCCTATCATTGACGCCGCCGCGACGACTGACCGAGCTCATGCGAAGGTGTGCGTGACCCTGGTCAACAGGCAAACAACTGATAGTACGGAAGTTGTAGTGCGGCTCCGGGACTTCGCGTTCGTAGGGGACGTGGCTGTCAGAGCGCTCACCGCAGGCCCACCTCGCCTTAGCGGGGTACTGCCTGAGGTCGAGACCGTGAAGCTCGAGGAAAGCACCAGCCCGGCCAGAGGCAGCGACTGCCACATAACCCTCCCTCCCAAGTCGTTCGTCGTGCTGCAAGCAAGCATCGCGGGCGAATGACTTATTTACACCCTGGCAAAAATGCGCCAGTCATGAAAAGGAGGTCAAGGCAAGGGACTACCAGGTTGGAAAATTGGCAGTAACAAGTAACTAGTCCATGACCATTGCGAACTACCGATAGGAGCTACTTGGGATGAGGCACAACGGATTTGGCATGGGCCATAAAGGCCCTGCAGCGCTCCGCAAAGTGCTCTGTGGCGTCTCGGCCACAGCTCTTGCTGCATCGCTTGCTGCGGTGGTAGCGCCGAGCTTGGGCAGCACGGCTGCGGCGGCCACCGGGGGCACTTGGAGGAGCAACACAACTTCGTACTGCAAGTCAGGCGCGACGCCCATCACCTTTTGGGGCTGGGTGCCGGGCATCTACCGTGACGTAGACCTTTTCAACGAGACGCACCCGAGCATTTGTGTCGACTATGTGACTAAAGTCGGCGGGTCGGGTGAGTACATCCCCCTGCTTAATGCACTGAAGGCTAATTCGGGGGCGCCCGACGTGGCCGAGATCGAGTTCGACGTGCTGCCCGAGTTCGAGACGCTGCACTACACTGTCGACCTCGCGAAGTACGGGGCGGACAAGTACAAGAACGATTTTGTGAAGTGGGCGTGGGACGAGGTGAGCCAGGGGGGCCATGTGTGGGCCATGCCGATGGACGGTGGATCTATGGGCTTGCTCTACAACGCCACGCTGCTGAAGCACTACGGCATAACAACGCCACCCGCGACATGGGCGCAGTACGCCGTAGATGCCCTGAAGGTCCACAAAGCCGACCCGAAGGTGTTCTTCGGGGACTTTGCGGCGGGTGACGGCCAGTGGGTCCTGGCTCTCATGCAGCAGGCGGGAGCATGGCCGTTTGAGTGGAACGGCGGTGCTGACGTCACCATCAACTTCACCGGCCCAAAGCAGATGGCGTTCGCGAACTTCTGGCAGAAGTTGATCAGCGAAGGAGCGATCGACCATGCGAACGACCCGTTCACGAGCAGTAGCCCGTTCTTCGAGGGCTTGAACAGCGGCCTGTACCTGACGTGGCCCACCTCAGCCTGGGGCCCGTCGTACTTTGCGAGCTATGTCACGTCTAAGTCGGCTGGGGACTGGGTCCAAGGCCCCCTGCCTGGTAGCGCTACTTCCTCGGGCAACTGGGGAGGGTCTACCTACCCGGTCTTCACCGAGAGCGCCCACCCGGCTCAGGCCGCGACTTTCGCAGAGTGGCTGACGGCTTCGATGGCTTCTTGGAACATCGCGGTCACCCCGCCTTCCCTGCTCTTCCCGACCTTCAAGCAAGCCTTGAGCGACCCCGCCTTGCTCAAGATGACGATCCCGATGCTGAAGGGCGGGAGCTCGCTGTTTGCTGCTCCTGCCAAGTCAGCCCCGAGGATCCCCACTATCAGCTGGCCTCCTTTCATGACCTACTACCTGAACTCGACGACAGCTTGGGCGTCGAAGTTCTTTGCTGGCAAGCAAACCCTGCCACAGTACTTCCAGTTCCTGCAGAGCACCATGGTCAAGTACGCACAGAGCCAGGGCTTCACAGTCCACACCTAAACGGAGCAGCGCCCTACCCGGGCGGTGCCTTTGGGGGCACCGCCCGGGGTGTGGCGTTTTCCCGACCGAGGATGAAAGGTTGACATGACCGAGGTCGCCTCGAGGACGACCGAGCAAAGCCGGCTTGTGCCGCTGCCAGTTAGCCCCGCTCGGCAGGAGCGCCGAGCTGCTCGTAGCGGCTTTAGCTCGCGCCGTGACCGGCGAGGCTTGTTGTTCGTCCTCCCCTTCTTCGTGCTGTTTTTCATGTTCTTGGTCGTGCCGCTCGGCTATTCTGTCTATACCAGCTTCTTCACCACGCGCATGATCGGCGGCACGGTCTTTACGGGGCTGTCTAATTACACCAAGGCGCTCGGAGACGGGGCGTTTTGGACAGGGATGGGTCGGACGTTATTGTTCGGTGCTATCCAGGTGCCGATCATGGTTGCCATCGCGACGTTCTTCGCTACGATGTTCGACTTAGGCATAGCAAGGTTTGGGGGCGCCTTCCGAGCGATCTTCTTCCTGCCGTTCGCTGTGCCCGGCGTTGTGGCCACAGCCATGTGGGGCTCGATGCTGCAGACCCGCGTAGGGGTGTTCGTGCACGTCTTCGAGGACCTAGGGCTCCCCAACCCAAACTTTTTCGGGCCTGGGCACCTGCTCGGGGTGATCGTGGTGATCGCCATATGGGAGTGGACCGGCTTCACCATGATCCTTTTGTACACCGCCCTTAAGTCGGTACCGCGTGACGTTGTAGAGTCTGCCATAGTAGACGGCGCGAAGTTCGGGCGCATCGTAACGCGGATCAAGCTCCCCATTATCAGGCCAGCCATTGTCCTCGTGGTGATAATCAACGTGATCGGGGCGCTGCAGCTGTTCACAGAGCCCTATCTGCTGTCGCCTATGGCCCCGAACGTGTCCGCCAATTACACGCCAACCGTCTATATGTACAATGAGGCGTTCTCGGCACAGTACTACGATTTTGCTGCCGCCATCGCTGTAGTCTTGGCGTTCATCATCATCTTGATCTCAGGGGCGTTCCTGCTTACGCAACGCGGGAAGGGAGCAGTCGTATGAGCACGAAAGCCAGCTTGGCCAGTGCGCCTCGGCCAGGACCTAAGCCGAGGACGGCAGGGGCTGACCTCGTGCCGCTCCGGCTTTACGGGGTGCACCGTCGTACGGTGAACCTGGTCACTTTGGCCTGCGGGCTGTTCGCTGTTTTTACCGTCATCCCGATCTGGTGGATTTTCGTATCATCAACGAAGACCGTCAATAATTTCAACTCCACCTTTGGGTTCTGGTTCGCGCACCCGTTCGTGCTGTGGTCCAATTTGAAAGAAGTTTTCTCGAACCGCGAGTCGGGTTCTTACCTACAGTGGATGGGCAACACGGCCATATACGCCAGCATCGGTGGCGTAGGTGGCACGGCTCTGTCCGCTATGGCTGGCTATGGCTTCGCGCGTTTCAACTTCCGGGGGAAGAACGTGCTGTTCCTCTTCATCATGGGCGCCCTGCTGATCCCGATCGTGGCGTTCGCTGTGCCGCTGTACCTCGTCTACGCAAAAGTGCACATGGACAGCACTATGCCGGGTATCTTCATACCTTTTATGATCAGCCCGGTCAGCGTGTACTTGATGCGTGTCTATGCCGGGGCTTCGGTGCCGCGCGAGCTGATAGACGCAGCCCGCATCGACGGCGCTGGCGAGGCGCGGATTTTCCTGCGCATAGCTGCCCCGCTGATGGTGCCGGCGTTGGTGACGGTCTTCATGCTGAACGTGGTGAACGCTTGGAACAACTACTTTTTGCCTTTTATTGTGAACAACAGCGCAAAGTTGTACACGCTGACGCAAGGGATGCAAGTGTGGTTCTGGCACACGAACATCCCCGGCAGCACAGAGAACTTCACTGTGATCACTATTGCTGGGGGCATGGTGAGCATCATGCCGTTGCTCATCATGTTCGTCGTGCTGCAGCGGTACTGGAGGGGCGGTCTATTGCTGGGCAGCGTGACCGGCTAAGTGGAGCATCGGGCGAAGCGCTGCTCGGCTGATGGGAGGTGCGGGCGGTGGTGTGCCCCCACGGCCGAGGCGTGGTGGAAAAGCTTCGCGTAGGAGGAAGGCTCTTAGATGTCAAAGGTGACGACGGGTGAGCAGAGGGCGGTGGCCGGCCCAGTGGCGCCAGGGGGCTTGGCAAAAGTTGCCTTGCGGCCGTTGAGCGGAGGGAGCCTTCGGCTGGACGGCGGATTTTGGGGCGAGCGCCAAGTGCTGAACCGGGAAGTAACTGTCCCGCACGGGATGGCCATGCTGGAGGAGCACGGCAACCTGGACAACCTGCGAAGGGCGGCGCAGGGCCAGGCAGTGGAGTACCCGGGCGTCAAGTTCGGTGACTCTGATGTATACAAGGTCCTCGAGGCGATCGCCTGGGAGCGCCAACATGGCGAGGTCCCCGAGCACGAGCGGTTTTACGGTGCAACCGCTGCGTTGCTTGCGGCGGCGCAGATGCCAGACGGGTACCTGAACTCGTACTTTCAGGTCGTAGCGCCAGGGCAGCGCTTTTCTGAGCCAGCGATGGGCCATGAGCTGTACTGCGCGGGGCATTTGTTCCAAGCTGCAGTGGCTGAAGCTCGCAGCGGAGGGGGAGGGAGCCCTCCGAGACGGCAGCTGGCGCCGGTCGCGGAGCGCTTGGCCAGCTGCGTGGGCACAGCCATGAGGGAGCGGCCGTGGTTCGTGCCGGGTCACCCGGAAGTGGAGATGGCCTTAGTCGAGATGTACCGCTCGAACGGGCAGGGTCAACTGCTGGCACTGGCTGAGGAGCTAGTCGGCCGGCGTGGGCAGTCGAGGCTTGAATGGGAGTCGTTTGGGCCTGAGTACTTCCAAGACGACGTCGAGGTGGCCAAGGCGCAAGAGATCCGGGGGCATGCTGTCCGGGCGTTGTACCTTTTGAGCGGGGCGGCTGACCTCTACATGGAGACGGGCAAGCCTGAACTGCTGCGCTCGTGCTTGTCGCAGTGGGACGACATGGCTGGTTCTAAGACCTATTTGACAGGCGGGGTGGGGTCGCGCCATGAGGACGAGGCGTTCGGCGCTGGCTTTGAGCTGCCAGCCGAGAGCGCCTATTGCGAGACGTGCGCGGCGGTGGGCAGCATCATGTGGAACTGGCGGATGCTGCTCATAACTGGGGAGGCCCGCTTCGCCGAGCTGCTTGAACGCACTTTGTACAACGGCTTCTTGGCTGGCTGGGGGCTCGACGGGCGGTCTTTTTTCTACGTCAACCCGCTCCGTAGCCGGGGTGACGTGAGCCGCCAACCTTGGTACCGCTGTGCCTGCTGCCCGCCGAACGTGATGCGGCTTGTTGCCAGCTTGGAGCACTACGTCGCCACACGGACCGCGGACGGCTTGCAACTGCACCAGTTCATGGCCTGTTCGTTCCGCCAGGACATGGCCGGGGGTTGGCTGGCGGGCAGGGTGGCCACTGAGTACCCCTACGAAGGAACAGTGCGCGTCCTGCTGGAGGAGGCGCCGACGGCAGACGTGGAGATAGCGCTGAGGGTGCCTTCGTGGGCCCGAGAGCTTGAGGTCAGCCTGAACGGCACTGCGCTGGCGGTAGAGCCGGGAAAGATCGGCTACATAACGTTGCGCCGTGGCTGGCGGGCAGGTGACGAGCTAGTCATGTCTTTCCCGCTGCGCACGAGGGTGGTGCGTGCCGACCCGAGGATCGAGGACGCGAACGGTTGCGTGGCCTTCGAAAGAGGCCCTCTCGTTTATTGCTTCGAGCAGCTGGGCCAAGAGGCGAGCTCTCTGGACGGCTTGGCGGTGCCGGCGAGCCCGGGCGCCATCAACGAGCAGCTGGCGCATGTTGGCCCCGAGCCAACCGTTGAGCTGGCCGTTACTGGCCGGACCTGGTCAAGCGCGGCCAGGGACCGCTGGCCCTACTCGCCAACCGCGTCAAAGCCAGACGGCCGCGCCCAGGTGCTCGAGCTTCACGCGGTGCCCTACTACACGTGGGCCAACCGGGGGCCGTCGCAGATGCGGGTCTGGGTGCCGGAGCTTTCCAGATGACGCCCAAGATTGCAGGTGCTGTGCTGCTGGCGGCGGCCTGGGCCAGGCCTAGAGCCCCGGTTCACTTTCCCAAGAAAGGCGTTCCCGCTCCAAGCTGACCCCTGGCTTGGCCGGGGCGCCGTCACGACAACATGAACAGGAGGACATAGACAAATGAGGACAAGAAAGTTCCCGAGGCGCTCGTGGCTTGCGTTGCCGGTAGCGGCCGCCACCGTCGCGCTGGTCGCGACGCCGGTCTCGTTGGTCGCTGTCCCGACGGCAACAGCCAGCGCCAGTTCGTCCGGCTTCGGTGTGAACGCAACGGGCACGGTGCAGTTCTGGAACCGTGCTGCGACCTGCCAGGGCAACTTGTGCAAGGTCCTTGTGAACGAGTTCAACGCCACGCACAAGGGGCTAAAAGTAGTCCTGTCGCTCACGACCCCCAACGAGGCGGTGGCGAAGCTGTCCACTGCCATCCGGGCTGGCACCGTGCCAGACGTGGTCGGCCTCAACGACATCAACGTACCCGTCTTCTCGCGAGAGGGCGCATTGATGAACCTGACCAAGTACGTAGACGCTTTGCCGTTCAAAAAGGCACTTAGCCCCGGCCACCTGGCTCTGGCTGAGTACAACGGCCAGTACTACGGCGTCCCTTACCTGGCTGATCTTTCGGTCCTGTGGTACAACAAGAAGTTGTTCAGTGAAGCCGGGCTCAACCCCAATGCCCCGCCGACAAGTTTCGCTGCCATCCTGTCCGACGCTAAAAAGGTCCAGGCTCTTGGCCACGGCGTTTACGGCTTTTCTTTCGCCGGCGACTGCCAAGGCTGTTTGGGCTTCGTGATGCAGCCGGACCTGTGGGCCGTTGGTGACAACCTTATCGAGGGCCCGATCGGCCACCAGAGTATCAATATCGTGGACAACAAGCCGCTCCGCCAGCTCCTCCAGCTCTACAGGGAGATTTGGGCCGAGAAACTAGCTCCCGTTAGCGACTTGACCGACAATGGCTCGACATGGGGGGCTGACTTCGAAGCTGGTAAAGTAGGGATCTTGCCAGGCGCTTACGGCTTCCTGCCAGGAATACAAAAAGCAGGCATGTTGGCTGACGCCGGGATAGCGCCCTTGCCGGGGCCGGACGGGAGCTACTCGACTTTTGACGGAGGCGATGACTTCATCATCCCACAGGGAGCTAAGAACCCCTCTGGGGCATGGGAGTTCATTACCTGGGTGTTGCAAAAGCAACAGCAGCTCATCTACCCGAGCCACGGCTACACCCCAGTCCGGACCGATATCCTGACCCCGGCCTACAAAAAGGCCAACCCGTACAATGCGGTGGCGTTGGAGGCATTGGCCAAAGGGGCGGCTCCGGTGACGACCATATACAATGCAGCTTTCAACGCGCCCGGGTCCCCTTGGTACCAGATGTTCAGTGAGGCCGTTTACAACGGCAACATAGACCAGGCACTTAAGATCGGCCAGAGCGGTTTCGAGGCCGTGGCGCGCGAAGCTGGGGACTTGGCCAGTTAGGCACTGGCTTTGTACGCGTAAGCCGAGGCTAAGGGCCGACCTGCCGACATGGGACGGTTAGGCACCAGATGAAGGGCTATTACCAGGGCGCACGCGTGCGGCGTAGCCCGAGGGAGAGGTCCGCGGCCAGGACGGGGGCGCTGCTGAGCGCCCCTGCCCTGGCCCTCGTGGCCGCCTTCGTGCTTTTCCCGCTCGGCTTTGCTGTGTACATCTCCCTCACGAACTGGCCTCTTGTCGGGCCGTACCACTTCGTTGGCCTGGCGAACTACTCCAACGCGTTCCACGACCCTCAGTTCGTCCACTCGGTCCTTTTTACGCTGACCTACACAGGGATCGTGACGGGGCCGATATTCGTCGTGGGGTACGGCCTGGCGGTGCTCGTCCGGGCCAACCGCTTCGGGGCCAAGTTCTTCCGCACGGTCTTCTTCCTCCCGTTCGTGGTCGGGCTTACCACCGTTTCGTACATGTTCACGCTCGAGCTGCAGCCAAACTCAGGAGGCGTTGACTTTGTCTTGTCCAAGCTCGGCTTGGTCTCAGCGTCACAGGCCTGGACGGTCAGCTATGGCCCTGCACTGCTCGCCATATGCGTGATAGTGGTGTGGTTTGCATCTGGTCTCACGATGCTGATCTTGATGGGCGGGATGCAGGCGGTGCCTGAGGAGCTTTACGAGGCCGCTGATGCCGACGGTGCCAGTTGGTGGGAGAAGGAGCGGCTCATCACTCTCCCGCTGCTGCGCCGGCCCATAGCCCTGAGCCTGATCATTTCCGTCATTGGGTCCTTCCTTGCTTTCAACCAGTTCTTCATCCTGGTGCAGAACAACGGCAGCTTGGAGACGGTCGTGGAATGGGTTTACCAGACCGCGTTCAACCAGTACCACCTTGCCTACGGCACGACCATGGCCGTGCTTTTAATGGTGGTAGTCGCCATCGTGAGCGCCGTGCAGTTCCTGGCTCTTCGGGGACCAGCCGAAGAATGACCGTGGCTGTACTGGCGGGCGGGGCCCGTCGATGACCGAGGGAGCGCAGGGGAGCGTACGCGTGGGCACAGGTGCTGGAGTGAAGGCCACTCGCGTCACCGGCCAGCGCACGGCGCGGGACCCCTTGGCAATGGGGGCACGGTCGGCCATGTTGGCCCGTGGCAGCGGCCCACGGAGGCGCGAGCGGGGTTTTTACGCCTACCTGGTGGCTGGTAGCGCGCTGGCACTGGCCTTCGCACTGCCCTTGCTCTGGGAGGTCGTGCGGTCTCTTGAGCCGACGGTGCTGACCACTGAGGCGCCCCAGGCCGCCGACTTCACGCACATGACGATCGCCAACTACACCGGCCTGCTCGGCCCGTCAGAGGACATCGGCCTCAACCTGGCAAACAGCGTCATCACCGCACTGGGCACCGCGGCTCTGACAGTAGTGGTGTCGACGATGGCTGGTTATGGCTTGTCGCGCTTTCGCTTCAAGGGTGCTGGGTTTGTCTTCGGTGCGGTCCTGGTCGCGCTGATGGTCCCTTTTCAGGCGGTGCTGACGCCGCTGTTCTTGGAGCTGCACTTCTTCCACCTGTTGAACAGCCTGCTCGGGCTGGTGCTCGTTTACAGTACCTTCAACCTGCCCTTTGGCGTTTTTGTGATGCGCAATACTTTTGCCCAGGTGCCAAACGAACTGGTCGACTCCGCCAACGTAGACGGTGCCGGCGCAATTGGCACCCTCGTCAGGGTGCTGGGCCCTCTTGTGCTCCCCGGGATGGCTACGACCGCCATTTACGCGTTTTTGTACTCGTGGAACGAGTTCCTCCAAGCGCTGACATTCCTTACTAGCGACAACCTTTTTACCTTGCCCGTCAAGTTGTTCAACGTCGAGATCGCGACTTACGGTGCTGTCAATTTCGGGTACCTGTCCGCGGGAGTGGTGATAGCGATGGTGCCTTGTGTCGTCTTGTACGTTGCCCTGCAGCGCTATTACGTCCGAGGGCTCATTTCTGGTGCGCTAAAGGGCTGAAGGCCCCTTGAGCTCCAAAGCTTTGAAAGGTGGCAAAAAGACCGGGTCGGAGCGGGCTCTAGTGGGGCTGGGCATGGCGGGGACGGGGGCAGCAAGTTGCGAGCTCAGACGACAAGGCACGGTACCTGGTACTGCGCGACGGCCGGGTCAGCAGTCATGATCGTAAGGCCGAGCAGCAGAGCCTGGGCAACAAGAAGCCGGTCGAAGGGGTCGCGGTGAAGCGCTGGCAGCTTCGCTACCCAAAGGGCGTGCGAGTGCTCTACCGCCAGCGACCTGGCGCCGATGGCAAGGACACGGCGAGGGACGTACTCGACAGGCGGCTCTGGGAGGGGCAGCTTGCCGAGCTGGTACTTGAGGGCGATCTCCCAAGAGCTGGCTGCGGACAAAAAAGCACCGTGCGGTGGTCCTCGACGACCTTCAGGTCCTGCCCCAGTCGTTCTGGTTCGGTCTGCAACCACAGGAAAACATGGGTGTCGAGGAGGAGGTTCACTGCTCGGACGTAGCCATGACGTCGTCTGGGAGGGGAGCGTCGAAGTCTTCGGGGACGGCCCAGCGGCCTCGGTCGACCCCGAAGCGCCTTTCATGAACGCGGCGGGCAGGGACCAAGCGCCCGACCTCTTCGCCGCGACGCGTGATCACAACCTCTTCGCCGGCGGAGACGAGCTGGAGGAGCCTTGAGAGCTGCGTCTTCGCCTCATGGACTCCAACGGACTTAGTCATAGACTAAGTTTACTAAGAGCGTTAGGCGTCAAGCGGCCCGGTGCCGCTCGGCGAGCTGGACCGCCGCACAGAAGTCGCATAGCGCCCAGAGCACGTCCTCGCTGGGGTCGAAGGCCGTCCTAGCCAGGAGCCCGTACCGCACAGGTTTTGGTGCGGCTCGCAGCCTTTTATGCGCGTGCCGGGCAGGGGCTTGCGGTGCCGGGCGTTTTAGAGCCGGGCGGTGCTGGCTCGTCGCGCTCAGGCGTGGCGAGGGCCGTTGTGCTCGACTGGCGCTCCACCAACCGGCAGGACACGGTGCGGACGCCCCCGGTAGAGGACCCCCCCTCGATGGCAGCGAGCAGCTCTCGGGCGGCAACCCGGCCCACCTCGCTCAGGTTGGGGTCGACCGTGGTGAGGGGCGGGCGGCAAGCGTCCGCCATCACTTCCCAGTTGTCGAAACCCACGAGCGCCACGTCCTCCGGCACGCGCCGGCCTACCTCGCGCAGGTGGTCGGCTACCCCGCGAGCGATCTGGTCACTGCCGCAGAAGATGGCGTCTGTCGAAGGCTCTTGGTCTAGCAACAAAGCGGCCGCCTGTCTGCCCCAGGCTTCGCTCCACTGGCCGAACATGACTTGGCCGCCTGCTAGGGAGAGGCCGGCCCTTTTGAGCGCCGTGAGCGCTCCCCGAGCACGACGACGGGCGGCGGCAAAACGCTCTGGGCCGGTGATATGGCCTATGCAAGCGCGCCCCTGGCTGACAAGGTGCTCCACAGCGAGGCACCCGCCCCCCTCGTCGTCTGGCAAGACCGAAAGGTCTTGGCGGTCCTCTGACTGGGTCATGGCATAGACAACCGGTACCGGCAGGTCGCTGCCGACCGGAGGTCTCGGGTCCACCCGGCGCCCGGCGACGATGATGCCGTCCACGCGCCGGGAAAGCAGTGTGCGCAGGTAGCGGCGCTCGCGTTCAGGGTCCCCTCGCACATCGCACAAAAAGACTGAGATACGGCCTGCGCCAAAGGCATCCTCAGCGCCGAGCATGACTGGTATCGAGAAGCGGCCGAAGCTGTCGGTGGTGAGCAGCCCGACGGTGAAGCTGCGCCCAGCGAGCAGGCTACGGGCCAGCGCGTTCGGCTCGAAGCCGAGGGCCTGGGCGGCTCGCAGTACCCTTGCGCGGGTTTCAGGCCGCAGGGTGCCCCGGCCGTTCAGCGCCTTAGAAGCCGTGCCGATAGAAACCCCTGCTCGTTCGGCCACGTCGACGATCGTCGACCGCCGCCTGCCGTCCTGCCTGCTCAGTGGGTTCCTCCAGGGTTCGAGGGGTTGGCGTCACCAGCTCTGCTCTGGGACGTTTTTATGGCACTAGTACAGTTATAAGACGAGTTTGGCACGTCCTGGTCTTTGGTGGCCAGGAAAAACGTAGCCATTGACGATGGGCATGCGACCTTAGCAGGGGGTGCTCGGCGGGGCTGCGCCCGGCCGGGGCACTGGCAGAGGTAAGCTCGGGCTGGTGAACTTAGACCCAGAAAAGCTTCTGGTGCTGTTCGTGATCGCCCTGTTGGTGCTCGGCCCCGACCGGCTCCCGCAGATGGCCAGGTCGCTTGGCCGCGGCCTAGCCGAGGTGAAGAAGTACACGTCAGGTTTTCAAAGTGAGGTGCGCGAGGTACTGGCGGAGCCTCGTGCGATCATCGACAAGGCCATCCATGAAGCTGGGACAACCTCGTCTGGTCCTCAACCTGGTCAAGATCTGCCGGTTGCGGCCCCGCCTCGGGGTAGTGCGGCACCGCCAGCGCCCGATGACCCTTCGCTCAATTAGCAGTAGGTTATGGCACAGGGCGATGGTGAGCCAGGGGTAGGCGAGCAGGGCCAGGCGGGCCCGAGCTCGGGCACGCTCGGCGCCGGCGGCCTGGGTTTGGCTGTTGAAGCACCCAAGCTGAACGGTAAGCAAGCCAAAAGTCGCGTGCCCGATGGCGAGGGCGGCCGGATGACCCTCTTCGAGCACCTGGCCGAACTACGCCGGAGGGTGTTCATTTGCGCAGCGGCGGTCGTAGTTACCTCGATCGCCGGGTACTTCCTTTACAACCCAGTGCTGCACTTCATGCTTGGCCCCTATCGGTCCTTTTACGCGCACCACAAAGGGATGCTCACGCGCGACCTGATCATCACCAGCCCTACAGAGGGTTTCACCACCAGGCTGAAGGTGTCTATGTACATCGGCATCGCGTTGGCGGCTCCTGTTTGGCTCTGGGAGCTATGGCGTTTTATCACCCCGGGCCTAAAGAGCAACGAGCGCCGTTATGCCGTGCCGTTCGTCCTGTCGGCACTGGCGCTCTTTGCGATGGGGGTGACTGTCGCGGTGCTTGTGTGGCCCAAAGCGCTCGACTGGCTGATAGGCGCTAGCGGCAGCAACATAACACCCGTTTTCACTCCAGCCGGGTACGTCCACATTTACGTGCTGGTCTGCCTCGTGTTCGGCATCGTGTTCCTCTACCCGATCGTGGTGGTTTTCCTGATGCTGGCCCGTATCGTCCCCTCGGCGAAGTGGAGGAAGTGGCGCCGTCCAGCTATCGTGGTGCTGTTCGGCGTGGCCGCCGTGGTGACACCGTCAAACGACCCGTTCACCTTTCTAGGCATGGCCATACCGATGGTCATCTTCTACGAGCTTTCTATAATCGTTGGCCGGCTGCTGAAGAGGTAGGAGCTTGCTCGAGGTGCGAGGAGGGCTTTCAAAAAGCTGAGCTGGCTTTTCCCGACATGCTTGACCGGCGGCAGACCAGTTTGGGCTTGATGATCACCCGACCTTTAGTACGTGCGCCACTTGTCAGTTGTTCGACAAGAAGTTGGACCACTGCGCGTCCGACCCCAGCGAAGTCTTGGCGCACTGTTGTAAGGGGCGGTATGTAATAGCCGGACTCGGGCGTGTCATCGAAACCGGCCACCACGACGTCCTCGGGTACTCGGCGCCCGCGCTCGTACAAGGCGCGCAAGACGCCCAGGGCCATGTGGTCGTTGGCTGCGAAGATGGCCGTGGCGTCGGGTATCTGCGCCAGTACTTGGCCTGCTTCGTAACCAGAACGGGCGCTCCAGTCACCAGATAACGGGGGGGTAATGTCGGCGCCAGCCTCTTGGAGGGCGGCTCGCCACCCTGCCACCCGACCGCGCGCCTCGTGCCAGTCTGAAGGCCCACGTACGTGGAAAACGGTGGGGTGACCGGCGGCAAGGAGGTGCTCGGTGGCGAGGCGGGCTCCCTCGAACTGGTCAACCGTGACGACGGGGATATCACTATCGGGGTCGCCCTCGACAGCAACTATCGGCATGCCAGCTGGCAGCTCGGCGAGCGCACCAGGAGCCGACGTGAACGGGGCGATCACCGCCAGCCCCTCGACGGACTGGTCTGTGAGCTGCCGGAAGGCTTCCTTCACGGATTGGCGGTCTATAGAGCGGACGCTCACGACCGAGACGAAGTAGCCAGCGCGCCGTGCAGCCCTCTCGATGCCCCACAACGTGGACGCGGGGCCAAAAAGGGTGCTGTCTAGGGCCACGATGCCGAGCGTTTGCGAGCGGCCGCTAGCGAGCGCTCGAGCTGCCGTGTTGGGGCGGTAACCGAGCTGCTCAATGACAGCGAGGACCCTTGTCCTGGTTAGCTCGCGGACGTTTGGGTGGCTGTTCAGAACTCGCGAGACAGTTTGGTGGGACACGCCCGCGAGGCGCGCCACGTCTGCGATCGAAGGAGGGCGAGGTTGGCGCTCGGCGCCAGGAGCGAGAGGTTTGGTGAGGCCGTGTTGCACGTCACCAGCGGCAACGGTGTCGTGGCTCACGGCAGGGCCGGACGTTGAGCCACGTGCGGGTGCCTCTGCAGCAGGCTGTGCTGACGAGGTCATGGCTCGTGGCCCAAAGGCACTAGCCAGGCGCCCATGAGAACGCTAACATTTAGCACATGGACGGATCCCCGCCGGCGATCGGCGCTGATAGCGGCACCGTGTCTGCGCGGACGTTGTTGTTGGACTTGAGCTCCGGCGAGGAGCTGGTCCTGTGCGAACTTGATGATGCGCACGGCGTGATCGGTAACAGCCTACCTGGCACAGGGGAGCGCTTGCCAGAGGGCGTAGCCGACGCTGGCATCGTGCCGGGGCTATTCGGCTATGGAACAGGCCAGCCAGCTATCGGCGACGTGCTCGCCTGCTCTGCCGCACTGGTGAGCGGCGGCGGGCCAAGTGGCGGCGGTGGCGTACCAGCCACCCTCCTTTCCCTGCAAGGGGCCGCCGCCGCCCTTGTTCCGGTGCAGCCAAGGCCCTGGCGCCTGGTCTTAGCCGGGCCTACTATCCGCAGCCGAAGGCAACCGCGGCTTACGGGCAGGTTTAGCATGTCAATAAGGGCCTGCACGGCACATTGGG
>JBMFUG010000050.1:0-19388 GCA_049966695.1 Acidimicrobiales bacterium | reverse complement strand
CTCCCCAGGGCCACGCCCACCCGGCTACCGGCCGGCAGTGCCGCGGCCGGGTGCGATGCCAGCTCTGCCTTCAGGTCGTCCAGTACGGCCAAGTTGGGCGGCCCTGCGTGCCGCTCGAACTCGAACCAGTCAAGCCGCCCCAGTTCAAAAACGCCCGACTGAGCTTGCATGGCACCACATTAGGCTTCGACAACGCTGAGGGCGCGGCTGGCCTGGTTGAGCGTCCGTGGCCCTTCCGGCGTGGCGACGACTATGTCCTCAATGCGCACGCCCCAGCGCCCCGGCAAGTAAACGCCCGGCTCGACAGAAAAGGCGTTGCCAGCCAAAATCGGGGCGTAATTGCCTGTAACCATGTACGGGGGTTCGTGCTCCTCCAAGCCGATGCCATGACCAGTCCTGTGCATAAAGTACTCGCCTAAGCCGGCTTGGCTTATGACCCTTCGGGCGGCGGCGTCGACTTCATGACAAGCTGAGCCGACTCGGGCGGCAGCCACGCCGGCCGCTTGAGCCTCAGCTACAACCTCGTAGACGTGGGCCAGCTCAGGCGGTGGCGGCCCAGTGAACACGGTCCTCGTCATGTCCGAACAGTAGCCAGCCAGCGAACCGCCAAAATCGCAAACCACAGGCTCACCCGCTTGGACCGTCCTCTCCCCGGGTTCGTGGTGGGGGCTAGCAGCGTTAGGACCGCTTGCCACTATCGCGAAATTGACGCGGTCATGGCCTTCAGCTATGAGCCGCTGCCCTATCTCGACCGAGATATCACGCTCGCTGCGGCCAACAAGAGGGACCTCGCCCCCGAGCAACGCTCGTGCAACCCTATCGGCCGATGCGGCAGCTCGAGCCAACGCCTCTACTTCTTGGGCGTCCTTCACCGCCCGCAGCGGCGCCATGACCGCGGAGGCAGGCACCCACCGGTTACCAGGCAAGCGTTCTTGCAGCTGTAGCAAAAACATCGCCCATGTCCGGTCGCTCACCGCTATGCAGCGTTCGGGAAAAGGCGCAAAATCCCGCACGAGCGAGGCGACCACCTCGACCGGGTCCTCAGTCTCTCCCCAGGGGCGCATGCTAAAGGCCTCGGGCACCGGCCTAGCGCGCGGCGCCTCGAGGGCCGGGACTACCAGTACGGCGCACGCTGGCACCGGGGCTGGCGGGACAACAAGCATCGTCAATCGTTCCAATGGCATGGCCGAGTAACCCGTGAGCCACGGGAGATCGGCGCCCACCGACAGCAAAGTGACGTCGACGCCAGAACTGCCCATGGCCTCCCGAACACGTTGGGACCGAGCCACGAACGGGGCCACTGCTGCCGGTGGGCTCATAGCGCGCCCGGCCGTCTTGGTGCTCGGCGGAGGCCAGGCGCAGAGCGCGCCGCCTCTGCAGCAACGGCCGCCCGCCGAGCGTGGTAACTAGAACGCGTTAGCGGGGAAGCCTCGACATGGACGATCCCAAGCTCTTCTCCCAGGCGTGCTAGTTCCGACAGTTCTTCAGGCGACCACCAACGCGCCACGGGGATATTGGCTGCGCTAGGTCGCAAGTACTGGCCGATGGTGACGATCTCAGTCCCCACTCCGGCTAAGTCGGCGAGCACGCCAGCCACCTCGTCTTTGCTCTCGCCCAGGCCGACCATGAGGCCGGACTTGGTCACGAGACCGGCATCCCTAGCTCTAGCCAGAACTGACAGGCTACGAGCGTACGATGCAGACGGCCGTACCGACCGCTGGAGGCGGGGCACGGTCTCGACGTTATGGTTGAGCACGTCAGGGCGTTCATCGAAAATAGCCCGGAGGGCGGCCGGGTCACCCTTCATGTCCGAGATCAGCACTTCTACGGTGGTGCCCGGCCGGCGCCGCCGGATGGCGTCAATGGTCGCGACAAACGCCGACGCCCCGCCGTCTGCAAGGTCGTCGCGAGCGACGCAGGTGACCACAGCGTGCGCAAGGCGTAGACGGCTGACGGCCTCGGCCACCCTCTCTGGCTCGCCTGAGTCGAGCGGGAGCGGCTTGTGGGTGCTCACCTTGCAAAACCCGCAAGCTCGTGTGCAACGGTCCCCGTTTATCATGAAAGTCGCCGTGCCCCCTGCCCAGCATTCGAAAATGTTGGGGCAACCGGCCTCCTCGCACACCGTCACCAGGGACAAGTCCCGGAGCGACTTGCGCAGCGCCTGGAACTCTGGGCCCATGTGAGCCTTAGCCCGCAACCATTTCGGTTTGGCGGCGTCGATGGCCAGCGTTGCGCTTGCACCAGTACCGGCGTTGGCAACGGCCACCAGGCCGCTATCGGCTCTCTCAGGCTCGGCCTCCAGCTCCCGTGGGGCCCCCGCAGCTATGGGGGCCGGCCTGGACAGCCGCCACGACACGTCTTGGCGCTCGACCGGCCGCCCCCGGCCCCAGCGCCTGGTCGCGACGGCGAAAGCCGCCTCGACAACCTCTCGCATGCTCACCTGGGCACCTTCGGCAGCCAGGGAAGTTACGCCGAGGCCTGAGATCCCGCAGGGCACGATCCGGCTGAACATGGACAGGTCGACGTCCACGTTCAAAGCAAAGCCGTGCATGGTGCGCTGACGGCTGTGGCGAGCTCCTATGGCGCAAATCTTGCGGGGTTGTGGGCCTTCGGTACCAACCCAAACGCCCGGGTAGCCCTCCAACCTGGCGGCTTTCCCTACGCCCAAGGTGCGGAGCACCTCTATCACCAGAGCTTCGACCTCGTGCACGTAACCTGGCGTGGCGCCTTTGCCGCTGGGCACGGAAAGTACGGGGTAACCAACGAGCTGGCCCGGCCCGTGGTAGGTGATATCGCCCCCGCGGTCCACCCACAACAGCTCCGCGCCGACGTTGGCTGGGTCGACGAGCATGTGCTCGGGCTTAGACCTTATACCGGCTGTGAAAACCTTGGGGTGCTCTAGCAGCAGTAACCAATCATCCGCGGCCGGGCCGGCCGCCCACAGGGACCGCTGGAGCGCGTGAGCGTCCCGGTAGGCAACCCGGCCAAGCCAACGAAGCCGTAGCGAACGTCCCGGCCACAATCGGAAACCCGCTTCAGGGCTGGCCTCTTGGGCAACTGGCTCGCTAACCGAGCTAGCGCCCGTCGCATGCCCTAGAGGTGCTGTCATTGTTGTGACCCGGCCTCTTTTCCTTTACAGCTCAGAAGACCAGTCGCGAGTTTGCAACATCTCCCGCACCCTGGCCATGAAGGCTGCAGCGTAGGCGCCGTCTACAGCACGGTGGTCCCACGAAAGCACTAGGTTGCCGACGGGGTGCACAGCAATGGCGTCTGTGCCGTCTGGTAGCTCCACGACGACCGGCCTCTTGCGCACGCCGTCTGTGGAAATTACCCCGACCTGAGGTTGGTTGATCACTGGCACCGTTATGAAAGTGCCAAAGCCGCCCGCGTTGGTCAGCGTGAACGTGCCACCCGAAATATCGTCCATCGTCAGCCTCTTGGAGCGCGCCCGCCTGGCCAGGTCTACGATCTCACGGGCCAGGGCCACAAGGCGCTTGTCTCCGGCTCGCTGGACAACCGGCACCAAAAGCCCTTCAAAATCTAGGTCCACCGCCACACCCAGGTTGATGTCGTGGTGGACGATGAGCTCGTCTTCGCCCACTGAAGAGTTGAGGTAGGGGAACTCGCCAAGTGCGTCCACGACCGCACGAGCAATAAACGGCAGGTAAGTGAGGCTGAAGCCCTCAGCCTCCTTGAAACGCTGCCGCTCAGCAAGCCGGACCTTGTCTACCGCCCAGTAGTCCACTTCGACAGCCACCATGGTATGAGCGGAGACCCGCTTCGAACGGACCATGTGCTCAGCCGTTCGACGCCGGATGTTGGTGAAAGGTACAACCGTGTCGCGTCCTGTTGGCCGCGTGGGCTCTGCTGCGGGCTGGCTAACTGGGCTCGGCCCGGCCATAGCTGCACCGGCTTGTGCTGGCACCCGGCCCGCCTCGCCCAGCGAGCCTCTCACCATCTCTGGCGCAGCACCTTCCCGCCCGTTCGCGCCTTGGTGCTCGATGACGGCTAGGACGTCGTCACGAGTGATCCTCCCACCGGCACCGGTCCCTGTGATCTTTGCAGGGTCAAGGTCGTGCTCGGCTATGAGGCGCCTCACCACAGGGGACAAGAGCTTGCTGGGGCCACCTTGAGCAGGTTGGCTCGGTGGTCGCTGGTCCGCCGGGCGCGAACTTGGCCGCTGAAGGCCGCCAGACGGAGGCTTAGCCTGCGCAGGCGTCTGGGCCTCTCCGCTCGGGCGGACGTGCTCTGGCTGGGCTACGGCCTCCTGGAGGGGAGCCTCCTGGGCTACGCTGCCCTGGGCTACGGCCTCCTCGACGGGAAGTTCGTCCCTGTCACCAGCTATAACTGCCAACTTTGCCCCCACCGGGACCGTCTCGCCCTCTTCTACCAAGATGGCAGCCACAGTGCCACTAACAGGCGATGGGACCTCTGAATCGACTTTTTCCGTGGATACCTCGAACAGCACCTCGTCTTCTTGGATCGCATCGCCAACCTGCTTGTGCCACCTGACGATCGTCCCCTCAGTAACCGTTTCGCCGAGCTGCGGCATCGTGATATCAGCCAATGTGGAGGTCCTCCCTGGTTACGGCAGGCACCATCTCGCCGGGTACCGCTGACATTGCCAGACTGCCGGGCAAGCCGGCGCAGCGAAGCGCGGGGGCAACCCCGGCCACCACTACATCGAACTGCTCAGCCGTGAGAACACCTCCGTTACAAGCCAGGGCTCCTGGTAAGAAGAGCCTCGGCGAGCGCCGACCTGTCGCAATCACACTACCCAGTGCCGGCACAGCTTACCGTCGCCCTTGCACCTGCTTCCTAAGGAGGAGCCCTGAACAGCTCATAGCCTTGAGGTACGGGCGCGCTAAGGCTAGGTGGGCCGCCGCCCAACGAAGGCCCTAACGGCAATTTGCCGTATGCGGGGAGGGGCTAACCGGCCTAGCGGTACTCGCGCTGGCGGCTGAACACAAGTTCCCAGCCCCTGCCTGCCCGACGGTTGCGCGCCTCAGCCAAGGCGGCCTCAACTGCTGGCGTTTCGGCTGGGCGTCGTACTGTGGGCCAAGAGCCTGCAGCACCCGCCGCTGCGCCCTGGCCACCGCTTGGTTGCAACGCGGCCAAGGTCTCGAGGAAATGCCGTGCCGATTGCTCGCATTCCTCACGGCTGGGCCGGACGGCAAGAGCCCAGTGGTCACGCCCATCGGCCACTTCTACAAACGGCTGCCACCCACCGGGCACCTCCAAAACGAACACGTCGGAGACAGCGATGCTCGCCAGACGTCGCCAAACCTCAGGGTCGGCCAGCTCCTGGCCGGCGCGCCTGCAACGGTACATGGCCAGCGTTTCGAAGTCGATGTCGAAGCGGTACAACCACTGGCCACGGTCCACTGGGACCGAGCCTTCACCGTTCATGTCCTACCCTCCGAGCCCAGGCCCTTGGTCGGCTGCCACCACAAACAAGCCCTGGTCAAAATTTATATGGTTGTCCCCTGTCCCAACAGGCTTGCGCCGTCCACCAACCTAGCAAGCTCGGGCGCCAAGCCGACGTATGTCGAGGGAGATAGCCCCAAAAGCGCCTTTTTTGCCTGTTCGGGGACACTTAGCGCCGCTATTAGGGCTCCCAGCTCACTGCGAGTAATGCTCTTGCCGCGTGTTGCGGCCTTGACCTGTTCGTACGCGTCAGGTAGCCCGTAGCGCCGCATCACCGTCTGCACGGCTTCTGCCAGGACCTCCCAGTTCGCATCGAGATCTGCACGAAGCGCACCAAGGTCAGGCACCACCCGCGACAAGCCGCGCCTTGCTGAGCTGATGGCCAAGCCCGAATAGCCAAATGCGCTCCCAATATTGCGCAAGACCGAAGAATCGGAAAGGTCCCGCTGCAGCCGGGAGATGGGCAACTTCGCTGCGAGGTGGCTAAAAAGGGCGTTCGCCACGCCCGCGTTCGCTTCAGAGTTCTCGAAATCGATGGGGTTCACCTTGTGAGGCATGGTGGAGCTGCCAACTTCCTCCTCGACCGTCTTTTGCCGCAGGTAGCCGAGGCTTATGTACGACCACATGTCGCGACAAAAATCGACCAGGACCGTGCCAAACCTGCTCATGGCGTGAAAAAGCTCAGCCATCCAGTCGTGAGGCTCGATCTGAGTGGTGAGAGGTTCCCAGGTAAAACCAAGCGACTCGACGAACGAGCGAGCTGATGCCATCCAGTCAACCTCGGGGTAGCTGACCACCAAAGAGCCAAGAGTGCCCGTGGCCCCGCCCCACTTGCCAGGGATGTCCACCTCAAGCACTCCGCGGATCTGGCGGTCCCAGCGGGCCACGAACACCGCCAGCTCTTTGCCAAGGGTCGTGGGTGTCGCCGGCTGGCCATGCGTCCTAGAGAGCATCGGCAGCTCAGCGTGCTCAAGCGCAAGAGAACGGACTTCGGCCACGAGCGCTCGCGCCGCTGGCAGCCACGCGCCAGCCAGGCCAGCTTTGACCATTCGGGCATAAGCCAGGTTGTTCACGTCTTCCGAGGTGGCGGCAAAGTGGACGAACTCGGCCCGTGCCGGCGACCAGCCCAGTTCGTCACGCAGGCGCCGCTTGAGGTAGTACTCGACGGCCTTCACGTCGTGGTTGGTGCGTCGCTCCAAGTCCTTCACCGCCATGGCCTCACTCGTGCTGAACTCGCGCACCCAGGCTTTTAGTGCTGCCCCGTCTGGTCCCGACAGGGGGCCAAGCTCCACCAACTGGGGCAACCCCGACAGGTGAACAAGCCAGGCCACCTCCACCGCCACACGTTCCCGGATGAGCGCCTCCTCGCAGAACACCGTTGCGTAGGGCTCAAGCTGGGCACCGTAGCGACCGTCAAGGGGCGAAAGCGCCTGTAGGCGGCGTTCTTGCACGCCCGCTGCGCCATGTGCAACGTTCGTCACACTTCGGAGGATAATGCCAAAGTCATGAGCGTCGGTTGACGGGCGGGCCGTCGTGCCACGGTACGCCTTCCAAGCCGGGCTCTGATCTCGCTTCGGCCCAGCACACACCCACTGGCCGACCGTCCTCCCCGAACTTGGGACCTTGACTGCCCCAAAATGACCCTGTACGCTCAAGATGGCACCAGCACGTTCGGCTGAGCCCGACCTGGCGAAGAAACCTGTGCCACGGCACCCCAGCAGCGACAAGGTTCAGCTATGAGAGCTTCCGGCCATGTGATCTTGTACTCCTGGTAAGTAATGCTGTGACATCGCCATGAGCACTACCGGCTCCAACCCATAGAACGAACGGTACCGAGCTGCTTGCCGTTCAGCCGCGCGTCCTGGCTGCCTGTGCCAACCAAAGCTGCCACCGCCCAGCACAAAAGCATTTTTGCCACGCCGGCCTCTAAAGCGTCATGCCAGCCACCCTGCCCTCCCCCCCACTCTGGCGGCTCGCTGCCTCGACAGCCAACCGATCGACCAAGTCGTTGTAAGGGTCGTCGCCGTGGCCCTTCACCCAGCGAAAGCTCAGCCTGCCCGGGCATGCGCGGTACGCCTCGATCAGAGGTTCCCAGAGGTCACGGTTGGCTACCGGCTGGCGGCTGGAGCTTCGCCACCCACGCGCCAGCCACCCGACCCACCATCGGTCACGAAAGCAGTTGACCACGTAGGTGCTGTCGCTCACCACTGCGAGCCTCCCATCGAGAGCCTTTACCGCCTCCAGCACCGCTGTAAGTTCCATGCGCTGGTTGGTGGTGCGCGCTTCGGCCCCGCTGCGCCAGGGGCCGCCCGGCACGACCCAAGCCCACCCACCTGGCCCCGGGTTGCCCGAACATGCGCCGTCCGTGTACACCGTCGTGATGTCGTCTCCAGTTTGCGGACATCCCACCCCTCTAGCATGCACGACACAGCCCCTGGCTCCTGACTTCGGCTCGTAGCCCGCCGATCATCTTCTCTTTTGGCTCTCTTGGCCGCCACCTTCCATCGGAGGCTGCGGGGGCCTAGGCGGCCTGATGAGACTATGAGAACGCCTCTGCTACCTCGTGAGACAAAAGTCATACAATATTTTAGGTTCCTACTACCTAAGTAGTCACATCAGGCGCCACAATGTAGTGCGTGCCCTCCGACAGTACCTCTCACCAGCTCCCAGACATAGACCCGACCGAGACGGCAGAATGGGTCGACTCTTTTGACGCCGTCATAGAAGCTCACGGCAAGGGGCGAGCCAGCTTCTTGCTGATGAAGCTCCTCGAGCGAGCGGCGGCGGCGCAGGTCGGCTTCCCTGCCACTGTGTCCACTCCCTACGTCAACACCATCCCCGCTAGCCGTGAGCCGTGGTTCCCTGGTGACGAGGCCATCGAGAAACGCATAAGGGCCTACGTCCGCTGGAACGCAGCAGCCATGGTCGTGAGGGCCAACCGCTCCGCCGAGGGCATAGGTGGCCACCTGGCTACCTTCGCGTCGTCGGCAACCCTATATGAAGTTGGCTTCAACCACTTCTTTCACGGCAAGGGCCGCGGCCCAGGGGACCAGGTCTTCTTTCAGGGCCACGCAGCTCCCGGGATCTACGCCCGGGCTTTCCTCGAGGGCAGGCTCTCGGAAAGCCAGTTGGACCACTTCCGACGGGAACTGGCCGGCGCCGCCGCCGGTACTGGCGGCCTCTCGTCTTACCCGCACCCGCGGCTGATGCCAGACTTCTGGGAGTTCCCGACCGTGTCGATGGGCCTTGGGCCCCTTATCGCTATATACCAGGCCCACTTCAACAAGTACATGCTAAACCGCGGCATCACCGATACCAGCCGCTCCCGGGTATGGTGCTTCCTCGGCGACGGCGAGTGCGACGAGCCAGAAGCTCTTGGCGCTCTCAGCCTGGCTGGGCGCGAGCAACTGGACAACCTCACCTTTGTCGTGAACGCGAACCTGCAACGTCTTGACGGCCCCGTGCGCGGTAACGGCAAGGTGGTACAGGAGCTGGAGGCAATTTTTCGAGGTGCCGGCTGGAACGTCATCAAGGTGGTCTGGGGCTCACGCTGGGACGACTTGCTGGCTCGCGATGTTGACGGAGCCCTCCTCGACAAGATGAACACCACGGTCGACGGTGAGTTCCAAAAGCTGGCCACGGAAGACGGGGCCTACATAAGGGACCACTTCTTCGGGCCCGACCCGCGGCTCGCAAAACTCGTCGAGCACATGAGCGACGAAGAGCTACGGCTGCTGCCCCGGGGCGGCCACGACTACCACAAGCTCTACGCCGCCTACAAGGCGGCCACCGAGACAACAGGCCAGCCCACAGTCGTGCTCGCCAAAACGATAAAGGGATGGGCGCTCGGCTCGACCATTGAAGCTCGTAACTCAACTCACCAAGTAAAGAAAATGAGCACAACCGAACTGAAGACATTGCGGGACCGTCTGAAGCTGCAAGGAGAGGTCCCTGACGAATCTCTTGAGACGGGGCAACCACCGTTCTGCCGGCCACCCGAAGGGAGCCCGGTTCTCGAGTACATGTCGCAAAGACGGTCAGAGCTGGGGGGCTTCCTGCCTGAAAGACACGTGCATTACAAGCCGCTGCCTCCGCCCTCTCCCCAAGTTTTCGCGGAGTTCGACAACGGGTCGGGCACTAGGCAAGCGTCGACCACTATGGCATTTGCTGTCTTGCTCCGCCAGCTCATGCGCGACAAGGGGACAGGCCGCCGCATCGTGCCAATAATCCCAGACGAGGCGAGGACTTTCGGCATGGACGCTCTTTTCAAGGACTTCGGGATTTATGCCCCTCTCGGCCAGCTCTACGAGCCCGTGGACTCCAAGCTGATGCTCTCCTACCACGAGGCTAAAGATGGCCAAATCCTCGAAGAGGGTATAACCGAAGCCGGCGCCTTGGCAGACTTTATCGCTGCTGGCACCGCTTACGCCACCTTCGGCGAGCCCATGGTGCCTTTTTTCATTTTCTATTCAATGTTCGGTTACCAGCGGGTCGGTGACCTCATATGGGCGGCCGGTGACATAAGGGCACGAGGCTTCCTCATGGGCGCCACCGCCGGCCGGACCACACTGCTCGGTGAGGGTTTGCAGCACGACGACGGGCACTCCCACCTGCTCTTTTCCGTAATGCCCAACGTGCAGGCCTACGACCCCGCCTTTGCCTACGAAACGGCCGCCATTGTCCGGGACGGCCTTGCTCGCATGTACGGCGAGGGTGGCGGCGAAGACATCTTCTATTACATAACCCTTTACAACGAGAACTACCAGATGCCGGCCAAGCAGGACGGCGTAGAAGACGGGATCCTGCGCGGTCTCTACAAGTTTGCTAGAGCGCCGCAGGGGCCTTCCCGGCACGTCGCGCTCCTATTTTCGGGATCTGCCAGCCAGGCAGCTTTGGAGGCGCAGAGGCTCCTGGCATATGACCACGATGTGGCTGCAGAGCTTTGGAGCGCCACCAGTTACAAGGCCCTGCGAGAAGACGCCCTCAAAGCTGAGCGCTACAACCGGCTTCACCCTGGTCAGCCAGCCCGCACGCCTTACGTGACCGCGGCGTTCTCTGGGACAGAGGGCCCGGTCATTGCGGTCACCGACTTCATGAAGGCTGTACCAGACCAAGTAGCACGCTGGGCCCCCGGCCCGTTCATAACTCTCGGCACCGACGGCTTTGGCCACAGCGACACGCGGGCGACCCTTCGGCGCCACTTCGAGACTGATGCCGCTCACATCGTTGTGGCAGCCTTGGAGGGGCTTCGCCAAACAGGGGAAGCCAAGGTCGAAGAGGTGCAAGACGCCTTAAGGCAATATGGCATCAACCCCGACGCCCCAGACCCCGCGTACTGCTGATCTGCCAGCCATCACCTATGCACTCTTCAGCCGGCTCGTGCCAAAGGGCTCAGACAAGCCAGGTCCCCTCGGCAAGCCAGCTCTCCTGGCACCGTTGCCACACCCAACCCGAGCCGCTCCAAGCCTTTGCTTTCGGGAGACGGAGCGTTTTCCTTTGGAGGGACGAAGTCGCACCCAGCTGCTCGGGCGGCTAAAAGAGCTCGCCAGACCGCTAGGCAGAGTCACTGGTCTACGTAGCCCAAGTTGCGGTCGAACCAGCCCACCAGCAGTGCCATGGCCCGTGGGTCGTAGAGAAGCCGGTGGCCCGCACCTGGGAGGACCCGCAGTTCAGCTGAGGCGTTGGCAGCCTCAGCCAGTACACGTGCGTCGGTGAGCGGGACCGTCTCGTCGTTGGCACCATGGACAATGAGCAAAGGCCGCGGAGGCAGCTTGGCCGCCAGCTGGACAGGTCGCACCTCCGTCAGCTCACGCACCCAAGCGGCGGTGTCGGACGGAAAACCCGTGTCACGTATCACGCCTAGCGCCCTAGCCTGAACTAACAGACGCCTCGCGTCGCTCACGTCCTGTACAAACTCAGCAGGCGGGGCGAACGCTGCTACGCCCGCCAGCGAGGGGTCTTCACCTGCGGCACAGATCGACAGGGTGCCTCCCGCGGCGAACCCTACTAGCCAGACGCGCTCTACCTCGGTCACCGAGCAGAGGTAGGCGATCGCCGCACGTAGGTCTGCACGCCAACCCCCAAGCGAGAAGTCGCCTCCAGAACTACCGGTCCCTCGAAAGTTGAACGTCAGGACTACCGACCCTGTCTGAGCTGCGATCCGCTCAGCGAGAGCCGGGTAACCGTAGCCTGGTGCCACAACCTGGTCGGCTTCAGGGAAACCATGGGACAGGACTATCCCATGGCGACCAGCGCCACTTGCGGCGGAGAAATTGGGCCGGGCTAGGTAGCCGCTGAGGACGGGCTCACGTCCTGGTAGCGCCCCCCAGGGGTCAGCCGCCCTGAACGTCACGGGCTCCCCGCTAGGCGCGTCATTGCTCCAACTATCGGACCTGGTCGGAGCGTTCCCCATGAGGACAGGCTAGTCCTCTAAGGAAAATGCAAGGGAGCACCAACTTGGCGCTCCCTTGCGCAATGACTGCTGGAAGGGTCGTACAAACCGTTTGGCTTACCAGGTGGGACCAGTCCCTGGCCGGCTGCGTACGGGTGTCTGGCTGGGTTTCACCAGGCGGTCCAGCTTGCCGCTCAGCGGCCAGCCACCTCCGAGGTCCCAGGTTGACTACTGCTCAGCTGGACCACCTCCTTTCTTCGGTACTCGTAATTCTAGCTCACAGGCTCCGTCCCGTTGCGCATTCCAGGGGCAGCCGGCAAGTTGCCTCGTCAGGTACTGAGCCCCCCCGGAGGCAGCGGCTTTCTGGTGAGCCCGCCCACAAGGCTTTCCACTACACGTGTAGTGTTAATCCTCGGATCGAATACCATGTCAGTTGATGCCTGGACCACCCATGTTGGAGGTACGCGACCTCCATGTAGAAGTAGACGGGGTAGAGATACTGCGAGGGGTTGACCTCATCGTCCCCTCAGGCGAGCTGCACGCTTTGATGGGCCCCAACGGCGGGGGTAAGTCAACGCTTGCCAAAACCTTGCTCGGCGCGCCCGGTTACCAGGTGACTCAAGGACAGGTGCTGCTGAAAGGCGAGGACATCACGGATTGGCCCATCGAGACGCGCGGCAAAGCAGGCATGTTCCTCGCCTTTCAATACCCCGAGGAAGTACCAGGGGTACCCCTCGTGCAGTTCCTGCGCCAAGCTCTGTCTGCACGTCGTGGCATGGAACTGTCCGTGCTGGAGCTCAGGCTGACAGTCATCGAATGGATGCAAAAGCTCGGTATGGACCCGTCTTTGGGAGACCGTTACCTGAACGAAGGCTTCTCTGGCGGAGAGAAGAAGCGCAACGAGATCCTCCAGATGGCGGTGCTGGAGCCAGACATGGCAGTCCTGGACGAGACCGACTCCGGCCTTGACATCGATGCCCTGAAGGAAGTGGCCTCCGGTGTCGAGCGGGTGCGTGCCGCCAGACCAGGAATGGGAGTGCTCCTTATCACCCACTACCAGCGCATCCTCGAACACCTCACGCCCGGCACAGTCCATTTGCTGGTGAACGGCCGCATAGCCCAAAGCGGAGGGCCGGAGCTTGCCCGCCGCTTAGAAGAAGAAGGTTACGAAGCATGGAGATAACACCGGCCCACCCGCTCGACGTAGCCCGGGTCAAAAAGGACTTCCCCGTCTTAGACCACCAAGTCAACGGCAAGCGGTTAGTGTACTTGGACTCGGCCGCGTCTTCCCAAAAACCTTTTGTTGTGCTCGAGACGATGCAACGCTACTACGAGACCACCTACGCAAACGTGCACAGGGGTGTCTATGCCATCGCCGAGGAGTCCACCAGGCTTTACGAGGAAGCCCGGGCCAAGGTCGCTCGTTTCATTGGTGCCAGCTCCCCCGAAGAGGTCATCTTTACAAGGAACGCCACTGAAGCCACTAACCTTGTCGCCTACTCGTGGGCTCGTGCCAACCTCGGGCCAGGGGACGCCGTTGTTGCCACAGAAATCGAGCACCACGCCAACTTCGTCCCCTGGTTGCAACTTCGGGAGCAAAGAGGCACGGAGCTACGCGTCCTGCGCATGGCGGACAACGGCTTGCTGCGCTTAGACGACCTAGGCCAGCTCTTGGACGGCGCAAAGCTGCTAGCAGTGACGGCTGCTTCTAACGTGCTAGGCACGCTCCCCCCTGTACGCCAACTTGCTGACGCGGCCCACGCCGCAGGAGCGCTAGTGCTGGTAGATGCGGCCCAGTACGTGCCCCACTTCCCTACGGACGTCCGAGCGCTCGGGGCCGACTTCTTGGCGTTCACCGGCCACAAGATGCTCGGGCCGACCGGCATTGGTGTGCTGTGGGGCCGCCGAGAGCTGCTCGACAACATGCCGCCCTTCCTTACCGGGGGCGAGATGATCAGCGATGTGCGCTTAGACGGCTTTACGACCAACGACGTGCCGTGGAAGTTCGAGGCCGGCACGCCTCCGATAGCCGAAGCGATCGGGCTTGCAGCCGCCGTTGACTACCTCGAGGCCCTCGGGATGGCAGAGGTACGGGCACACGAACAAGCTCTGACCTCGTACGCACTTGCCGCACTTCGCGAGCGCTACGGTAGTGACATAGTGGTGTACGGGCCGTCCGACCCTGCGCTAAGGGCAGGCATCATCAGCTTCAAGTACAAAGACGTGCACGCCCACGACATGTCACAGGTCTTAGACCAAGCCGGGGTATGCGTACGTGCTGGCCACCATTGCGCCAAGCCCTTAATGCGACGCTTGGGGGTCAGTGCCACGGCACGGGCGTCTTTTGGCCTGTACAACGACGAAGCTGACGTCGATGCCCTGGTCGAGGCGATCGGCACCGCTGGCAATATTTTCGGCTGAGCATTGGGAGATCTATGATGCCAGGCCTCGAAGATCTTTACCGAGAGATCATCTTGGACCATTACCGCAACCCGCGTAACCGCGGGGAGCTGCCATCGCCCCCCGCGGTCCGGGCTGAGGGCTTCAACCCTCTTTGCGGCGACGAGGTGGTCGTGTACCTCCAGGTTGCAGATGGGGTGGTCGCCGACCTCAAGACATCGGGGCAGGGGTGCTCGATATCCCAGTCATCGGCTTCCATGATGTCCACGGCTGTCAAGGGCAAAACGCTGGCCCAAGCCAGAGCTACGATCAAAGCCTTTCGTTCTATGATGTCGCTGCACGAACAGCAGCTAGACCCGCCGCCAGAAGAGGCCGAACGGAGGGACCAACCATCAGCTGGGGCAGACGAGGCCACGGACGACGAAGCCGCCGCCCCGGCCGTGCCCCTGGGCGACCTTGAAGCCCTGCAGGGAGTAGTCAAGTTCCCGGTCAGGATAAAGTGCGCAACGTTGTGCTGGCACACGCTGGCGCAAGCCCTTGACGAAGCTGAGGCAGCTGCTCCACACAGCTAGAGCTGAGCTGAGACAAGGGCAGTGACGGCCATGCGCCGACCGGCCCTGAGCACCTGTGGGTGCCGGCGTCGGCGAAGCGGAGCTACTAACGCTCGCAGCTCAAGCGGACGGGACAGGCCAGCCCATCTTCTCGGCGATCTCTTTGCACGTCGGGCACAACGGGTACCTGCGCGGGTCGCGACCGGGGACCCAGACCTTGCCGCACAGTGCCCTGACCGGCGTGCCGTTGACGATGCCCTCGACCACGCTCGGGCCAGCAGCAATGAACTCGCCCTCATCCCTGGAAAAGCCTTCCAGCACAATGTGGGCCATCCGCTCATGGTCCCCGTCGAGCTGCGCCTCGGGAGGGGCAAGAGGTGTTGCTTCAAGCTCTGGTAAAGCAGTCACGCTACCAGGTTAGCCCTGCCCGTGACGGCCCGACGAGCGAGCCGCGCGACCGGGGGCACGGCGCGTGCGTCATGCAGCGCGACCGCCTTGCCGTTTGGTTGACATTGCCCCAACCGCAAAAGTCGACCTCTGCCTTTGCCGACCATAACAAGTAGCGTTGCAAACTGGAGGGCACCGAAGGCCCCTCGGTTTTCAGGTTGGCCCAGGAGGACCGAGCAGCATGCACAAAAAGTGGGGGACCTTGCTTGCAGTAAGCCTCGCCACCGTCATGCTTTTGGTCAATTTCATGGCCGTAAGCGTTTCGTTGCCAGCCGTCCGCCACGGCCTCGGCGCGTCCTTGCCCCAATTGCAATGGGTCCTCGAGGCCTTCGTGGTCACGACCGCAGTGTTCGTCCTACCGGCAGGGCATGTGGCCGACCGTAACGGGCACCGGGCTGTTTTCCTTGTGGGGGCCGGAGCGTTCTCTTTCGCTTCCCTCTTGGCAGCCCTAGCCCCGTCTGCTCTTGGGCTAATAGGCACCCGGGCCCTGCAGGGCATGGGCGGAGCGATGCTGTTGGCAACTGGGCCGGTACTGCTCGCGGACATGTCCAGGACAAGCTCAGGAAGAGCACCGCTGGCAGTGTGGGGCATGCTTACCGCTCTGGCGGTCGCCTCCGCACCCGCCATTGGCGGGGCCATCACGTCCTGGCTCGGTTGGCGATGGGTGTTCCTCGTCAACGCACCGGTCGGAGCTCTTGCTCTCGTCATAGGCATCATCGCCATAGGCAAACCGGTTGGAAGACCTACCGCTCAACGGGGACGTGGCAGGCCTTACGACTGGAGCGGCCTGCTTCTTTTCACTTCTTCCATAGCGCTGCTCGTAGTAGGGCTAACCCGCACCACCGAGACCAGCTGGCCGCAGAGCGGAGCGCTCTCATGCCTCGCCTCGAGCGGCTTGCTCTTGGTAGCTTTTGTCGCGCTAGAAGCCACCAAGCCAAACCCGATGCTTGACATTTCCTTGTTCCGGCAACGCACCTTCACGGGCAGTTCCCTTTCCGCGTTCGGGTTGTCAGTGGCCGTACTGGGACCGCTGATGTTCTTGGTCTTGTACCTGTCAGACGAACTTGGCTACTCAGTAGGCGCGTTGAGCGTACGCATCTTGGTCATGACCGTCATGACTTTGCCCCTCATGCCGGTAGCCAACTGGCTGGGCCACCACCTCTCGCTGACCGCAGTGGTTTGCACAGGGGCGCTGCTTGTGTCCGCAGGGTTGTGGCTAATGAGCCGGTTGTCCGCAAACACCACCTGCCTGGGTTTGGTACCCGGGTTCGTACTGGCGGGTAGTGGCTTGGAGCTAGCCAACCCCCGCTTAGCCATCGCGGCAAGCGCGACTGTCGAGCCTCAGCTGGCCGCGGTTGCCTATAGGACCGGCTCCGCCCTTCGCCAAGCCGGTGCCGCGGTCGGCGTGGCCGCACTAGGCAGTGTCTTCGCGACGCGGGTCAGCGATGACATAACCGCACGTTTGGCTAATGTCCCTCATCTGGCTGACCGGGCGCCCCAGATCGCCCGGTCCGTCGCCCTGGGCCGCTCCGCCCAGGCCCTCCGTGAGGTGCCTCCCGGTTTACGATCACTTGTGCCACCCGTGATCAGGCTGAGCCTTACCGACGCTACACATGAAGTGCTCGTGGTGGCTGCCGCCGTAGCCCTGGCTGCGGCTATCGCGGCCCTACTGGTCAAGCCGGCCCCTACCGAGACCGCCTGGGCCGCAAGCACCGATGTCCCGGCCGCCCCGGCCACAAGCGCCGAGAGCCCTAAGGACGACAGGCCACGACAGCAGCCAACGTTGGCCGAGGGTGGCCCCCCGTCTGCACAGCAGGCGCTCAGCGGTAAAGTCGTTGCGCTGTCAGGCGCTCCCGTTGCTGGAGCGACGATCACGCTTACCGACCGCTCCGGAGCGGTTGTGGCCCAAGCTATCACTGGGACGGACGGGACCTTTCCCCTACCTGGCGCTGCTGAAGGAAGCTACACGCTGGAGGCCACAGCCCCCCACTACCAAAAGGAGACGGTCACCTTGACCTTGCCAGCCGCCGGTATGAAGACGTGCTTGCGCCTGGTGGGCCTGGGCTGGCTGGCTGGCCAGGTCAAAGCAGCCAGAGACGGGCGTGCTGTGGCAGCCGAGATCGAGCTCATGGACGGCGCCGGGCCAGTTGCAGTCCAGCAACGCACCGACGACGACGGCCGCTTCAGGGTCGGCGAACTGCCCGAAGGAGCGTACACGTTCTTGGCACGCGCTCCCGGCTACCAAGACTTCACGGTCCCTGTGGTAGTGCACCCGGGCGTAACGACCAGCGTCAAGGCCCGCATGGTGGGCCTCGGCCACGTCTTCGGGGCAGTTACGGGGCCCGGCGGCGGCTGGCTGGCGGGTATCGACGTGGCGCTGCGCGACAGCGCTGGCCGCACGGTCGCCACCACCAGAACAGACAGCGCAGGCAGCTACCAATTTGCAGCGGTCCCGGAAGGGACTTACCAGCTCGTAGCTACAGCCTGGACCAACGCGACCTTCAAGGTGAGCATAGAGGGTGGCAAAGCCGTGGCGGCAGACATAAGGCTCGGTACGATCAGCTAAGTGACCGAGCAACCGTCCATCAGGCACGAGCGGTCCCCCGCACCCGGCCCGGCTCCCTTACCGGTAGCCCACGTCCCCGCAGAAGGTGCTCCTAGACGGGCACAGGCTCGCCGGCTCGGGTTGCCCTTCGACAGGCAGAGCCCTTTCATCGTGGGGTTCGTGTCCACAACGGGCGTCTTGGTCGCGGTGGCACTTGGCGCCGCGCTGTACTCGATCCGCAGCACCCTGGTCCTTGTTTTCCTCGCGCTTTTCATAGCAGTCGGGGTTGAGCCGATCATCGATTTCTTGGTCCGACGGCACATGAACCGCCACTTGGCAGTTCTCATCGTGGTTCTGGCGGGAGCAGCCATAATTGCCGGATTTGTGTACTCGGCTATATCGCCGATCCAAAAGGAAATAAATGAGCTTACGAAGCAGGTGCCTATTTGGCGGCATCAAGTCGCCACCGGGAAGGGCACGATCGGGAGAGTAGCGGCCGACCTGCACATCAGCTACTACTTGAGCGGCTCGGGTGCCGGTAGCCTCGCTTCCACTCTCGAAAATGGCGCGCTGGGGGCTGGTAAGAAGGTGCTGAGCGCAGTCAGCTCGTTCTTGGTGGTCGCTGTCCTCACCGTCTACTTCCTGGCCGCATGGCCCGCCATCAAGCGGTTCTTCGTCCACCTTGTGCCCGCCAGCCGCCGTGTGCGCTTCGGCGCGCTGCTGGACGAGGTGACGGCCGGCATCGGAGGCTACCTACTGGGCAACCTTTTCACCTCTCTTATCGCCGGCCTGGGCACGTACCTGTGGACCACAGCTTTCGGGATCCCCTACCCGATACTGTTAGCCCTGACCGTTGCCCTTTTAGACCTCATACCAGTGGTGGGGTCAACGGTCGCCGGGGTCATCGTCAGCCTGGTCAGCCTGGCTGTTTCTCTCCCAGTAGCGATCGGTACAGCCATCTTCTACGCCTTTTACCGCTTCCTTGAAGACTACCTGCTCGTCCCAAGGGTCATGCGCCGCGCTGTGAACGTTTCGCCTGCCATAACTGTGCTTGCCACTATTATTGGTGCCGCGTTGCTCGGCATAATCGGGGCCCTCGTTGCGATACCCGTTGCTGCAGCCATAAAACTTATCGTGGAACAGACCGTCTTCCCCCGCATGGACCGCTCATGACCCTTTCAGCTGGCCGCGGTGCCAGCTTGGCCGGCATGATGGACTTGGTCCCCCATGGGCCGGACACCTACGTCGGCACGGGGCCTCGCTACCCCTGGGAGGGCCTTTACGGAGGCCAGGTCGTAGCCCAGGCGTTGCGCGCTGCCCGCCTTACGCTGCGCCAGGACTGGTGCCCCCATTCGCTGCACGCGTACTTCATCCGAGTTGGGGACCCGGACGAGCCCGTCCGTTTCGAGGTGGACAGGCTGAGAGACGGGCGCTCTTTCGCCGCCCGCCAGGTCGTGGCCCGTCAGTCCGGCGGTGCCATATTAAACATGTCGGCCTCGTTCCAGGCCACGGCCGAGCCGAGCATGGACGTCCAGCTCGCACGGGCACCTGACGTGGCTCCGCCGGAAGAAGGCCGCGATGTCAGTTGGGGGAGCATCTTGGAGCTGCGCTTAGTAGAAGGGGCGTC
>JBMFUG010000049.1:0-19534 GCA_049966695.1 Acidimicrobiales bacterium | reverse complement strand
GAGTCTGTTCTTGTGAACGGGCTCATCAAAAGCGTCTTCAGGCGGGTGCGGCCGGTCAGTGCGAAGCCCCACCCGCTGCCTTTGAGGGTCCCACGTACGAGCAGCTTCCCGAGCGGCCACGCAAGCGCTGCCTTCGCAGCGGCTGCCTTGCTTCGTGACGACCCTCTGTGGCCGGCCATCTACGCGCTTGCCACCGTCGTCGCAACAAGCCGCGTGCACGTCCGCATGCACCACGCCTCCGACGTCATCGCCGGGGCCGTTGTCGGCGCCGCCCTGGGCGAGCTGTCCCGTCACTTGCTGCCGCTGGAGCCTCGCCGGCCTGCCATAACCGCCGACAACAGCTCGTCGCTGCGGCACAGATAGTTGTTTTGTAACAGCGAACATCTCCACAATGGCGATGCCGTCGCGGGAGCTACGGCTGCCACATGGAACAAAGGGCTTACCCTCACTTGTTTTCACTTTTATGGCAACACGCTTCTCGGTTACTTGGGACTACCTTTGCCCGTTCGCCCGCAATGCCCACGAGCACATCGTTTCTGCCGTTCGGGCCGGTGCCGACTGGGACGTCGGCTACCGTTTCTTCTCACTTGCCCAGTCCCACGTACCAGACGGCGAAGAGCCAGTCTGGCAAGACCCTGCTCAGCACCCTGGGTTGCTGGCCGGCCTCGCCGGAGTTGTCGTGCGCGAGCGCCAACCCGACCGCTTCCTGGACGTTCACCTAGCTCTTTACCGCGCCCGCCACGACGAGGGCCTTGACCTGCGCGACCAGCACGTAGTGTCAGAAGTCCTCGACCGTGCCGGCGTTGACGGCGCCGCCGTCCTTCGCGAGGTAGATGCCGGGTGGCCCAGCAAACAGGCTCAGGCTGAGCATGACGAGGCTGTCCAAAAGTGGGGCGTGTTCGGTGTGCCCACTTTCATGATCGGCGACAAAGCAGTCTTCGTGAGGCTAATGCAGCGCCCACAAGGCGACGCGAGCCTTGCCAAAGCCACAATTGAAAAGATCTTGGGCTTGGTCGAAGGGTTCCCCGAGCTAAACGAGTACAAGTTCACGAGGATCCCTCGTTGACGGCAACGCCCGCTTTGCCGGTGCGCTCGCCAGCCCGGGCCGACTTGGCGCTAAGGGCGGGCGAGCCGGCTAAACGGTCCCACCCTCGTTAGATGATGGCCACATGAGGCACGCACTACCCGACCCGACCAAGGCTAGCCCTGTTCACGGTACGCACCAGCCCCAGCTCTTCGCCACCCCGGCACGCCGCTCCAGGCCGGTGCACCGAGAAGCCCGCTGCGAGCGTTTGACCCCGTCAGCCAGGCAACTCGGTATGCAGGCCATAGCCGAGGCCCGCACGGCCCTGGCCCAGGCGGCCAAACGGGCTGCCGAGCGCACAGGCACCAGAGCTGCCTAAGGGGCGTCTGCAACCTCCTGACGCGGCGTGAAGATGCGGCATAAAGCCGCCCGACGGCCAACGCGAAGCCATTGCCTTGGCCAATGCGCTGTTTGCCCCCCTGCCCAGCGACAATGCGGCACGCCTTTGGCAGCTTTGCCGTAGTACCGTTTGCGTGCGTGACATCCTTGGCTGAAGCCTTGGGCTACGGCCCCGACGCACGCCTGTTGCTAGTAACCTGCGACGACTTAGGCATCAGCTACGCGACTAACGCAGGCGTCTACGAAGCCCTAAGGTCTGGAGCGGCGACATCAGCGGGCCTTGTAGTACCCGGCCCCTGGGCACGAGAGGCAGCCGCCAGCTACCGGGGGGAAGACGTGGGTACCCACCTGACGCTGAACGCTGAGTACAACCTGTACCGGTGGGGGCCCGTTACCCACGCTCCATCGCTTTTGGACGGCGACGGCGGCTTCCCGCGGACTCTCGTGGACCTTTGGGAGCATGCCGATGTCGACGAAGTGCGCAAGGAGTGCCGCGCCCAGATCGAGCGAGCTGTCTACTGGGGCTTCGACGTAAGCCACTTGTCCGCCCATCTGGGAGCGCTCGAGCTACGCCCAGAGTTCTTCGACGTTGCGCTAGAGCTAGCCATCGAGTTCGAGCTCCCGCTCCGCCTGCCCAGCCCAGACCAGCAACGCAACGCTGGCTTCCCGTTCAGGGAACTAGCGGCCGAACAAGGAGTACTGTCCCCGGACCGCTTGGCCCGAGCGGCCCGTGGCCAAAGCGCCCGAGCATGTCTTGACCGCCTCTTCCGGGCACTGCCTGCTGGCGTCACCGAGGTGGTCCTGCGACCAGCACGCGACAGCGCCGAGCTTCGGGCCGTGATGCCCGACTGGCCGGCCAGAGTGGAGGACCTCGACATCGCTACTGACCCGCGCTACGTCCGCACATTGGCTGAGCGCGCAGGCATTACCCTTATCTCCTACCGGGCGCTGCGAGACCTGCAACGTTCCTGACGCTGGCGACCAGAGAGCTACCAAATATCTTGCACCAGTAGAAATGACCTTCGTCCGTGCCGCGGGGGCCGAAGGGCTGTCGCATAGAACTTCCGCATGGGCCTACGGTCAAGTTATGTTGGCCAAGACGGACCGCAATGGTGAGCACCCCCCTATCGAGCAGTACCTAGCTGCTATTTACACCCTCGAAGAGGACGGCGCCCAAGTCGTGCAGGCGCGCCTGGCTGAGCGAGTTGGCCATTCCGCGCCGACCGTTTCCGAAATGGTACGTCGCCTAAAGGGTTCTGGTTACATAACGGCTGAGGGCCGCCTTCTCCGCCTGACGAGCTCCGGTCGCCAAATAGCAGAAAGCGTGGTCCGCAAGCACCGCCTGGCGGGCCGCTTCATGACTGACGTGCTCGGCTTGCCGTGGCACCTTGCCGACGTCGAAGCTGACCGCTGGGAGCACGTCATCTCCGACGATGTCGAAAAACGGCTGGTCGACGTGCTAGGCAACCCGACGACCTGCCCTCACGGCTGCCCCATCCCAGGGTCGTCCGGCCAAGCCGGCCCTTCGATCGCACTGGCCGACGCCAAAGTCGGCGAACAAGTTTGCTTTTGCCGCGTCCGGGAGCTTGCCAACTTCGACGTAGAAGCCCTCAAGTACCTAGAAGACCAGCACTTCGTGCCTGGCAGCAAGGCAACAGTCACTGCCGAAGGCCCGGACGGGAGCCTGGTGCTGGACGTCGGCGGCCGCACTATCGCGCTCGGAGCGCCCATCGCCAAGCGCTTGTCTGTCACGCCAGCCGCCTGAAGGGCAGCCGTCTGGCCCGATCTTTTCCTAGCCGGCTCCGGCCAGCCGGTGGCGTGCCAGGAGCTTAGATATAGCCCACAGGCTGAGCTAGCTCAGCCTGTGGGCACGCCAGGCTTCGCTATCAGCCGTCAGGCGCACCACCACGTCTGGCAATGGCCCGCGCACGATGTCTTCCAAGGTCACATTTTCGAGGACCGAGCGCAGGCTAGCCCTTAGAGCGACCCAAACCTCGCGCAGGTGCTGGGCCGGCCCGTCGTACAACGCCTCTTCGGGCCGCAGCCCTCGCACCTCGGCTAGGGGCCCTTCCAGGGAACGGATCACATCGGCCAGCGAGACCTCCGAGGCGGGACGAGCCAGCCGGTACCCGGCAACAGCGCCCTTTTGGCTGGCGACAATGCCAGCCCGACGCAGGTCGTTCAGTATCACACCGAGGAACTTGACGGGGAGGCCCTGTTTTTTGGCCAAGGCTTCCCCGGTCATCGGCTCAGCGCTCGCAGCCAGCTCCAACAGGGCACGTACGCCGTAGTCCACCTTGGCCGAGATGTGCACCGCCGCAGTTTACGGCTACCAGCTGACGGCTACACCTCTTTAGCCTACGCGGCCGCTCAAGTAGTCCCTAGCTCGAGGGTCTCGGGGCGTCTGCAGCACATGGCGGGCCGGGCCGGCTTCGACCAGCTCCCCCACCCGGTCCTCGGCCATCAACATCACGGCAACGTGGTCAGACACCCTGGCAGCCTGGAACATATTGTGCGTCACCAGTACCACAGTCACCTGCAGAGCCAGGCTAGTGACGAGGTGCTCCACCTTGGCTGTTGCAATTGGGTCCAGGGCCGAACAGGGCTCGTCCATGAGCAGCACTTCAGGTGCAACCGCCAGCGCTCGGGCAATGCAGAGGCGCTGCTGCTGCCCGCCTGAAAGGCGCAACGCGGGCTGGTCCAGGCGGTCCCTCACAAGCTCCCACAACGCCGCCTGGCGCAGAGCCAGCTCTGCCGCCTCTTGCAGGACCGCCCTCTTGCGCACCCCAGCAAAGCGAAGTCCTGACACCACGTTGTCGAAGATGCTCATGGTGGGGAAAGGGTTCGGCTTCTGGAAGACCATGCCCACTCGGCTTCGGACCGCTTCAGGGCGGGTTGCTGGCCCGTACACGTCCAAGTCGCCCAAACAGATACGACCCTTGACCCTGCCGCCATCGCGGTCATGGAGGCGGTTGACGGCCCTGAGCACGGTCGTTTTCCCGCACCCGGACGGGCCCAATAGGGTGGTCACCTTATGCGCGGGCACGTCCAGCGTGACAGAGCGGACCACCACGTGGCTGCCGAAACTGACAGTCACGTCTTCGATGCTGAGAGCAGTCGCCGCCTCGTCCAAAGTCGGGGTGGGACCTGGCGCGCTCGCGCAACTAGCCGGGCTGGTGAGGCTGGCACATGAACGACTGGCGGGCCCACCCGACTGGGAGCCGTCGCCAACGGGACGGCCCGGGCCCGGTAGCTCTGTGCGTTGGCCGATTGGTGCGGCGAGGGTCATCTTGTCCTCCGTATGAAGTACCAGGCGGCTCCCCGAGCCAGGGCCGAAAGGGCGAGCACGGCGCCCAGCAGCACCAAAGCTGTCGCCCACGCCTCCTGCTGGGCTGACGGGAAAGGCTCGGTCCCGAACGTGTAGATGAGAAGCGTCATGGCAAAGCTGGGCGCGGCCAGCGTGAACAGCAACGGTGCCGTCTCGCCAGCAGCGCGCGCCAAGGCCAGCAGGTTGCCCGCGGCCAACCCTGGCAAGGCGCCTGCCAGCACCACCGAACGCACCACCCGCCCCCTCGAAGCGCCGAGGGCAGCGGCGGCTTCCTGCAGGTCCACCGGTACCGCCCTGATCGCCTCCTCGCCGGCACGCGCCATCACCGGCAACATGAGCACGGCCAACGCCGCACTGGCAGCCAGCGTCGAAGGGCTGTGCATCGGCCGGACCACCGTTTCGAATGCGAAAATACCGATCACGACCGAGGGCACCCCGCTCAGCACGTCAGCGCCAAAGCGAAGGAGCCCGGCGCCTCGCCCCCCATGCTCGCAAAGGAAAAGTGCTGCCAGGAGGCCGGCCGGCATTGCGAAGGCCAAGGCCAAGCCCACCACGCGGCCGCTGCCTATGATGGCAGTGGAAATACCCCCGCCAGGCACTCCCAATGGCTTGACCGGGTGGACGAGCAGCCCAAACGACAATGCCGGAGCGGCGCGCGCTGCGGTGTACGCGACCAGGGCGACCAAGGGCACTGCCGACGTCGCCAAGCCAGCCAGGCACAGGCCCTGGGCCAGCCGGCCCAGGGCCAACCGTCGCCTGAGCGAGCGCGCTGGCAAGAGCACCGGCGGTGCCCCAGCACCGTTTTGTTCCTCCGCGACGTCGAAAAAGGGCTCCGGTGGGCTACCAGCTGGCCGCGGACGGCTCCTGCGGAGCAGCTGGCCGGCAACGTTCACAACCACGGTCAGCACCAACAAGACCGCTGCCAACGCGATGACCGAGCTCGTCCCCAAGCCGGGCTGAGCTTCAGCGAACTGGTTGACGATAGCTGAGCCGAGAGTGGCACCCGGGCTAGACAGCGAACGAGGCAGGACAGGAGCGTTGCCGATCACCAGGGCCACAGCTATGGCTTCCCCCAGCGCCCGCCCAAGCGCCAGCGTCACTGCGGCGCTTATGCCGGAACGGGCCGCCGGCAAGGACACGCGCCGCACCACCTGCCAGCGGCTAGCGCCGAGGGCTAACGCGGCCTCCCTGTCCTCGGCCGGCACGGCGCACAGCGCGCTACGAGAAAGGCCGACCAGCGTAGGCAACGTCATGATCGCCAAAACGACAGCTGCCAGGAGGATGCTAGGCCCGTAGGCAGGGCCGCTGAAAGCCAAACCGACGACGGGCACAGATCGCAAGAAGGGCTCGACGTCGCGGGCGAACAGCGGCGAAAGCACTAGCAGCGCCCACAGGCCCACCACGATGCTGGGCACGGCAGCAAACAGCTCAACGGTTGCCGAGCCAATGGCTGCCACCCTCGGTGGGACCAGCTCCGATAGCGAGATCGCCGCGCCCAGCCCGACCGGCGCGGCTAAGACCAAAGCCAGGCTAGTAGTGACGACCGTACCAACGACCAAGGTACCCGCCCCGTACTGAGCGGTCCCAGGGGAGTACGTGCTCGACCACATCATGCCGGGCCCATAACGGGCGAAGGCTTGCGCCGAGCCGGCGGCAACGCTGAGCGCCACGCCCACGGCAGCACCGGCCAGGACAACCGCTCCAAGCCACAGCGCAGGCCCGTAGGTGCAGGAGCTCAGCCAAGCCCGTGCCCGCTGCAATAGCCCCGCCCCGGGCAATAGCCCCGCGCCAGCCAGGCCGCTCCGGCCACCTTGGGCCATGAAAGCCGAGGCGGCGCCAGTTGCGACTACATGGGCCGGCCGAGCGTCATCGACAGGCACTGAAGCCACCGCTCTTTTCAGCTAACGGAGCTGGCTCAGAGCGGACTCCGCCAACGCAACTGCGTTGGCAGGCAGGGGCGCGTACCCCAGCTGGCCTGCAACCTTTTGGCCGGTCGTGACCACGTAACTGAACAGCGCCCGCAGCACGGCCGCCTTAGTGACGTTCGGCTGGTCACGGTAGACGAGCGCCCAGCTGAAGTTTGCCAAAGGGTAGGTGCCGTCACCGGGCTCGAAGATGATGTCAAAGTTGTCCCAGCTCAGCTTGGCGGCGTGAGCACCAGCCACCGCGATGGACGCCCCCGAAGGAGCAACAAAACGACCGGCGGCGTTCTGTAGAGCGGCATTGGCAAAGCCGGCTTTCAGCGCATAGCCGTACTCGAGGTAACCGATGGCCCCTGGCGTCTGGGCAATGTAGTCGGCAACGCCGCTGTTCAGCTGCTCACCCACACCGACGTCCGGCACTGGCCAGGCCTTGGAAGGTTGCCCTGTGGCGACCTTCGCGCGCCAGGCTGGGGACGTCCTTATCAAGTACGCGTCCAGGTCCCAGCCCGGGCCAGAGGCATCCGCGCGGTGCACCGGTACTATGCGCAGGTCCGGCAGCCCCTCCACCCCCGAGACGTTGGCTATTGCACGGCTGTCCCAGTTGGTGATCGTCCCGTCGAAGATCCCTGCCAGCACTGCCCCGTTCAGCTTCAGGCCCTTCGGTGCCCCAGGGACGTTGTAGCTCACGGCCACGCCCCCGAGGTCGACCGGCAATTGGAGCAGGGTGCCCAAAGCCTTAGCGAGGTCTTTGTGCGACATAGGGATCTCGGAGCACCCGAAGTCAACGGTCCGCTGCTGGATATCGCTCAGCCCAACGCTGCTACCAGCTGGCGAATAGTTGATGCTCATGTTGGGGTGCGACTGGTGGTAGTCGTAAAAGACCTCCTCGAAAAACGGGTCAACCGAGTTGGCACCCGCACCGTCCAGCGTTACAGCCTTGGTGACAGCCGGCACTGAGCTGGCCGCCGCGCAAGGCCCACTGAGCCCGGCTCCCACTGCTGCGGCCACAAGGGGCAAGGCCACGACAAGCCTGCGCATTGTATAGAGCACCTCCTCAGACCCAAGTATTTCTATTGATCCAGTAGACTACTAGATCAATAGATTCAGTAAGAGAGTACTTCGGCCCTAGGCGAGAGGTCCTTTGGCCCACAATGAGCGCCCTTCGGCCTGAGGAGGAGGCCTTATGGCCTTTTAGCCGCTCACGCCAAAGCCCTGAAGGCCCTCAGGTGGCTCATCTCGGACCTCGACCGCAGTGACCTTCGCCAGTGGCGGGCCCTTGTAGCACCACTCCACCAACCGGGACACCGCTTCGGGATCCCCTTCGACAACCACCTCCACTCGCCCGTCAGGGAGGTTGCGGGCCCAGCCAGCCACGCCAATGTCCCGGGCCTGGTCCAAGCAGCTGCCGCGGAACCACACGCCTTGGACCCTCCCGCTCACCCAAAGGTGCTTGCGTACCATCAGGTGGCACGCTAGCCCGCCCCGACAGGCCTAGCTTTAGGCTCAAAAGTCACTAAAGATAACTAAAAAGCTGGAAAAGGTATGGAACATCCGGCATGCTCGTAAGAGTGACTTATACCCCCGACATCAGCCTCCGCGAAATGCGGCACAACCTAGCTTTGCACGGCCCCGAGCTGTACATAGGCACCAATGGCCGGGCTCTAGTCTGGGCCGGCCCTCAGCAAGCGTTATTGGTGCTTGGCCCACCTCGCTCGGGCAAGACGTCCACCTTGGTCATCCCCAACGTGCTGGCCGCACCGGGCCCCGTCGTCGTCACTTCGACAAAACTCGACGTCCTCCAAGCCACAGTGGCCAGCCGCCAGGAGCTCGGCCATTGCTGGCTCTTGGACCCGGCTGGAGCATCAGGGACTACCGCCGGTGCCACGCTCTTACAGTGGTCTCCCGTGCACAGTGCCGCCAGCTGGGAAGAAGCGCTCGTGACGGCACGCGTCATGACCGCGGCAGCCAAGCCCCGCTCCTATTACGGCGAGGGTGCCCACTGGGCAGAACGAGCCGAAGCGCTTCTCGCCCCCCTGCTGCACGCCGCAGCGCTCGCTGGCACAGGGATGCGCCAGGTGCTCTCTTGGGTCCTCCGCCACGACCTCCAAGGCCCGGCCGCCGTGCTCAGCCGAGCTGCCAGCACCGGAGCGCCAACCGGCATAGCCCTGGACGTGCTGGCCGGCATCGATGCCACCGAAGAACGTGAGCAAAGCGGCATATTCTCGACCGCGGCCGGTACCCTAGCCGCGTACCGCTCCGAACGAGCCCTTGAACTAGCCGAGAGCCCCAACTTCGACACCACCTCCTTCCCCGCCAGCACGGACACGGTGTACGTGTGCGCGCCCGCCCGCTACCAGCAGCTGGTGGCGCCGATAGTGGTAGCGTTCTTAGAACAGCTCCGAGCTGCAACCTATAAAGCAGCTGAGCAGGCGAGGCTGCCTGTCCCCGTCACCTTCGTGCTAGACGAGGTTGCCAACGTCGCCCCGCTCCCCGACCTGCCCGCCACTGTAAGTGAAGCCGGCGGCCAGGGGCTTTTGGTGCTGGCTTGCCTGCAAGATCTGTCCCAGGCCAGGATCCGCTGGGGGCGGGCAGCAGAGGGGTTCTTCAGCCTTTTCGGTGCCAAGGTGCTGCTGCCCGGCGTGGGCGACCTGGCCACACTGGAAGCAATTTCCCGTTTGGCGGGCCAGACGGAGGTGGTCTTGCGCTCGGTCAGCAGTTCCGGCTGGTGGTCACGCAACCCTTCCTCTCATACGACGTACTCCTCCCGGCGCCAGGCTCGCCTGCCAGTCGACCGGGTACATAGCCTCCCGGACGGTACAGCCCTGCTGGTTGCGGGTGCCCAACCACCTCAGCTCATAGGCCTCACACGATGGTGGGATTACCCGCCGTTTTGCGAAGCCTCCAAAACTGCCTTAGTTGCGCGCCCCGTCCCCCATAAGCTCGCACCATCACCTGCTGGCACAGGCCCCCCGCTATCGCCCTTGCTGCCACCGCACCGCCTGGCCCAGCCCCCTCCCCCACCACCTGCCTCACAAGCCACGCCCCGCCCGACGGCTCCGACCGCTCCGGCAGGTAGCGCCGACGGCGTTGTCTGGCGACGATTACCTGGCCAGCGGCGGCTACACCCGCCCCCGCCTCGGCTCTGACCTTGTCGTCGGCCTCCTCACGAGCCCTTGCCCAGCCCTGTTGCAGGCCCCGGCTGACGACGCCGGTGAACAACGGACTTGCGCATGGGAACATGTGTTCTTACCCTTGAGAGATGAGCGAGGGGGCTCGCTACGCCGAACTGCACTGCCATTCCAACTTCAGCTTCCTCGACGGTGCATCGCACCCCGAGGAGCTAGTAGAAGAAGCAAGCCGCCTCGGGCTGGGAGCGTTGGCGCTCACGGACCACGATGGCATGTACGGCGCGGCCCGCTTTGCCGAAGCTGCCAATGCAGCGGGCCTTCCCACCGTCTTCGGCGCTGAGGTCACCTTGGGCCTATCACGCCCGCAAAACGGGGTAGCCGACCCCGAAGGTACTCACCTGGTCGTGCTGGCCAGGGACCCCACTGGCTACACCCGGCTCTGCAAAGCCCTGTCAGCCGCACATTTACTGGGCAAGGAAAAAGGACGCCCACGAGCCGACATCGCTCTTTTCGCGACCATAGGCGCAGGTGGCGAGCTGGACCTGTCCACGATCTCACAGTCCAGCGAGGACCTGCCCACCCTGCCCGTCCCCCCCAGAACTGGCAGCAACCACTGGCTCGTCCTCACCGCCTGCCGCAAAGGGGCAGTGCCAAGAGCGCTCATGTCTGCCGGCCCCTCGGCCGCCCGAGCGGAGCTCGAGCGCCTCCAGCGCTACTTTGGGCGTGCCAACGTCGCTGTCGAGATATGGGACCACGGCGAACCCCTGGCTTCCGCTCGCAACGACGCCCTAGCCGAGATCGCTTACCGTTCCGGCGCCGAGGTTGTCGCCACCAACAACGTCCACTACCACCGACCAGCACGCAACCGCCTGGCCAGCGCGCTGGCTGCGGTACGCAGCCGGCGCAGCCTGGACGAAATAGACGGCTGGCTGCCGGCGGCCTCCGCCGCTCACCTCCGCAGCGGGGCCGAGCAAGCCCGCCGTTTTGCCCGCTACCCAGGAGCGGTGGAGCGCGCCTACGAACTAGGACAGGAGTGCGCCTTCGACCTCAGGCTGGTGGCGCCCAAGCTGCCCCCTTTCCCTGCTCCGCCCGGCCACACGGAAATGACCTGGCTGAGGCACTTGACAAGACAAGGGGCGCTCCGCCGTTACGGCCCACCCGAGTCGCCACGCCATCCCCGCGCCTACGCCCAGATCGACTACGAGCTCGAAATAATAGACCGGCTCGGGTTCGCTGGTTACTTCCTTGTCGTATGGGACATAGTGCAATTTTGCAACAAGGCCGACATCTACTGCCAGGGGCGTGGTTCGGCAGCTAATTCGGCGGTCTGCTACGCGCTCGGCATCACCAAGGTAGACGCCGTGAGCCTCGGCCTTTTGTTCGAGCGTTTCCTGTCACCCGAACGCGACGGGCCACCTGACATCGACATCGATATCGAAAGCGGCCGGCGCGAAGAAGTGCTCCAGTACGTTTACCGCCGTTACGGGCGCGACAGGGCCGCCCAAGTTGCCAACGTCGTCACCTACCGTCCCCGCTCAGCGGTGCGCGACATGGGCAAGGCTCTCGGGGCGTCACAGGGCCAGGTGGACGCCTGGTCAAAACAGCTAGCCGCGTGGGATCCCATGCCGGCTAGCGCGCCAGGTGTACCTACAGCCGTGCTCGACCTAGCACGTGAAGCTCAGGGCTTCCCTCGCCACTTGGGAGTTCATCCCGGTGGCATGGTGATCTGCGACCGCCCCGTAGCCGAGGTTTGCCCAGTCGAATGGGCCCGCACAGCCGAGCGCAGCGTCCTACAGTGGGACAAGGACGATTGTGCCTGGGCCGGGCTCGTGAAGTTCGACCTATTGGGCCTGGGGATGCTTTCAGCCCTGCACGCAACGGTGGGCCACGTCCGAGCTTTCTACGGGACCGAGCTTGACCTAGCCACCTTGCCACAGGATCCCGCGGTTTACGAAATGCTCTGCAAGGCGAGCTCGGTAGGCGTCTTCCAGGTGGAAAGCCGCGCGCAGATGGCCACCCTGCCTCGGCTGCGCCCCCGCAATTTTTACGACTTGGTGGTAGAGGTGGCGCTTGTCCGCCCCGGCCCCATCCAAGGCCGCTCGGTCCACCCTTACTTGCGAAGGCGTAACGGCAGCGAGCCAGTTACCTACCTCCACCCCTTGCTCGAGCACAGCCTCAAAAAGACGCTTGGCGTACCGCTCTTCCAAGAACAGCTGATGCAGATGGCCATCGACATTGCCGGTTTTTCACCTGCCGAAGCCGACCAGTTGCGCCAGGCCATGGGGGCCAAGCGCAGCGCCGCCCGTATGCAACGGCTACGAGAACGTTTTTATGCCGGCATGGCAGAACGCGGTGCCACAGGAAAGGTAGCCGACCGGATATGGGGACAAATGTCTGCATTTGCCAACTTCGGCTTCCCTGAGAGCCATTCAGTCAGTTTCGCGTACCTCGTCTATGCCTCGGCATGGTTAAAGCTGCATTACCCGGCAGCCTTTCTTGCCGGCCTGCTCGACAGCCAGCCCATGGGTTTTTGGTCGCCTCAGACCCTCGTCTCAGACGCTCGCCGCCATGGGGTCGAGGTCCGCCGGCCTGATGTCAACGCCAGTAACGCCACTTGCCTACTAGAGCCTTGCGCAACCTGCGAGCCAACTGGCCACGGGCCAAAAACGCCCAGCGGGGGCCAGGTCACCGCCAAAGGGCCAGCGGTGCGCTTGGGGATCTCCTATGTCCGAGGTATTGGCCCCGAGACAGCCTCCCTCATCGCCAAGGGCCGCCCTTACAGAGATTTAGAAGATTTCGTGCGCCGTAGCGGTACAAACGTCGCACAGGCTGAAGCCTTGGCTAGCGCAGGTGCGTTCGACAGCTTTGGCATGAGCCGGCGAGAGGCTCTTTGGGCAGCCGGCGCACTGGCCCTAGCCGGGCACCGCCGTCTCCCGGGGCTCGCAACGGGGGCACAGCCGCCTCCTCTGCCCCCCATGAGCACCACCGAGCTTCAACAGTCGGACCTGTGGTCCACCGGCCTGTGCACCGACCACTACCCGACCGAGCCCTTGCGCCCTGAGCTCAACAGCCTCGGAGTGGTGCCTGCCGCCTCCCTGGCCCAGCACAGGCACGGGTCTGCCGTCAAGGTCGGGGGCATTGTCACCCACCGGCAACGCCCCATGACCGCCAATGGGGTTGTTTTTGCAAATCTCGAAGACGAGACCGGGCTTGTGAACGTGATCTGCCCCCCGCACGTCTGGCAACGTTACAGCGCGGTGGCACGCTCGGCGCCGGCGCTCCTCGTGCACGGCAAGCTAGAAAATGCACAAGGTGCCATCAGCGTGCTCGCCTACCGCATAGAGGCGCTCGAGCTGGCAACTGGTGCCTTGCGTTCTCACACTTTGCGCCCACGCGACTTTCGTTGACACGCCAGAGCGACCTGTCAACGCTCTCCCTTGCCCGTCCAGCGGAACGTCTTCATCGTGAACGCAAGGCCCACTACGCACCAAATACCAAGGACCAGCGCCATCTCAGCGTGGTCCCAACGATGGCCGATCTCGGAACGTTGGATGAAAGAAGGCAGCAGGGCCGAACGGTAGCCCTCGGCCATCCAGCGCAGAGGGAAGAACCCGGCTATCTCCAACATGGTGCGTGACAGTTGCGTATATGGCACGAACACCCCAGATATGAACTCCAGCACCAAAAAAGGCAGGTTCAGCACAGCCGCCGCAGAGCGGGCGCTTTTAGGGATGCTGCTGGCCGCCAGCCCTACCAGCGTCATAGACGTGCCGCCCAACAAGGTGACCCAGGCGAAGATCCACCAACGACCGAGGGAAGCGGGAAATTTCACGCCGTAGAAGAAATGCCCGAACACCATCAGGACCGCCACCTCGAGCACTGAAGTGGCCACAACTACTATCACTTTGCCCAAGAAATAAGCGGCCCGCGGCATGGGAGTACCGGCTAGGCGTTTAAGGGCGCCATTTTCTCGTTCATTGGCAATGGACACACCTAGGTTCAAAAAACTTGTCGACGCCAGGCCGCCGGCCAACAGCCCGGTAACGTACACCTGGCTGTAGGTAACCGACGTATGCTCAACGTGGCCGGAAAGGATGCTCGCGAGCAGCGCCAGCAGCACGACCGGGAGGGCCAGGGTAAACGCTACCGAGTCTCGGCTACGGAAAAACTGGAGCACCTCAACGTGGCCCCGGGCCAGGCTGGCCTTCAGCAAGGCTCGCGCGGGACAAGCCGCAGGACGAGCCCCCGACGCGCCAAGGTGACTGGCCCGAAGCCCAACACCCTCGCTTGTCGTCGTGCTCATAGTTGCTCCTCTTGCTCGCTGGTAGCGCCTATCAGGTCCAGGTAAATGTCCTCAAGGCTCGGCCGCTTCACCGTCAAGCCTGGCACTTCGCCGCCAAAAGCCGCTGCGAGCCGTGCCACCAATTTGGTGGGCTCGTAGGTCTTGGTGCTTTCCCAGCCGTTCGGCCCCAACCAAGACACCTCGGCCGGGCGCTCTTGGCGCCCCCCGAGCTCTCCGGGCGGCCCCGTCTCGACCAACCGGCCCCGGCTGATGACAGCGACCCGGTCTGCGAGCTCCTCGGCCTCTTCTAGGTAATGAGTCGTGAGCAGGATGCTGGTCCCTTCCCTAGCCAGGTCGTGCACTAGCTCCCAAAAGCTCCGACGAGCTTCGGGGTCAAAGCCCGTCGTCGGCTCGTCGAGGAACAGCAGCTCCGGCTGGCCGACGATGCCAAGCGCCACGTCCAACCGGCGCCTCTGGCCGCCGGACAAAGACCTGATACGGGCATCCCGCTTGCCCGCAAGGCCTACCCGCTCGATCACGAGGTCTGGGTTGGCCGGAGCCGGGTAGAAATGGGAAAAGTGCCAGACGCACTCGGCCACCGTGAGGTCGATGACATCTTCGCAGCTCTGTAGGACCACCCCGCGCCTAGCCCTCCAGCGCGCCCCCGCCTTGCCTGGGTCCTCACCGAGCACACTTAGCTCGCCGCTGTCTCGCTTGCGATAGCCCTCCAAGATCTCGATGGTCGTGGTCTTGCCGGCACCGTTGGGGCCAAGGAGCGAGAACACCTCCCCCCTGGCCATTGCCAGGTCAAGGCCGTCAACTGCCTTGACCGAGCCGTACGACTTGCGCAGGTCGCGGGTCTCGATGACGAGCTCAGCTGCTGTCATGAGACCACCTTGGCCCCGCCGGGCGCCGGCACCATAGTCTTACATGCCACCTTGTCGTTCGCTCCTGTACGCAAAAGGCCTCGTGGGCATCAAGGGACAACTGCCCCAGGCAGTAGGCGCGGGGCAATGCGGGACTCGCGAGCGAGGCCGTCCGGCCCCTTTTCCACAAAGTAGGCCGCTTTGCCGGCTACCTGCGTAACTGCTTCTACCAGCTCGGTCCCCCGGTAGTACAGGCCCACCCCGTCGTCGGTCGCGTAGCCAGCAGGCAGTACGCCGTCGGCTACCAACTGGTGGTACAAGGGCCGCCGCTGCGGCTCTGAGTCGTAATGCACCCCGTTTGACCACGGCAAAAAGCCGAGGCCGTTCGTAACGGCTTGCAGTTCTGGGCCGAACGAGTCAGTAGTACCACCGACGTGCCAGCAGATCGAACCTGCTGAAGTACCCGCTAGGACGACTCCCTCTTCCCAGCAATGCCGGAAAATCTTGTCCAGGCCGTGCAACCGCCACAGTGCCAGAAGGTTGGCCACGCTGCCTCCTCCCACCCAGATCATGTCCCTGGACAGCAGGTGCGCCTCGGCGTCGGCGATATTGGGCATCGGGAACAAGTTGAAGCATGAGACGAGCACGTCGCGCTCATAAAACGCCGAATGCAAAGCAGCGTTCCAGTGCGCCTGGTCGCCGAGGGCTGTCCCAACGAAGCAGACGCGCGGCACCGAGCGAGGCCGTGCTAGTTCCAGGCCAAGGTCAAAGAGAGGGCCAGGGCGCAGCGGGGCCCTCTTCGCTGGCAGAAAACCACCGCTTGTGGCAAGGACCGTAGGGTCGTCTAAAGGCATGCTGGCAGATCTTGCCCGTCCGCTTGCACGCGGCACCACTTTGGGCCAGGGGACGTGCAGGCGCGCCCGTATGCTGGCAGCATGACAAGCCTGGGTGGCAACCGTCCGTGGCAGCTATAAAAGTGTACGGGGCACCATGGTGCCCTGATTGCCGGCGGTCCAAGAAGTTCTTAGCCGAGCACCGAGCCCCTTATGACTGGGTCGACATCGACCAAGACCCTGAAGGCCTCGCGTACGTCCGGCAGCTGCAGGGAGGTGGCCGGACCATACCCACGATCGTCTTCCCCGACGGTTCTTACCTGGTGGAACCCACCGACGAGGCATTGGCCGCCAAGCTCGGGCTGTCAGTTAGAGCCGAACGCGCCGTTTACGACCTCGTCATTGCCGGCGGAGGCCCGGCTGGCCTTACCGCGGCCATTTACGCTGCCCGTGAGGGCATCCAGGCGGTCGTCGTGGACAACGGTGGGCTTGGTGGCCAGGCCGCCGTTACCGAGCGGGTGGACAACTACCCTGGCTTCCCTGAAGGCATCCGGGGTGCCGACCTGGCCGACCGCTTGGTCGCGCACGCGCGCCGCTACGGCGTCGAGCTGCTCTCAGCCACGTCCGTTGCTGGCATAGGGCCCGACTGCCCGGGCGGCGAAGACGGCCAAGACCTGCGGGTGACGCTCGGCTCTGGCCAGCAGTTGTGCGCGCTCTGTGCCCTCATCGCTACTGGCACCTCCTACCGGCGCCTCGGCGTACCCGGCGAAGAAGACCTGATCGGGGCCGGTGTACATTTCTGCGCTACCTGCGACGGGCCGTTTTATACCGGTGCTGAAGAGCTGCTGGTGATCGGTGGCGGCAACTCGGGGCTCCAAGAAGCCGTGTTCCTCAGCCAGTTCGCATCGCGGGTCCGCATAGCCGAGCTCACGCCAGAGCTGCGAGCCTCCCAGCTCCTGCAGGCCAAGGTGCGCCAAGACCCTCGCTTCGTCGTCCACACGGGCACCGAGGTAACCGAAATACGAGGCAAGGGCAAGGTGGAGGAGGTCATAGCCAGGGACAGGACGACCGGGGAGGAGCACCACTGGTCACCAGCTGCCGTGTTCGTTTTTATCGGGCTCGACCCCAATACCGGTTTCCTCCAAGGCACGCTACAGCTAGACCGCTGGGGCTTCGTTGTGACTAACGACAAGTTCGAAACCTCACTGCCCGGCGTCTACGCCGCAGGGGACGTGCGTGCTGGTTCCACAAAGCAGCTGGCGGCAGCTGTCGGTGAAGGTGTGACGGGGCTGCTCATGGTGCGGGCCTACCTCCAACGCCATGCCCACTTACCCATGGTCGACGTCAACGCCCAGGAACGTGAGGGCAAGGTCCTCGGCACGAGGAGCGCTAACCCACAAAACGCCGCTGCCACTCCTCCTTCGCCAGCGGGCCAAGGACAGGGTTCGTGTGCTTCAGATCTCCCAAAGGGGCGGAGCCCTCTGGCGAGTAGTTATGGCCGGGCCAGACGACGAGACCAGCAGGCAGCTCAGCAAGCCGGCGCAGGCTCAAGTACATAGCTTCGCCGTCTGCCCCGGGAAGGTCGGTACGACCACAGCCCTCGATGAACAACGTGTCACCAGTGACCAGGTTGTCACCCGTCAACAGGCACTGGCTGCCCGGTGAATGACCAGGGGTGTGCAACAGCCGCACCTCGACCGAGCCAACCCTAATGACATCGCCGCCCTCATGGGGCACGAGCGCTGGGACGGGGGCACCGCTCATCTCCGACACCCATGGGACCTCTGCCTTTTGGACGTGGACGGGCACGTCCTCTACTTTGAGGAGGTCCACAAGGCCCTGAACATGCTGGCCGAACACTTCTCCGCCCACGTGGTCGGCATGGTAGTGAGTGGCCACCACTCCGACCAGCCGAAGCCCTTCGTTGCCAAGCAGCCCAAGCAGGCCAGCCACGTCGTAGGCCGGGTCCACCAGCAGCACCTCTCTCGTGGCGACGTCGCCGACCACATAGACGTTGTTGCGCATCGTGAGCGCGAACTGGTTGCCCACTGCAAAGTCTCTGCCTGCCAACAGCTGGCGGAAGTACAAGCCGTCCTCCACAGCTTCATCTTGACCGTTCTCCACGGCTAAAGCGAACGGCCTGCCGGCCCGCGCCCGCCCGTACGCTATGCCTCGCCGCCAGCCGGGCGGCCCAGAGGCTTTGCCAGGCAGCCGAGCTTATGGCGCCGCTGTCGCTCTAGTAGGCTGCGTTGTCAAAGAGGCTCCCGGTGCCCGCTCGGAACAGGTCCTGGAGGCTGAGGGTGCGAGCACTTGGCGCAGTTGGGACCGGTCGCCCAAGAAGAGCTAACGACCGAGGGGGACGTGACCGAGCGGAGCGGTACCCATGACACAACCCTGTGCGCATAGCCTCTTCGATGAGGTCAGGCAACCGGTAACGAGATGAGCGAAGACTTGGTTTCAGGCGGTTCGCGCGGCCTAATAGCCCTTGTCGTCGAGGACCTGGGCAAAGCGCGCCGAGCTAGCGGTTCGTCAAGGCCGGCCGTTCAGTACAGCGCCTATTGGGAAAACGGCGCGCTCGGGACTGTTGTCAAGGTCTGCGAGGACAAGCCAGACTTGACGTTACGCGTCAGCGCAGAGGACGCACACTTGATGAGCGACGGCCAGTTAGCCCCGAGCGTCGCCTTCATGCAGGGCCGGTTGAAGGCACAAGGCGACAACGCCCTGTTGCTCAAGGTGCTCGCGTGGAGCGCCACGCCCTCTTTCCGCCAAAAGATAGGCGATCTAAAAGCGCAAAAATAGGTAGTGCTACAGCCAGAAGTAGGTAAGGCTACAACTAGCGACTAGCTGCAGCACGGTCGCTCTTCGCAGCGAAAAGTTCCTCAAACCCGCCTGGCGGAAGGTGCTCTTGGCCGGCGTCGCCAAAGAAGGCGTAGCTGATCTCCCGTTCGGCCGAGATACGCCGCGAGCGCGCCAGCACTGCCATGTAGGCGCACGTCAACGGCAACAAGGCTACGACCGCCCACCACGCCGCAGTCGCCCCAGTGGCCACAGCAAGCACGACGCAAAGCACCAAGGTGACGACTAGGGCGCCAACGACCTGGCGCTGGCGTGCAAGAGCTTCACGTCTGAGGGCACCACGGCGTGGCTTGGCCTCTGCCCTGCCCCGGGGCACCGGCCCTGGGCCCGTCCGCGAGGCAGAAGCCCGCGCGGAAGGACCTGGCGAGCTGCCCAGCACTGAGACCAGGCGCGTCGGGGACTTTGCGAGCCCACCTCGGGCACGGCCAAATAACGAACGGTACTGGCGCACAGCACAAAACCCCCTCACAAGAGGCACCTGCGCACTCGGCGCAGTGCGAGTGCTACGTGCAATTTGCGGCGTTATAGCAACCGGCTGTTCCTAATGACTGGAAGATACATAGCCACGTTGCAGCGAGTCAAATGAAGGGCGCAAATTTTTGCCTTTTAGCGTCCTGAACAGCACGTTTAGTGAAAAGCCCTCGTGGCCTAGCGGGCCGGCCTTGCTCAGGTCTCGACCATCACAGTGACTGGCCCATCGTTTGTGAGGCTGACCTGCATCTTTGCACCAAACCGCCCCGTAGCCACCTCGGCACCAGCCGCGCGTAGCTGCTTGACGAGGCGCTCCACCAGCTGTTCTGCCACTGAGAACGGGGCGGCTCTTGCGAACGACGGGCGCCGGCCCCGGCTGGTGTCGGCGTAGAGGGTGAACTGGCTGACCACAAGGACAGGCAGGC
>JBMFUG010000048.1:0-20709 GCA_049966695.1 Acidimicrobiales bacterium | reverse complement strand
GCACCAGCAGCCGGGCGGCCGTTACTGCTTGGGCCTGAGCTGTTCCGCCCGGCCTGCAAGGGGCGCGGCGCTTGTTACGCGTTCGTGCTCAAGCGGCGCTGTGCATGGCTTCAAAGCGTGCCACGGTGCCGTGGTGGCCAGGTACGACCATTTCGTTGGACCTCGGTCTCGATGGCGCCAGGGCCGAGGGGTCTACGCTGCGAAGGACTGACTGCTAACCCGCCAAGACGCGATCGGGCAAAAGCTCGCGGGACGCCACCTCCAGAAGGCAGCCAACTCGCCCCGTAGCGCCTATTTCCGCCCCTTTTCTTGTGGGCCGAGGATTTTCTTGTGGGCCGAGAAAAAAACCTGCGGGGTCGGGGCTTCGGCCGCTCTCGGGACAAAAGCGGGCCAAGTTGCTGACCGAGCACGGCCTCTTGACCGACCCAGAAGTCCGTCCGGTCGTTGCTTGGGCCTTTCCCGGCCGGATTGGGGACTGCGCCTCGTTCATCGAAGCGGTGACTACCCTGCGCGAACATTTCGGTCTTGACCACCTCGTCCTGGTGAGGGACAAAGGGGCGATTATTCTGGCACGTGCCGAAGCTGTGCGCGAGCTTCTGGGGAGGGGACGGCTAAGCCCCCTGTGGCCCTCACAGGTAAGAGGACCGTACGGGAGGTGGCCCGTTGCAGGCAGGCTTGTCCGGCTAGGTTGGCATCCGGGAGGTCGCCCGTCCTGGCTGCTCAGGCGAGCGCCTTGTCTGTGCGAAAGGCCCTGTTGTCGCACAAGAGCCGGCTTAGTTGCGTGAAATGCTGCTCAGCTCGACCGGGGCAGATCTCAAAGTGGTTAGGGAGGCATGCCGGCCTGTTCAGGGCACGCTACAAGACAGGGAAGCGGCAGCGCTTCGAGTGGACAAAGGGCTGAAACGCTACAAAACGCCAAGCACTTCGTTACCGATATCGACGAGAGCTTGTTCAGTTCCTATCGCAACGAGTCGTCCATTGCGCAAAAGGTGGCCTCTGGCGGCGTCTACGTGGCGCGCACGGCGATAAAAGATGAAGAGGCACCAGCAAGGCGGGGCTTATTACCCTCGGTGGCACCTCCAGAGGCTGCAGCGAGGGCCGGGCGACAGAGCGCGGCGCAAATGACGAAAAGGCGCGGGGCTTTCGTGAGCTCCTGGAGCACCTCGGCGCTCTCACCTGCAATAGCATGTGCTTCCCTGGCACGGGCGCCACTTTCGAGCTTCTCGCCACGCGGGCTTCGACCGAGCGCCGGCGTTTGAGCTTTTCGGGGTGGCAGTCCCGGCAACCCTCGTGCAGCCAAAAGCCTCTGCTCTGCGGGCACAGGCCCGTCTGGCGGTGAGCGGTCCCAGCTAGAAGCTGCGTCGTAGAGGATGGGGCAGGCTTGGTGCGCCGGGCCTCTCAGGCCGAGCGCCCTTGGCTAGTGCCACAAGGTTAGGGCGTTCAGGCACGCGGAGCCTGGGGGGACGACCGTTGGCAGCTAGAGGGCTTATGGAGGGCCGGGTTATCACGGGCCGGGCGGCCCTTAGCCCTCCGGTTCTGTCATGGCCTTGTAGATCCGCTCCAGATCTTCGAGGCTCGCGAACTCGATGACTACCTTGCCGCGCTTGGCGCCCATATCGACCTTTACCTTTGTGCCTAGGTGGTCAGCGAGCAGCTCTTCGAGCTCCAAGATCCCAGGTGGGCGGAGCCTCGGCTGGGATGCTGGACGCTGCGCAGCGGGCTCTTGCGCTGCGAGCTGGCTGTGTTGGCGTACAGCCTCCTCCACGGCGCGCACTGATAGTTGTTCGGCCGCGGCTCGGCGTGCCAAGGCTTCTTGGAAAGCCCTGTCCGGCGTGCCCAGCAGAGCACGAGCGTGGCCGGCACTAATCCTGCCGTCGGCGATCAGGCGTTGGACCGATGGTGGCAGTTGGAAGAGGCGTAGGGCGTTGGTGATGGCCACCCGGCTTTTGCCTACCCGCGCCGCCAGCTGCTCGTGCGTAAGCCCGAAGTGCTCGATCAGCTGCTGGTAGGCCGCTGCCTCCTCCAATGGAGTGAGATCCTCCCTGTTGAGGTTCTCTATTAGGGCGTGCTCAAGGGTCTCACTGTCGCTTACCGTTCGGATGATGGCGGGTATTGTGGGTAGCCCGGCGCGCTTAGCGGCTCGCCAACGGCGTTCTCCAGCGATCAGTTCGTAAGTGCCTTCGGGGGTCCGCCTAACGAGGACCGGTTGGAGCACTCCGACCTCGCGTATAGAGGATGTGAGAGCCGCCAGGCTCTCCTCATCTATGTGGTCGCGAGGCTGACGCGGGTTTGGGTGAACTTCAGTGATGGCAAGCTCCGTCATGGATGCCTCGCTGTCCCTCATGACATCGGTGGGGATAAGAGCGCCGAGACCTCTACCCAGGCCGTTTCGCCGGACCACCGCTTACCTCCTTGGCTAGCTCTCTATAAGCAGTTGCTCCTCTTGACGTTGGGTCGTAGAGGATGATGGGTTGCCCGAAGGACGGGGCTTCAGAGATCCGGACTGTGCGTGGGACAACGTTCCGGCACACTCGGTCGCCGAAATGGTTACGGACCTCTTCGACAACCTGTTCGGCTAGACGGGTGCGAGCGTCGTACATAGTCATGATAATGGTGCTCACGTTGAGGCCAGGGTTTAGGTTCGCGCGCACACGTTCGATGTTCCTGAGCAGTTGGCCCAAGCCCTCGAGCGCGTAGTACTCGCACTGGATAGGCACAGCTACCTCACCCGCCGCAGCTAGGGCGTTCACGGTTAGCAGACCGAGAGAGGGCGGGCAATCGATGAGCACGTAGTCAAAGTCGTCGGTTACCGTGGCGAGGGCCCGCTTTAGCCGCAGCTCTCGACTGAAGACCGGCACCAGCTCTATCTCAGCGCCCGCCAAGTCGATAGTTGCTGGTACCAGGAAAAGGTTGCGGAGGCTGGTGGGTTCGATGCAGTCCTCGATCGGTACTTCGTGAAGGATGACGTCGTAGATCGAGCTGTCAAGGTTGCGGGCGTTAACGCCCAGGCCTGTAGTGGCGTTGCCCTGTGGGTCGAGGTCGACTACCAGGACTCGGTAGTCGAGCTCCGCGAGGGCGGCACCGAGGTTTACTGCCGTAGTTGTCTTCCCAACGCCGCCCTTTTGGTTGGCAATGGCGAGCACACGCGGGAGGTGGCCCTGGCCAGTCGCGCTGTCAGCCGGGTGCGGGAGGTCAGTTGGCACCGCCTCTAGCTGAAGGACCGGGCTCACCTCAGGCAGCGCTCCTGCACCGGGCAGTGAGCCTGGCCGCTCGGCCACCTCGAGGTCATCAACGCCGCTATTGCCGGACGCCGGTTCTGTCATGATCGTGGGGTCGTCCTTTTGTGCAGTACTGACGACGGGCGTTTGTTTGCTGGTCGCCTCGTACTGTTCATCGGGTACATATCCTGTCTCGCGTGGGCGAGCATCGGCAAGCATCGAGGTCGCTTCAGCATCTTGACAGCCCCGTGGTGTGCCACGTGAAACAATCAGAACAGGGGTCTTTTGGCTGGGAGCCCGTTCCTTCGTGGGTACTGTTGGGGGCACGGCGTTTTTGCGACTATCGACGTGATAGATGTGGGGCCAGCCGGTGTTGTCACGGAGCTAGTGCCCTCTAATTGCAGCCCAAGCAGCTCCAGGCCTTCTTGAGGCCACCGCTCAGGTCGCTTAGGCGCGTTCGCAGGGGGGTCTGCCACCAAGAGGTGGCCGCCAGGTTGGAGGAAGGGGGCAGCGCACTCTGCGGTCGCCCCAGGTGGGCCAAAGCCTCGGGCTGTTACCAAGCAAGCCCGGTGGCGCAGGTGACCTCGGCCCAGCACCTCGGCACGCTCGCACAGTACGCTGACCCGTCTGGAAAACCCAAGCTCCTCCACGGTGCTCTGTAGCCAGCGGGTACGTCGTTGGTTGCTGTCGACCAGAGCCCAGGTACTGTAGGGCCACGCACAGGCCAGGACAAGGCCGGGAATGCCCGCACCACTGCCCAGGTCCACAGCGAGACCTGTTGGCCCCCGAGCCGCCACTTCGGCGAACGCAAGGCTGCGTGAGACGTGCTCGCTGATAGGGGCTTGACCGAGCAAACCCAGCTCTTGAGCCCGTGCCAAATGGCTCTCAAGGACTTGCAGGACAGCCGCCAGCTGCGCGGCGAGGGTTATAGCAGGCGGTCGGCTACTGAGCGACGTGCGATGGCTCCCCTTCGGCTTCGCTCGGCATGATGACTACTCGGCGGTGGGGGTCTTCGCCTTCAGACATCGTCACCACTCCCGGGATCAAGTTGACCGTGTCGTGGACCAATTTACGGTCGGCGGCGTTCATCGGCTCCAGAGCGTGCGGGCTATTAGTTGCTCGCACTTCGGCAGCGATCTTCTTGACGAAGCGGGCCAACGCTTCGTTGCGGCGTTTGCGATAGCCGTTGATGTCTAGGAAAAGCCTTGACCCTGGCTCCCTTGCCCGGCCCTGGGACACGACACGCGTTAGTTCCTGCAGCGCCAGCAGGGTCGCGCCCCTAGGCCCTATGAAGGCCCCCAAGTCCTGGCCCTCGATGGACAGCTCAACGCTCTGGTCAGCCACTTGACGTGCCGCGACTGTTGCCACGGTGCCCGCCTCTGCAAAGAGCCCCCTCAGGAACTCCTCTGCCTTCTGGACCTGTTCGGCTGGTAGGGTCGCCGGGGCCACAGAATCGCCGGAGCTGGGTTTTGGTTGGCTCGCCGTTCGGCGCCGACGGTCCCGAGAAGCGGGGGGAGACTGTTGGGGTTGGGATCCTGGTTGGTCCGCGCCGGCTGGCGTGCCGGGGTGGCCGTCGTTGTCAGCAGGGCTTGCGGTGGAGGGACCTAGTTGGGCCTCTTCGGGCGACTGAGCTGAAGCTGCCCCGGCACGCCGGCGGCCCCTTCTTTCGCTCTTTGCCCTTGGGTAACGTGGTCGAACCCGAGCTCGCACCCTCGCTTCTTCTTTCAAGCGGCCGAACAAGCCGGTTTTGGGCTCTGCCAGCACCTCGAACTCGGCATCGCTCTCGGCGACGCCAAGCTGTTCGAGGGCGTACTTCTTGGCCTCTTTGACACTGTGGCCAGTTGTCTCGACCCACTCCATGTGTTAGCGCCTCTTGCGTTTACGGTTGTGGCTGGCCTGCCGTCTGACAGGCGGCCGTGGTGACGGTGCCTCTATGACTGCTTGAGCGTGGCTTGGCACGCTAGCGGGACGTCTGTCCGGCAGCCGGTCTTGGCTGCTGCGCGCAGCACCGTTGCGTCGCGTTTGGGGCAGCGCCTTGGGCGGCTGGTGCTCTATCTCCGAAAAGCGTGCTTCTACGACGCCGATGTCCTCGGCCACCAAAGCCTTGACTTTGGGGTCGAAGCGGTACATAGCCCACTGTTGGCCCACGCGGAAAAGCGCTGACACCGCGTAGTACAAAACGAGGGCGGAGGCGAAGCGGATGCTGATGATCCCGAACAAGATGGGGAAGAGCCTCATGAACTTGAGCTGGGAGTTGGCCTGCTGGTTTTGGCGGGCCATTGGGTTCAGGTTCATGATCTGGAGCTGCTGGTAGTAGTTGGCTGCGATCATGACCAGCAGGAGGAACATCGACCCGAAGATTTCGGCAAGACCGAGGCCCTTGGTGATAGCAGTCCAAGCGCTTTGTGCCAGGTCAATGCCAAAAGCGTGGATGCTGGCGCCCTGGCCAGGGTGCTCTGCTGCACTGGCGATCAGGTCTTTGTACATACGGGTGTGGTGGTCCAGGTACAAAGGACAGGCTCTCGCCACTTTGGTGGCGGCAGAGCCAGCACAGGTCTTGCTCTTGTTGCTGAGCCCCAGGATGACTCGGTAGAGGACGTACAGCAGCGGCATGGGGATGAGCGAGGGGAGGCAGCCGCCAAGGGGGTTGACGCCCTCTTGCCTGTAAAGGTCGGTCACGGCTTGGTTGAAAGCCAGCTTGTCGTTGCGGTGCTGCTCTTGGAGCTGCTTGACCTTCGGTTGCAGCTTCTGCATTGCGAGCATGGACCGGGTGGACTTCAGCGTGAAAGGGGCCACCAAGGCCATGAAGGTTATGCCGAGCAGGATTATCGCGACCGCGTAGTTGGGCACGAGCGCGTAAAACCCTGCCAGGATCCACCCGACTAGGTCGTAAATAGCAGTCATTGTGAGCGCTGCTCGTCCCGAGACGGGTGAGCACGGTCGTGGTCGCTCAGAGAGACTGGCACTGGGTCATAGCCAAAACCTCCTCCGGGACGGCACCGCAGGAGACGGCGCACAGCCAGGGCCGACCCTCGCCGGGCGCCAAAGCGCTCTAAGGCTTGAGAGGCGTACTCGGAGCAAGATGGGGTGAAACGACAAGTTGGGAACCTGTGGGCTGTCGCGGCTCGGTACACGGTGATCAGTGCTAGAAGGGCTTTTGTCGCCACGCCGCGACGACGGGTTGGTCCAGCGCCGCCCGGGACGTCGGTTGACGCGCTGTCGTCGGCTGGGCTCATCGCTGGTGCCCCGGGCATGGCCGTGGTGGCCTGGACTTCAACTTCATGGTCGCCGCTGCGAGGTTGTCCTTTAGCTCCGCGAAGCTGAGCAGCGTCGCTGGAGGTTGGGCGCGCACCAGGTAAGTGCCGCCAGGAAGCGGTCCCAGCCGGCGCACCGCCTCCCGCAGGCGCCGACGCAGACGGTTGCGCACGACGGCGTTGCCCACGCGTTTGCCGATGCTGAAGGCCCAAGCTGGTGGTAGTGGTGCCGTTGAGGGGCACCACGACACCGTCAGCGGGCCGGAGCGTACCGTCGTCGCCCGACGCAACGCTTCGAAGTCGGAGCGCCCCCTGACGCGCCATATCAAGCGGTGAGACGACGCCGGCCCTTCAGCCGGCGTGCCTTTATCACTGCTCGCCCGGCTTTGGTGGCCATGCGGTGCCTGAAGCCGTGACGTTTTGCACGGCGGCGATTGTGGGGCTGGAAAGTGCGCTTCACTCATTGCCTCCTGGTTGCGACGGCTACGCCACAAGGTTGGGCGCCGGTTGCTCATAACCCTTGCGATGCGCAAAAAGCACATCGGCCGACACGGTTGGGCTCGGGCACCGGCCAAAACGGCCTAGGGCGTTACTCCAAGAGTAGTGAAAGAAGCGGGCTAGGTGCCAGCAGGTGCGGGGGCCGGTTGCCGGCCTTGCGCCAAGTCCTAGTACGGTCGTGTGCATGCCAGCGCGCCTCGGCCCGCTTGGGGCGTTGACCACGGGTGCTCCGTGGACGGGTAAGTGCCAGCCGCACCGGTCGCCGTCAGCACAGCAGCCCTCCTTGGTTTTGATGAGCGCGCCGGGGTGGGGCGACATGCAGTGGCCAGACCACGGGCTTGGACCGTTTCGGCCGCAGCCAGCAGGTAGCGCGCAGGCTGGCCCTGGTCGTGAGGTGCCGTCTGGCGGGGACAGAGGACCGGCCCCTCAGGTGTTCGCAAAGACTGCGTGGTGGGCCATCCCGGGCGCATTGGTGGGACTAGTGCTCGCTTCGGTTGGCGCGGTTGTCGGCCAGGCGCTCAGTGGTGAGCCGCAGGCCGCGTTGTCCCAGCACCCCTCCGCCGTGTCTGAGCTCTTAAGCGAGGCGGGGTTATGGGCGGCGATGCTGGGCACTGCGTTGTTCGTCAGCCGTCGCTATGGCAGCGCCAACATGAGGCGCGACTACGGGCTTGGGTTCAAGCGGCAGGACCTTGTATGGGGCATCGCCGCCGCCGCCGCCGGCCTGGCCGTATCCGGTCTTGTCGTGGCCGCCTTTGCACGTACATCGCTAGAGGGCACGAACGACCAGGTCCTCACGCAGCAGAAGGGCAATAGCGTAGGTTTCATTATCCTATCGCTAATAGTTAGTGTAGGCGCGCCTTTCTTTGAGGAACTGTTCTTTCGAGGTTACCTGCGCACGGCGCTGCAAGCTCGTTTTGGCAAGCATGCCGGTACCTGGCTGCAAGCGGCTTTCTTTGGCCTCGCACATTTCGGGGAGTCGGCCACCACGCTCGGCAATGTCTCAGTGTTGCTGGCAATTTTTGGTTTCGGGGTCGTGCTGGGCTACACCGCGCAGCTTACGGGCCGCCTGGGCGCGGGTATGGTGGCTCATTGCCTTTTCAATTTGGTCGCCGTTGCCACAGTGTTGTAGTTGATTTTTCATGGTAAGCCAGTCACAGCCGGTCGGCACCAGGGCGCACAGGCGTGGCCCGTTCGGCCTAGCGCGCCATTTGCCAGGTCGGCGGCTCGCACAACTGTGGAAACGCGACGGGGCCACCGCCCGTAAGCCGATCGCTGGGGGAAAGGCTCAGCCGCACGAAGCTTTCGAGCACCACCACCGCAACGTCCAGGGTGGCGCTGCACGTGCGGCGGTCTTTGGCATAAGCGACGGCCTAGTCACGAACGTGTCGTTGATCCTGGGAGTAGCAGGGGCTCAACCTGGCCCAAGCTATGTGAGGCTCGCGGGGATCTCCGGGTTACTGGCTGGCGCCTTTTCGATGGCCGCAGGCGAGTTCGTGTCTGTTTCGGCGCAAAAGGAGCTGCTGGCTAGAGAGCTGGACGTCGAGCGAGAGGCCCTGGACGCCGCTCCAGAGGCAGAACGCGAGGAACTTGCGGCCCTGTACGAGCAACGCGGGTTGCCGGCCGACCTCGCCGCGTTCCTTGCTGGTCACATGATGAAAACACCCGAGATGGCCCTCGAGGCCCACGCCCGCGAAGAGCTCGGGATCGACCCGAGGTCCATGGGTTCCCCTCTGCTGGTGGCCGTCTCTTCGCTCGTCAGCTTCGCTGTCGGCGCAGCGGTCCCGTTGGTGCCGTGGCTGTTCACCTCTGGCAATGCAGGCATCGTGGGCTCTGTCGCTCTGGCGGCTCTGGCAGCGGTCGGCATCGGGCTGGCACTGTCGCAGGCTACGGGGCGCTCCCGGCTACGAAGCGTGTTCCGGCAGCTGGCAGTAAGTATGCTCGCTGCTGGTGTTACTTACCTGATCGGCAGGTTTGTGGGCGTTAGTGTTGGCCACTGAGCCGTCGGCAAGCGGGCCTCTTGGATGGCAGCAGCCCAGGCCGAGCATGTTCTTCTGTCCAACGCACCAATCGACGAGTAACTGAAGTCCATGAGGTACTATGAAGTACTACTTGGCATCTTCGGGCGGCTCGCCCGCTGTAGCGGGCCCGTCTAGCGCGACCAGTACCGACCGCGGGGTCGTGTACCACGTCCTCACATGGTTCGGCGTCGGCCATGGGCTAGCTCACACGTTGGGCCTGTTGTTGACCCAGCCACTGGTCGCATTGGCGGTGCTGGCGGGGGCGTGGGTGCTATCGCGCTTACAGCGGCGGTTCTCAGCTCACCTCGTGAGCTCGTTGCGGTTGGTGCCGCCCTTTGCCCAAGCCAGACCTGGTGGAGCGGACCGCGCGAGCACGCTCGCGGGAGTGCTCGGAGCAGTGTTCAGGGCGGCCATATGGGTGACCGCGGTGCTGGTCGTCCTTTCGCAGCTCGACCTGCACCTGGCCCCCTTTGTCGCTACCGCGACGATAGTAGGTGCGGCGCTCGGCTTTGGTGCCCAGAGCTTGGTCAAGGACCTTTTGTCGGGCCTGCTCATCATTGCCGAGGACCAGTACGGCGTGGGTGACACGATCGAGCTGGGTGACTTAGTCGCGACGGTAGAGGGCCTGACCCTAAGGGTAACCCGGTTGCGAGGCCTGGACGGGGTGGTGTGGTACGTGCCGAACGGTGACATCCGCACAGTCGGCAACCACTCGGAAGGGGCCAGCCAGGCTGTGATCGACCTCCAGGTGCCAGCTGGCACAGACCTTCGCCTGGCCGGGAAGCTGGCTGAGGAAGAAGGCCAGGCTATGGTGGCAGATCCCGAGTGGTCTAATGAGCTGACAGCTCCACCGGTTTTTGCAGGAGTCCAGGACGAGAGCGCAAGCGATGCGACTTTGAGGGTGCTGGCACGCACGTTGCCGGGGCACCACTTCCGGGTTGCCGGCCAGCTGCGCTTGCGCATCCTTGAACGGTGGGCGCGAGAGGGCATTGCCTGGGTGCCGACAGCTCCTGGTGAAGAGACGGGCGGTGCCGACCGGCCAGTTCGGGCCTGATAGAGGCCTGTTAGAGGCAGAGCGAGGAGGCGGTCCACTTGGTCGGTAGAGAGGCTGTGATAGCGGGGGCTCTCAGGACCCCCTACGGGCGGCGCGAAGGGGCGCTCGGCAGTTGGCACCCGGTTGACCTGGGCGCTTACCTGCTCTCAGGAGCAGCCGCTCGCTATGGCTTGGCCCCCGGCGACGTGCAAGACGTGCTGCTTGGCTGCGTGTCGCAAGTTGGGGCCCAGGCGGGCAACCTGGCCCGCAACGCCGTGCTTGCGGCGGGTTGGCCTGAGGAGGTCTGCGGGGCCACGGTGGACGGGCGGGAAGCCTCCTCCGCCCGGGCTGTGCACTGGGCCGTGCAAGCGGTGCGCTCCGGGGCCCAGGACCTGGTCCTGGCGGGCGGTGTCGAGGTGATGAGCGCCGTCCCGCCCGGAGCTGCGCTGGCAGTACCGAACATAGGTAAGCCTTACAGCCCAGCACTACGAGCCAGGTACGACAGGACGGCGAGCCTGCTGCCCCCGTCTCACGCTGTCGAAGAAGTGGCACGCCGTTGGCACCTGAGCAGGCAGAGGCTCGACGACTGGAGCGTAAGCAGCCACCTTCGAGCTGCGGTGGCTCGTGACCAGCCATCGCAGCACGTCCTGGCTGTCCCATTGGGCCCCCGCCGTGACGGAGGCGCGGGGGCCAGCGGGGAAAGCCACGAGCGGCGAGGGCCGGAGGGCACCCCGAGAGCTGGGTGGCTGGCGAAGGACGAGGTCCTAGGGCCACCCCTTAGCCCCGAGGACGCCGCGGCCTTCGCTCCTCTTTTTGTGGAGGGGGGGGTAGCGACAGCGGCCAACGTCGCGCCTGAGGGAGATGGGGCAGCCGTACTTCTGGTTGCCAGTGCGAACAGGGCTCGAGCGTTGAAGCTGGCACCTTTAGCCCGGTTCGTTTCCTTCGCAGTCGCAGGGACAGACCCTTCCATATGGCCAACCGCGACCATCCTCGCCACACGGCGCGCGCTTGAGGAGGCCAAGCTATGTCTCGACGATGTGGACTACTTCGAAGTCCATGAGAGCAGCGCTGCCGCGGTGCTTGCCTGGTTGGACGAGACGGGAGCAGATCCCGCTCTGGTCAATGCCAGGGGTGGGGCGTTGGCCCGCACTTCTCCCCACGGAGCGGTCGGGGCCGGTTTGTTCGTCGAGGCGGTCGAGGCTTTGGTGCAAAGAGGGCAAGGGCGTGCCCTGGTGAGCGTGGCTGGAGAGGGCGGGGTCGCCACGGCTTGCGTCATCGAACGGTCTTGACAGGACAGGCGCCGGAACAGCACAAGTGCAACCTTAACGAAACCGTATTGGGGCTAAGGCATGCCTTGTCGTCTACCTTTACAAGGGAGCCGACCGGCGGGGGCACGGGCTCACCTGTACTGGGTGGACACGACGAAGCCCAGCACGATCAGGCCCAAGCCCCCCAAGAGGTACCAGTTGGTGGGCGCTCCTGGCAGGAGCGAGATGTAGTTGAGGACGATCATTAGGAGCCCGAGCGAAAAAAAGGCCAGCATCAGGGCTGGGACGATCCAGTGGCTGTGCTTGTAGTCGTAAGGCAAAGGCGCCGTGTAACGACCGCTCAGGACCGGAGCAGCCGGGCCTGCCGGCTTGCGCGTGCCGCCACGGGGCGTCACTCGTCCGGGGGCCTCTTTGGTGCGTCGGGGCATATCTTAAGACAATATGTGATCGCCGTGCCTCACTGCTCACGCGGGGCAGAAGGAGGTTGTTCGCACCCTTGTCCAGGGATTGGGGGTAGCCTCGTGGCGCATGGGTGCGAGGGTCCTGGTCATCGACAACTACGACTCGTTCGTCTACAACCTTGTCCAGTACCTCGGCCAGCTTGGGGCTGAGCCCATCGTCTACCGCAACGACGCCATCAGCCTTCTCGACGTCGAGGGTTTGCGCCCGGCCGGTGCGGTGATCTCACCTGGGCCAGGCCGGCCTGAAGACGCGGGCATAAGTGTCGACTTCGTGCGGGCATTCGCTGGCCGGTTCCCGGTGCTCGGGGTCTGCCTTGGCCATCAGGCCATAGGGCAGGCCTTCGGTGCGGACATAGTAAGGGCCCCGCGCCTGCTTCACGGCAAGACCTCGGAGGTCTCACATGACGGGCAGGGTATCTTCGAGGGCCTTCCGCAGCCCATGACAGCGACGAGGTACCACTCGCTTGTAGTTGAGCCGAGCTCTATAGGCAGCGACCTTGAGGTGAGCGCATGGGCCGAAGACGGTACCGTCATGGGGTTGCGCCACAAACGTTTTGCCGTCGACGGGGTCCAGTTCCACCCTGAAGCGGTGCTAACCAGTGCTGGCGAACAGTTGCTGGCTAACTGGTTGGGCCTTTGCAGTAACGCCTAACGCTGTCGTCGTTCAGGGCACGCCCGGCACCGGGCTAAGCGGCGAGGTCGTCGTCGGCGTCGTTGTCGTTGTGGGCGAGGTCGTCGTCGTTGTCGTTGGCGCCGTTGTGGTGGTGGTGGACGTCGTTGTCGTTGTGGGCGAGGTCGTCGTCGTTGTCGTTGGCGCCGTTGTGGTGGTGGTGGACGTCGTTGTCGTTGTGGGCGAGGTCGTCGTCGTTGTCGTTGGCGCCGTTGTGGTGGTGGTCGTCTTCGGTACGGTAGTAGTCGTAGTGCTAGGCCCCGTGTACTGGCCGACGTACAAGGTAACGGAGGAGCCTTGGTGCACAGACGCACCAGGGGCAGGCTTGGTACGTAGCACGTAGCCGTCCTGGCTTGGGTTGGTGACAGCCTGGAAGGTGACCAATGGGCTCAGGCTGTTCGCAGCCAGCTGTTTTTGAGCCTGTTGGAGGGGCTCGCCCACGAGGTCGAGGGGGACGGTCGTTACCTGCTGGCCACCCGAAACATAAAGGGTGACGGCTGTCCCCCTTGCCACTTCGTTGCCGGCCTGGGGTGAGGTCCACGCGACCAGCCCGGCTTTGACGGTAGCGCTAGGTACCTCGTTCACGCCGCCCACTTTCAAGTGATGGGCCTCCAGCTCGGCACCAGCCTGGGCCTCGTTCATGCCCTGCAGCTGGGGCACGACGGTGGTGGCCGCTCCGGCTGAGCAGTACACAGTGACTGCGGTGCCTTCAGCTTCACGCTGGCCCGGTGCAGGGTTGGTGGAAATGACAAACCCCGGGCTCACCGTGCTGCTGTTTTGGGGGAGAGACTTGTAGCTGAACCCTTTGGCCTTGAGGGTGCTCTCAGCCGTGCCGCAGGACTGGCCTTTCACGAAGGGCACGGTTACCAGTGGAGGCCCGTCGCTCACGTTGAGGACTATCCTTGTGCTCGGAGCGACCATGGTGCCCCCCGGTGGGGAGGTGCCGATCACCTGGCCGCTGGGCACGAGCATGCTGGGCCCGTCTTTGATGATCGGCGCGCTGTGAAAACCTTTCTCGGTCAACAGGCTCTCTGCTTGGGTCACAGAAAAGCCCTTTAGAGACGGGACCGCCAAGTCGGTGGTCGTGGCCCACCACCCTGCGTTGCGGCCGATGAAAAAGACCAGTGCCCCCAGCACCATCAACAGCACGGCGAACAGCGCTGCCCACCACCCCGTACGAGAGCGGCGCAGCTTTGCCCGGCCCCCCTCGTAGCCTGTCTCGAGCTCGTCTAAGACGCTCGTCGGGCTGTACGGGTAGTCCGTGGCAACGGGGGGCTGAGGTGGGCCGGTGACCACGCGCGTGGCGCTCGAGACCGGTACCGGCGGCGCAGCGACCACCGGTTGGCCTTGCTGGAAGCGGACCAGGTCGTCACGGAGCTCCCCTGCGCTTTGGTAGCGGTCCCCGGGGTCCTTCGCCATGGCAGCCATGATGATGGCGTCCAGGTCAGGTGGTACGGAGGGCCTGATGCTTGAAGGCAGCGGGGCGTACTCGCGGACGTGCTTGTACGCGATCGCAACGGGGCTGTCCCCGCTGAAGGGGGGGCGGCCAGTGGCCATTTCGTACAGCACAACGCCGAGGGAGTAGACGTCGCTGCGAGCGTCGACGGGCCGGCCTTGGGCTTGCTCGGGCGAGAAATAAGTCGCGGTGCCCATGACTGCGCCCGTCTGCGTGAGGGTCTCGCTTGCGTTCCTGATTGCCCGCGCAATGCCGAAGTCCGCGACCTTCACCTGGCCATGGCGGTCGATAAGGACGTTGCCGGGCTTCACGTCGCGGTGTATGACGCCACGGCGGTGGGCAAAGTCGAGGGCGTTGGCAATGTCGGCACCAATAGCCGCCACCCTGCGCATGTCGAGCGGGCCTCGGCGTATAAGCGCAGAGAGGGTCTGGCCGTCGACGTACTCCATCACGATGAAGTAGGTCTGCTCGCCTTGTCCCCAGTCGTAGATGGAAACGATGTTGGCGTGGGAGAGGTTGGCTGCTGCCTGTGCCTCACGCCTGAAACGTTCGACAAAGGACGGGTCGGAGGACAGCTCGGGGAACAGGACCTTGATCGCGACGGGCCTGTCCAACAGGAGGTCCTTTGCCAGGTAGACCTGGGCCATGCCCCCACGGGCTACATGGCGCACCAGTTCGTAACGATCGCTGAAGACCTCAGGTGACGACATTTCGGGCACAGCCTAGGGCCGATGGGGCGCAGCGTTGCTGGCACCCCCGAGCAGGTACTGCTGGATGATGGCTTTTGCTATAGGCGCAGCTATGGTGCCTCCTTGGTACTCATTCCCGGGGGGTTGGTCCTCGACGAGGACGGCGACGGCGATCTCGGGGTTTGGGACTGGCGCGAACGCAACGAACCAAGTCTCGATGTCCGGTCCCCCCGTTTGGGCAGTCCCGGTCTTGCCTGCCACCTGGATGCCCGGGATCCGGGCGGCGACACCGGTGCCGTCAGCACTGTTGACAACCGAGAGCATGAGCTTGGTCACCTTGGACGCGGTGGCTCGCGTAGTGGCAATTAGCCATGGCTTAGGGTGGTACCTAGCGACCACGGTGCCCTGAGAGCCGGTCACGTAGGCCAGCAAATGAGGGGTCATGATCACTCCCCCGTCAGCGATAGCGGCTGCATCGAGGGCCATAATGAGCGGGGTCGCTTGGACGCTTTCCTGCCCCATGGCAGACTTGGCCAGGGCCGCCTGGTTGTAGCGGAAAGAGGAGGCCGGTGGGAAGTAGGACTGTGCCACTCCGGGCAGGTCGAGCGGCGGGGTCTGGTCCCAGCCGAAGTGCTCGGCCTCGTTGGCAAGGTTGGCCGCGCCGACGCCTAGGCCAAGTTGGGCGAACCCAGTGTCGCAGGAGACGGTGAACAGCTGGAGCAAGCGGCCCCCGCAGCTCTCTCCGGCAAAGTTGTGCAGGACTTGGCCGGCGGTGCCGGGCAGCACGAACCCGGAAGTGTAGGGGAAGAACTTATTGGCCAGGCTGGGACGGTGGTCGTAGACGGCAGATGCGGTAATGATCTTGAAGGTCGAGCCTGGGAAAAAACGCTGACGGTAGGCTGCAGCCAGCAGCGGTTTGCCTGGGGCTTTTTGTAGCTGCTGCCAGGCCGCCTCCACCGTAGCCGGGTTATGGCTGGCCAAGGGGGCAGGGTTGTAGGTCGGGTTGGAGTACATGGCCAGGACAGCGCCGGTTTTTGGGTCCAACGCCACGACGGCCCCAGCCCGCCCGGCCAGTTCTGCTGCCGCCAGCTTCTGTAGGCTGACGAGGGCAGTGATGTGCAGGTCGTCGTCGGCGGGCTGAGCTGTGAAAAACTGTTTCAGCTGCGACAAGCTCGTAGGGATCTGTACCGGGGTGCTGGACTTTGTGAGCAGGGAGTTGTACTCGTTCTCTAGCCCGTCAGTACCGTACCTGAAAGAGAAGTACCCAGTTATCTGCCCGAAGAGAGCTCCCAGAGGGTAGGTGCGCTGGTACTTGTACTGGTCCTTGCTGGGCACGGACTCAGCTAAAGTTGTCCCGTCGGCCGAGATTATGGCACCACGGGGTTGCTCGTACTCTTGGACGACGTAGCGCGTGTTGAGCGGGTTATGGTCCAGCGCGGGAGCATGGAACACTTGCAAGTAGTTTAGCTGTACGAACAATGCCAGGAACAGCACTGCTATACCGGTGCCCACCCACCTCACCCGCGAGTTGAGCCCGTTCACAGGGCCACCTTTTGGGTTGCCGGGCGCCCTGCGGCAGCGCCGGGCGCCCCGGCCAGGCTGAGGGCCTCTTCTCGCGCGTTGTCGTCTGATATGCGCAGCAAGAGAGCGAGCAGGATGTAATTGCTGACCAGGGACGACCCACCGTAAGAAACGAACGGCAGGGTGATCCCAGTCAGGGGGATGAGGCGCGTTATGCCGCCGACTACGACAAATACCTGGACGCCCATCATAAGCGACAGCCCTGTAGCGAGCAACTTGCTAAAGGTGCGGCGAGAGCGGACAGCGGCTCTAAGGCCTGAGCCGATTATTAGTAGGTAAGCGATCAAAAGGGCCGCTGCTCCGACTAGGCCGATCTCTTCGCCAATAGCTGCAAATATGAAATCGGTCGACGCCTCAGGGATCACCTGCGGGTTGCCCTGCCCCGGCCCGACGCCCCACATGCCACCGGCCGCCAAAGCGAAAAGGCCCTCGATGATCTGGTAGCCAGTGGTGGTGAAATGCGGCCAGGGGTTTAGCCATGCCTGGACACGCGTTTGAGCGTGGTGGACGACGTCGAGGGCAAAGACCGCGCCAGCGGCGAAAAGGCCACCTCCAAGGACCAAGTAGGCCGAGCGGCCCGTCGCTACCCAGAGCAGTCCCACGAACAGGGCAAAAAACAAAAAAGACGAGCCCAAGTCGTTCTCGGCCAAGAGTATGAGCAGGGAAAGGCCCCAGGCGACGATAAGAGGGGCCAGGTAGCGGGGCTCCAAGACCATCCAGCGCCCGATGCGCCGCGTACCCGTGGCCAAGAGGTCGGCGCGCTCGGCCAGTACCGACGCAAAAAAGACGGCTAGGGCCAACTTGGCGAACTCGCCCGGCTGCAACGACAGCGGGCCGACGTGAGCCCACAAGCGCGCCCCGTTTATGTCTTCTCCGATGTGAGGGGCGAGGGGCAGCAATAAAAGCACGATCCCGGCGAGCGCGATCGAGTAGCGGTAGCGTTCGAGGTAGTTGGCGTGGCGGAAAACGGCCAGGGTGGCCACAAAGGCCAGGACGCCGATGAGCGTCCAGGTCGCTTGGGCGGAAGCCTCCGCATGGTCGAGGCCCGCTATGAAGACGTAGCCGATGCCGTTGAGCAAAGCTGCCATTGGGAGCAAGATGGGGTCGGCGCGGGGTGCCAGCCAGCGCAGGCTCAGGTGGGCCCCGATCATGAGGAGGAAAACGAGCGCTAGGAACGGCCCGATGTTGGCTGGGAGAGACCCCGCCTTGCCGAGGCTTGAAAGAGCGTAGAGGCCTCCGGTCAGGAAAAGCACAATGACGATCATCCCTAGTTCGCTGCGCCGGGGTGCTGGCTGGCGGTACGACGGGGCTTTGGTGGCCGCCAGCCCGGGGCTGGAGCCGGGCCGTGAGGTAGCTAGGCTGGCGCCCATCGCTACCCATGCACCTCCGTTTTGCTGGTAGCGCCCCTAGCCGGCCTAGCCGGTGCCTGGCGGCTCGCTCTTCCGGCAGCCGTCGTGGCCGTAGTTGTGGCTGCGCGAGCGCTTGTTGGCCTCCTTGGGGCTGTCAGCGCCCCTCTCGCTGTAGTCGCTGTAGCCGCCGTGGTGGTCTTCCTTGGGGTGGTGGCCGTCCGTGCCCTAGTCACGGTGGAGCTGACGGGCGAGGAGGTCGTGCGACGGGTCGAGCTGTTAGGCCGTGGGGCCACCTGCCGGGGCCTGCTGGCCGCCTCGGCCGCCTCTTTCTCAGCTACCAAGTCGTCTATGACAGCCCAGGCGCGCGTTAACGAGGGCTCTGCGATGCCGCTCTGCAGGCCCTGTACCCGGTAGGCGAGCACCGATTTCGTCGTGTAGTCCGTCATGGCAGCGACCGTGGGGTTGAACCAAAGCACGCCTCCGGGTTGGCCCTGGAAGATGGCGATGCGCCCTTGGCGCAACCCGACGAAGTAGGTGGACCGTGCGTACCAAGCGAGCCCGGCGAGCACGGCTCCGATGACTACCGCGACGGCGGTCACAAAGCTTGCGAGGCGAAAAGTGAACAAGGGGCGCAGAGAGCGCCGGAGCGAGCGCCAGAGAGGGGGACCGCCATGACGCCGTCCTGTCGCAACGGGGTCGTCATCGCCGCCCTCGTGCGCCACTGCCGGCATCGAGGCCGTCGTGTCTTGGGGGACGATGGCTCGGAGGTCGAGGCTGTCTGCGCTGTCGTCATCTGCCAGCACGTCAACGACGACCACGGTGATGTTGTCGCTGCCGCCTTGCGACTTGGCCAACGCGACAAGCGCCTTGGCGACGGCGCTCGGGTCGGCGTACTGGCGCAAAGCAGCAGCTATCTGCTCGTCGGAAGCTTCACGGCAGAGGCCGTCGCTGCAAAGCAGGTACCTGTCGCCTCGCTCCGGGTTAATGTTGATGAGGTCCAGGTCTACGACCGGCTCGACTCCCAGCGCGCGCGTGAGCACGTTGCGCTGGGGGTGGACTGCTGCCTGGGCTGCGGTGATCTGGCCGTCGTCAACCAGCTCTTGGACCAGGCTGTGGTCCACGGTGATCTGGTGCAGCTGCCCAGCGCGGAACGAATAGACGCGCGAGTCCCCGATGTGCACGACCGCCAAACCGTTAGTCCCATCGTCGTGCTCGACCACGGCCAGTGCCACAAGTGTGGTCCCCATGCCGAACATGTCGCGATTTGCCCTCGCTTGTTCCCATATGGCGTGGTTGGCCGCCTTAGCGGCGTCAAGAAGAGCTTGAGCCGAGCGTTGGCCTGCTGCCTCGAACGCCGCACGCAGCGAACGCACAGCGGTCAGGGACGCGATTTCACCGGCGGCGTGCCCGCCCATCCCGTCTGCCACGGCGTACAAGCCGGGGACAACGAGCAGCTGGTCCTGGTTGGTCGTCCGGACGAGGCCCACGTCTGTGGCCGAGCCCGCTACGAGCTTGGTCACTTTTGAAGCTCCAGTACGGTGCGCCCTACCTGCAGACGGTCGCCTCGCCGGAGAGGCACAGGGGTTGTCACTTTCTTACCATTGACAAGGGTCCCATTGGTAGAACCGAGGTCTTCGACCCAGTACTCATTGTCTTGGAAGAACACTCTTGCATGCACATGAGATACGAAGTTGTCTTTCGGCAAAGGCACTGTGCAGCCATCGGAGCGTCCTATGGTCATCTGCTGTGCCAGTGGGAAGCTGGTAGCAGCGGACCGGTCGGGGCCAACGACGGCGAGGCGCTGTGGCAGGTTGCGGCTTTTGCCGGCACGTGGCGCCTCGGCGCTAAGCCGTTTAGTGGGCTCGGCCAGGCCCGTCGGTGCCAAGTCTGCAGGTACCGCTTTTGGTTCTCTCAGCTCTGCCCACACGGCGCGCACAACTCTGAGGAAGAAAATGTAGAGGAGCGCCAGGAAGGCGTACTCAAGGAACTGCAGCGCCTGTTCGGTCAATCACGTAGCTCCAGAGGCGGCGAGACCAGGTGGCGCGCTCCGTCCTCCGGCAGAAGGCGCTGCCTTGGTAGCACCCGAGTTTTTTGGAGGTTGCCCGGCGGTCTGTGCTTCCTGCGGGCTTTGTGCAGAGACTTCGAAGCGCAGAGTCGTTGAGCCGACGGTTATCTCGTCGCCGGTGGCCAGTTGTCGTGCAGCGCTTACCCGTGACCCGTTGACCTTTGTCCCGTTCGTGCTCCCGAGGTCCACCACTACCCAAGTGCCGTCGGGCCCTCGCCGCAGCTCGGCATGACGGCGGCTGACATTGGGGTCCGCAACGGCGAGGTCGCACTCAGGAAGGCGCCCTATCTTAAGCGTCTCTTGCTCAAGCAGTACACGGCGGCCGTCGGGAAGGGTGAGGGTGGCGGTCCCCTGCCCGGGCACCATGTCGCCGGCAACCAATAGGGTGCCTGGGCGTAAAGAGGGGTCTGTCTCGAGCTCGACGCTTACGGGGCCGAGCAAGGTATAGCCCTCTTGCTGGGCGTGGTCCTTGGCCACCTGGACAAGCTCTTGCACCAGTTCTTTCTCGATCGGCTCGAAACGGGCCCGGTCGGCGCTAGAGAGCAAGACCTTAAAGGCGTTAGGGGCGAGGACTCCTCGAGGCGCGACAGAACGGCGCAGGTCGATCTCCCGGGCAAGGCGCCTGCCTATCTCAATGGGTTGCAGGCCGCTGCGGAACACCCGGGCGAAGGTCCCTTCGACGAAGCGTTCGAGACGGCGCTCGAAACCTTGTAGTCCCATTCTTGGCCCGCATCGTACCTCTACCCAGGTGCTTGCTCATCTCAGCAGCCCCGGTAGCCCTCCCCACCCAACGCTGGACGTGCTTGGCCGGCCCTGTTGAGTACTGCCCCGGCGTAGACAGCTGTGCGCTGTTGCGTGTGCCTCACGCCTGAAGCGTTCGAGTACTGTCCCGGCGTAGACGGCCCTGCCAGGCCCGCTTTCATGTAGCCTTGTGTTCGCCGTTGCGAGCGCGCTTGGCTGGCTTCGGCGACGACGAGACCACTCGGGCGAGTGGCGGAATTTGGTAGACGCGCAGGATTCAGGTTCCTGTGAGGGCAACCTCGTGGGGGTTCAAGTCCCCCCTCGCCCACCCGGGGTTAGCGACAAAACTAACCAGCTCATGGCGACAAAACTCGTGCGGCGTGAGGCACGTGCGCCATTGTCGCGCCG
>JBMFUG010000047.1:0-20807 GCA_049966695.1 Acidimicrobiales bacterium | reverse complement strand
TTCGGGCTAAGTAGCCGCCGTCTCGGCGCCTGCAAAGCCTAAACGCCAAGGAGCTGGCCTAGGGTGCGACGAGCCTGCTCAAGAGAGGCCCTGGTCACGGACTCCCCAGGAGTGTGAGCGGCCTCTGGGTCGCCGGGGCCAAAATTGGCTGCAGGCACACCCCTCTCGGCAAAAAACGCCACGTCCGTCCAGCCAAGCTTGGCTCGCACAGAGCCGTTACCCGCGGCCACCAAGCGAGCCAGGCGTGCCAGGACTGGGTGGTCAAGCGACGGGCGGGCAGCGGGGGCACTGTCACGCACCGCAAAGGCGTCTTCTTCCTCTAAGTACCCTTCGACCAGTTCTTGCACTACCCGGCCGGCGGCCATGACGTCCAGGTCGGGAGCAAAACGGTAGTTGAGATCTAGCCCTGCGAAATCCGGCAGGACGTTCGAGGCCACGCCGCCCACAACCTTTACGGCCTGCAGGGATTCACGGTACTCACAACCATCTATCGTCACGTGCCGAGCGGGCCACGAACTGACCGCCGAAAGCACGGGCCCCAGCCGGTGAACGGCGTTGCGCCCCGACCAGGGCCTGGCTACGTGAGCCCGACGGCCAGCCAAGCCTATCGACACCTTGAGCACGCCCTGGCACCCGGCTTCGAGGGCGCAGCCAGTTGGTTCACAGACGATGGCAGCATCACCTGCCAACAGGTCTGGGCGCTCACCCGCCAAAGCAAGCAAGCCACTGTGCTCACGGGCGATTTCTTCAGCCACGTAAAAGACAAACGTGACATCCTGTGGCAGCGGCCTGCAGCGGCCAACGGCACTTGCCAAGTCGAGCATCACTGCCAAGCCGCCTTTCATGTCGGCAGCGCCCAGACCGGCCAGGACGTCGCCGTCTATGCGCGCCACGTCGTTGCCGGCTGTCGGCGGGACAGTGTCAAGGTGCCCCGCCAGGACCACTCGCACAGGCAAACCAAAACCGGTACGAGCCACCAGGTTGTCTGCCACCCGGACGACCTCTAGCCCCTCCATCGAGCGCAAGCGCGACTCTACGTAGTCGGCAATGGCCCGCTCGTCCAGGGAGACCGACGGTATGGCCACAAGCTTGGCCGTAGCGGCCAAAAGGTCAGTCACGCCAACCCGTGCGCCCGCAGCCTCGGCGCGTAGCCTCTAAGCACTGGCACCATGGTCACGAAGCATCTCCTCCAGTTGTGCCCTCGAGTACCGGCGGCCTTCCGGCAACCACCGGACGATCAGCACGCAAGGCAACCCGAACGTGCCGCCACTAAACGTCCTGGGCCGCGTGGCGCCCACCCCCACGCACCAAGGTGGCACCACTCCACGCGACAGTTCCTTGCCAGTCTCGGCATCTATTACCGGGATACCGGGGTTGAGCACGCAGCCCTCGCCTAAGACGGCCCCTTGGCCCACCTGCGCGCCCTGGGTGATCATGCTACGGCTGCCGATGAGAGCGTTGTCGCCGATCATCACCGGGGCAGCCTGAGGTGGTTCCAGCACACCGCCTATGCCTACCCCCCCCGACAGGTGGACCCCGGCACCGATCTGGGCACAGCTGCCCACCGTTGCCCAGGTGTCGACCATGGTCCCTGCTCCGACTCTGGCCCCGATGTTCACGTAGCTCGGCATCATCACGACGCCCTTGTCCAAGAAACTGCCCCAGCGAGCCGATGCCCCCGGCACCACGCGCACCCCCGCCTGTTTGAAACCACGCTTCAAGGGCAGGCGATCGGTAAACTCAAACGGCCCAAGCTCGGTCACCTCGATCTCCAGCACCCGGAACAACAGGAGCACCGCACGCTTCAGCCATTCATGCACGACCACCGAACCGTCCGGCGCCAGCTCTGCCACTCGTGCCTCCCCGGTGTCAAGCAGCCCGACGGCCTCGCGTACGACTTCCGCCTCAGCCTTGCTGGCGGGGCTCAAAGTGCCGCGTCGAGCCCAGAGCTCGTCCACCTTGTCCCGCAGCTTCTCCCTCACTGTAAAAGACGCTAGTGTGCCCCCAGCCGTCTGGCCACCAGCTCGATGCGCTCCATCGGCGCCACTGCCGCAACCCGCACATAAGAGCGACCGGCCTCCCCGTAAAACTCACCTGGCGAGACCACCAAGCCCGCGTCCTTCGCGAGCCGGCTGGCCAACGCCCAGGCGTCGCCCCGAGGTGCCTGTGCCCACAAGTACAGCCCGCCCTCCGGCATGGGAGCCTCCACGTCGATACTGCTCAGGATGGAGCGCAACCTTAGAAGCCGCAGCCGGTAGGCGTCGCGCTGGGACATTGCGTGGTCCCGGTCGCCCAGCGCTGCTATGCCCGCCCGCTGGACCACCCCTGGCACCATCAGCCCGGCGTGCTGGCGCACATCACGCACATAGCTCACAACTGAAGGGTCTCCCGCGTACGACCCGAAACGCAAACCGGCCAGGTTGCTCCGCTTGGAAAGCGAATGGACCGCCAGCACCCCCTCCAGGCCGGACGGCCCCGCTCCGTACGAGAGGATGCTGCGCGGTGGGCCGCTCCAGGTGAGCTCCGCGTAGCACTCGTCGCTCACCACGAGCACTTGCCTCTCGCGCCCCCACGCAGCCACTTCAGCCAGCTCCTCCATTTGGCCAGCGGGGTTTCCTGGGCTGTTGACCCACAAAAGAAGAGCCCTCTCGGCGTCCGAGCTCTTCACGTCCTCCAGCCTTAGCCGGAAACCATCACCCACTGGCACAGCCACGGCACGCAGGCCAGCCAGCAAAGCGCCCATCTCATAAGTCGGGTAAGCGAGGGCGGGGTACAAGACTGTGTCCCGCGACGGGTCCCTCAAGTGCAGCCAGGTGGGCAACCCGGCCACCAGCTCCTTGGTCCCTATACAAAGGGCGACCGCACCTGCGGGCACGTCAACGCCCAAACGCCAGGCCATCCACTGTGCGGCCGCTTGGCGGGCGGCCGCTGTACCAGCGGAAGGCGGGTAACCACGTACGGCCCCGTCGTCGTCCCCTGCGGCCAAAGAGGCAAGGACCGCACGGCTCGGAGGGTCGCACGGCGTGCCAACCGACAAGTCCACCGCCCCGCCAGCCAAGGAGGCCGCCACCGCCCGCAATGGGGACAGGCGCTCATAGGGATATGTGGGGGGGCTAAAGCCGCTCAAGGCCGGCCCCCAGTACCTTCACCCGGGTGAAAGCGGGCAAAGCGGGCTAGGGCTGCCGGGCCAAGGCGCGCCCGGACCAGTATCCCGTTACCGTCAGCATCGGTGTTGCTCACGACTTCTCCCTCTCGGTGCAAGGCAGCAAGGACATCGCCCCTGTCGTACGGGACACAAAGATCTACGACTCGGCTCCCCGCCCGCAACCGCTTCGCGATCGCTTCGCTTAGACGGTCGAGACCGTCCCCGGTAGCGGCGGAGATGACAACAGGCCCCTCTTCGGCATAACGCCCGCCTATTTCCCTGGCGGCCTCAGGCGCCAAGTCGGACTTGTTGAAAACTAGCAGGTCAGGGACGCTCGCTGCCCCGATCTCGCTCAGTACCCCCCGGACCACCTCTATCTGGGCATCAGGGTCGGGCACAGAAGCATCCACCATGTGGACGAGCAGGTCCGCTTCCAAGACCGCCTCGAGCGTGCTGTGGAACGCCTCCACAAGCTGGTGCGGCAACTTCCTTACAAAGCCGACCGTGTCCGAAACGAGCACGTGCTCACCACCAGGTAGCGCAAAGCGGCGAGTGCGGGGGTCAACGGTGGCGAACAACCTCTCGTCAGCCACCACTCCAGCCCCCGTTAGGGCATTGAGCAGGGTGGACTTGCCGGCGTTGGTGTAACCCACCAGCGATACCGAGGCCAGTTCGCTCCTCAGCCTGCCTCGACGCTGGAGCCTGCGGCGGCGAGAAAGCCGCGCTAGCTCGGACTCCAGCTTGTGGACCCTACGTACAACACGGCGGCGGTCCACCTCCAGCTGCGTCTCACCTGGGCCTCGTGTACCTATACGTCCTGCCTGCTGCGACAAAGCCGTCCCTCGTCCACGTAACCGGGGCAGGCGGTACTGCAACTGTGCCAGTTCGACCTGCAACCGGCCCTCCTCGGTGCGCGCATTTTGGGCAAAGATGTCCAGGATCACCGCTGTCCTGTCGATCGCCGTCCGTCCCAAGATCTTTTCCAGGTTGCGCGACTGTGCCGGTGAAAGCTCATCGTCGAAAACGACCGTGTCGGCGTCAACTGACTCCGACACAGACCGCAGCTCTTCTGCCTTGCCCCGCCCGACATAGGTGGCCGGGTCTGGGTTATCTCGCCTCTGGTGCACACGCGCCACTACGTCGGCCCCGGCGGTTGCAACGAGAAGCTCCAGCTCGTCCAAGTGACGTTCGGTCTCTGCTTCGCTGGCAGGTGGTCTCGTCACCCCGACCACGACGATCTTTTCACGGAAACTGCGCTCGATCAGGCTCATCGTCTAAGGCTCAAACCAGCACTTGCCCACTCGCTGGCTTGGGCCAGAGAGCACAGCCGCCCCGTCGGCCCGTAGCTCGACCTCTGCCGCCCCGCCTGGCTGGTGGACGGTCACTTTGCTGCCCGCTCTCCCCCAAAAATGGACTGCCGCAGCGGCGGCAACCGAGCCGGTACCACACGCGAGCGTCTCGCCTACCCCCCGCTCCCATACCCGCATGGTCAGCTCGTCCCGGCCTGGGCCAAGGGAAACGAACTCGACATTGCGCTCACCGCGTCCAAGCTCGGGGCCGAGCACAGCCAAGTCCAAGCCAGCCGGAGACGCGCCCAGCACGACGAGGTGCGGATTGCCAACGTCCACCAGGGCCTGGCCGTGGCCCACGTTGCACACGTCCATCGCCTCTGTCACGACCGGGTAGCCCATTTCGGTGCTCGACCACATCCAACCGTCACGGCTGGCTCGCACCTGCACTTTGCGCAAACCGGCTGGGGTGCTGACAACCACGGTGCCCCCAGGGGAGACGCGGACAGCACCGGCATCGAGCGCCGCATGGACCAGGCACCGAAGGCCGTTCCCGCTCATCTCCGCTTCGCTGCCATCGGCGTTGCGCAACTCAAAAGACATGACCGCTCCCTCGGAGGGCGGCCCGGCCCGTAGCACCCCGTCTGCGCCGAAACCGTAGTGGCGGTCGCACAGGGCTTGCGCCGTCGCTGCGTCCAGCGAAAAGCGGCCCTCCAGGTCGACCAGTACCAAGAAGTCGTTGCCCAGCCCTACGTACTTGGAAAAGGCCGGCAAACCTCCGCTTGGGCCCGCTGGGCTCACTGCGCCCACTGCCTAGCTGCAAAGTACCGGCCAACGAAGTTCATGCCTGTCCCCATTCTCTCAGCAATGCCGGCAAGACGGCGATCGGGTCATTTGCTGCGCCAAACCAGCGGATCCGGGGGTCACGTCTCCACCACATCCTCTGGCGCCGAGCGAACCGGCGCGTCCTGGCCAAAGACAAGCGGCAGGCCTCGTCTAGCGCCAGCCCATGCTCAACATGTGCCAACAGCTCCTTGTACCCGAGAGCCTGGCGAGCCGTACGAGAAAGGCCTCCGGGGTGAGCCACCAGCTTTTTCACTTCTGCGAGCAACCCGGCTTCGAGCATCGCCAAAAAGCGAGCCTCTATACGACGGCGGACCTCGTCACGAGGCAGCCAGATACCGGCCAATTGCCAGTTCGTAGCAGGGAAAGCAGCCACACCTGGCCCATAGCTCGAAAACGGCCTGTCGCTACCGAGCGTGACCTCCAGAGCGCGCAGCACCCGACGGCGGTTGCCAGGGCTGATGCGCGCTGCTGCCGCCGGATCTACCGACAACAGCCTGGCGTACAACTCGCTCGTGGGCTCTGCATCGAGCCGCCTTGCCAGCCGGGGCTCCCGAGCTGGCACGCTTAGGTGGTCAACGAGCGCGTGCACGTAAAGGCCCGTCCCGCCCACCAACAAGGCGCGGTGGCCCCGGCTCTCTATGGACTGCAACGCGTAGCGCGCCTCTCTCACAAAACGTGCCACGTCCCATTCCTCACATGGCTCGACAACATCTATCAAGTGGTGCGGTACACCGGCGCGCTCGAGAACGGCCAACTTAGCCGTACCGATGTCCATCCCACGGTAGACCTGCATGGAGTCCGCGTTAACTATCTCGATGTCCCCCAGCTCCTTGGCCACCGCGACCGCCAGCGCTGACTTGCCACAGGCGGTAGGCCCAACCAGGGCCAAGTGCCCAGGCTGCCCAGGCCGCTCCTGCACATCGCTCAGCACTCTTGGTGCTCAGTCCGCCGCAACCGGCACAAGGCCACGGTACCTTGGTTGCGACACCACGCGTTGCAACCTGCCCCTTAGAAAATGCGGCGCCGCGTCCTCGATCACGGCCTCGACCACCGCGCCCGGCGGGAGCTCGCCTCCGGCCAGGTGCACCAGCTTGTTCTGGCGAGTGCGACCAGAAACGGTACCCGGCCCGCCCTTTTTGGCCGGCCCCTCTACCAGCACCTCCTCCACTAGCCCCACGCGCGCCATGTGCTTGCGCAACGCGCTACGTTCCACCACCTCGCGTAGCCGCTGAAAGCGCTCCGCCAGCACTTCTGCGGGCAGGAAGTCCTCGGTGCGCCGGGCCGCCTCTGTACCGGGACGGGGCGAGAAAATGAAGGTATAGGCGCTGTCGTACTCGGCCTCAGCTGTCACCTCCAACGTCCGCTCGAAATCGTCCTCGGTTTCCCCGGGGAAACCGACAATGATGTCGGTCGTTACCGCCAGGTCCGCAATGGCAGAGCGCGCGGCAACGAGGCGTTCAAGGTAACGCGACGCAGTGTAACCGCGCCTCATTAAAGCCAGGACCCTGTCGCTCCCCGACTGTAGGGGGAGGTGCAAGTGCGGGCAGACTGCCGCTTCTGTCGCCATAACCTCGATCGTCTCAGGCCGTAGGTCCTTTGGGTGGGGACTGGTAAAGCGCACTCGCTCAATGCCATCTGCCCGGGCCACCGCCCGCAACAAGTCGGCGAAAAGAGGCCTCGCCTCGGGCTTGCCGGCACTGGCCCACTGCTTTCCCGTCGAGTGCGCGTGCGCCCGCCAGTCAGGGTCGCGCCGAGCAGCAAGGGCCAAGTCGCGGCCATAGGAATTTACGTTCTGCCCAAGCAAGGTGACCTCAACGACCCCTTTGTCGGCCAGCTCCTCGACTTCGGACACGACTTGCCCGAACGGCCTGCTTATCTCCTTGCCCCTAACGGCTGGCACTATGCAAAATGCGCAGTGGTTGTCGCAGCCGACCTGGATGGTGACCCAAGCAGCAAAAGGTAGCTCTCGGCGCACCGGCAAGGCCGATGGGAACTCTTCAGCGTCGGTGGCAGCAACCTCGAGGATTTCGACCACTGGGCCTTTAGCGCGCGCCGTCCCCAAGAGGTTGCTCACGTGGCCGACATTGTGAGTACCGAACACGACGTCAACCCACGGTGCTCGTTGGAGCACCGCCTCCCGGTCCTTTTGGGCAAGGCACCCTCCAACGGCGATCTGCATGCCGGGACGCTGCTGCTTCAAGGCTCGTAGCTGGCCAAGGTTGCCGTAAAGGCGGTTGTCGGCGTTCTCTCTAATGCAACAAGTGTTGAGCACGACCACGTCTGCGTCTTCCAGACGTCCCGCCGGCAACATGCCGTCGGCTTCTAGGAGCCCAGCGATACGTTCTGAGTCGTGCTCGTTCATCTGACAGCCGAACGTCCGGACGAAGTAGCGACGAGGCTCGCCCGGCTCGCGAGCGTGCTCGCCACTGTCGCCAAATTGTGCCCCTTGGTCCATTACCTGCGCCACCCTAACGAGCCTAAACTGTACCCAGCGCCCGCCGTACCCAACCCTTGTGACAAGCTGAGGCCCAAGCCCAGATCCGCGGTCTCCTCCAAGCTAGAGACGCTATCATGGCCCCCGGTCGTCCCGGTTGAGCGGGTCCCCGCCAGCCTGCTCCCGGGACGGCCGTACCGGGCACCTGCACCGCTCTGACTGGTAGTGTCCCACCAGTGCGCTGTTTTGTCGCCGTGTGGCCGGCACCAGATGTGGCGGACGCCATCGCATCGCTCCCAAGGCCCGCCATAGACGGCCTGCGTTGGTCGACCAGAGAACAGTGGCACGTGACTCTCCGGTTTTTCGGAGAGATAGACCGACAAAGCGTCCACGCAGCCACCAAGGCTCTTAGCAAGGTGGCCGACGAGGTGGACGGACCTGTAACCGCAACCGGCGGCCCAAGCACCCGGTTGCTTGGGCCTGCTCTTGTCATCTGGCCAGTCGACGGCCTCGCCGGCACCGCCAAAGCCGTGCAACAGGCCACAGACGCCATTGGCCAGCCCCTGTCGGAGCGTAAGTTCTTGGGCCACATAACCCTGGCCCGAGGCCGCCGCGGCACGGACCTCCGCCCCGGCGCCCGCTTGCTCGCTCCCCTAGAAAGGACCTGGCCGGTCACCTCCCTCACGCTCGTGCAAAGCGAGCTACGTCCCGAGGGTGCCCGTTACCGGGTGGTGGAAAGGTTCTTGCTGGCGCAAGCCACGAGGCATTGACCACCACGGCGGCCGTAGCGGCCACGGCTAGCCCCGTGCCCGCCAAGACCAGGCGACCTGGCCCTCGCAAGTCAAGACCGACATGGCCAGCCGTTGCTTAGCAGGCTCGGCGCTCGGCCCGGCTTCGTCCCGCTCAGTTACCGACAGAGCCCGAGAAAGATCACACACCGAACGCTTGTTTGGTGCTAACCTTCCTGACAGGGAGTTACAGGGATGAAGTTCGGCCCGTGCCTAGGGGAGCTATAACGGTCGCACCCCTCTCCTAGGTTGTCAGCAACAACCCACATAACCCGCCACATGAGCGAGAGGACGGTCCCGGTGGAACGTGACAAGGCACTGGAGATGGCCTTAGGCCAGATAGAAAAGCAGTTCGGCAAGGGCGCCATCATGCGGATGGGCGAGAGCACCCACATGCAAGTTGAGGCAATCTCGACGGGTGCCCTTTCCCTCGACTTGGCCCTGGGCATCGGCGGCCTCCCCCGCGGTCGTGTCGTCGAGCTGTTCGGGCCAGAGTCGTCCGGCAAGTCAACCCTCGCCATGCACGTAGTCGCGGAAGCCCAACGCAACGGGGGCATATGCGCCTATATAGACGCCGAGCACGCGATGGACCCCAGCTACGCAAAAGCCATAGGTGTCAACATCGACGATCTTTTGATCTCACAGCCAGACACGGGAGAACAGGCGCTCGAGATAACCGACATGCTGGTACGCTCGGGAGCCCTCGACGTCATCGTCATCGACTCCGTTGCCGCCCTCACACCCCGAGCTGAGATCGAAGGAGAGATGGGCGACCCCCACGTCGGCCTGCAGGCCAGGCTCATGTCCCAAGCACTGCGCAAGCTGACCGGCACCCTTAGCAAGTCCAAGACGATAGCCATTTTCATCAACCAGCTCCGTGAAAAAGTCGGGGTTATGTTCGGTTCGCCAGAGGTAACACCAGGTGGCCGAGCCCTCAAGTTCTACTCCTCTGTCCGATTGGACATCCGACGTGTAGAGTCAATAAAAGACGGGGCCGAGGTTATCGGCAGCCGCACTCGTGTCAAAGTCGTAAAAAACAAGATCGCCCCACCATTTAAGCAATGCGAGTTTGATATCATGTTCACTAAGGGCATTAGCAGGGAGGGCTCGCTGCTAGATGTCGCCACCGACCTCGGCATAATACGCAAGGCTGGGGCTTGGTACACCTACGAAGGTGAGCAGATCGGCCAGGGGCGTGAAAATGCCAAGGTGTTCTTGGCGGACAACCTGGAGCTGATGATCGAGATTTCCGAGAAGGTCCGCCAAAAGGTCGGTGTCGGCCCCAGCGAGCCTCAGGACGCCCTCAGTACTGCTGACCTCGACATCGGGCAGGACGACCACAGCCCGGTCTTGCTTGGGGACTAGGCACCCCGGGCGCCGCTCGCCCGAGGTTCAATAGCAGAGGCTAGGTACTGGTGGTACCACCTTGGCTGTGCAATACTGGTGGTGTTACCTGGTCACCTTGTTGTACAGCGTGGGTAGCGCCACCCAGCTGTGTACCTTTGTAGGAGGTGAGCATGGTAGGCCCAGGTGCAACCCCAGCCTCTGCCCCGGTGCCGGCGCCCTTTAGCATCGTCGACCTCACGTCAGCGGACTTGTCACGCGAGCTAGCGAAGATAGACGAGCGCATCCACATAATTGACGGCATTTTGGACGCGTTGAGCCGCGCTGGCGAGGTCAACAACGCCGTCCTCGTTTCCCCGGACAGGTCCTCAGCCCTAAGAGCGCTCCAAGCGCCTCCGTTCTCGTACACGCAAAAGCAAGCACGGGCCGTACTTGACATGCCGGTCGGGTGGCAGTGCGCCGAACAGGTCGAGATGCTGCGCAGGGAGCGCGACCAACTTGCTCGCCAACGCGCCAGCACGACCGAGCGCGCCTCAGAGGTCCTAGCCCTTCACTGGTTCGGTTGAACGCCCGGCAGCCCAGGCTCTCTGAAACCGAGCAGCTTCCGCCTGAGCAGGTCCATGGCCAACGTAGCCGCTCGCTCCTGCACAAAGTTCCTGTTCCCGCGTAGTGACAACTGTACGGCCTCGGTAGCTTGGGCTGTCTCTTGCCCGCCGGGCCGCGGGTAGGCCAGCCCCACGAACACCGTGCCGACTGGCTTGTCGTCCTGAGAAGTCGGCCCGGCCACCCCGGTAAGCGAAAGACCTATGTCGGACCGCAAAAACCGCGCCACCCCAGCCGCCATCTCTCGCGCCGCCTGGTCGCTCACGACCAGCTCTGCCGTCACCCCCAGGACGTCACGCTTCACTTCCTCGGCATAAGCCACCAGGCCACCTACAAGCCACCTGCTCGCGCCAGGAACCCCTACAAGACGAGCAGCCACGCGGCCTCCTGTCAAAGACTCTGCTACCGCCAGGCTCAACCCCTGCTCGACAAGCAGGCCCCCGATGCTCGCCTCCAGTCCCTCGTCGTCCACGCCCCCGACGGCGTCACCCAGGAGCGCTCGCAGGTTTGCCTCTTCAGCATCGAGCAACCTACGAGCCGCTTCCACAGGCTCACAGCCCGCTTTGGCCGCCTCGGCAGCACTTGCCCTGGCAGTCACCCTCACCCTGACCCCTTCTACTGCACTAGCCAGGAACGCAATCGTAGGGTTGCCCTTTTCTTCCAACGCCCGGACGCGAGGCGCCACCATCTCAGCGACCTTGGACTCAGGGATCCCCCATACGCGCAGGTAACGGCTTACAATAGCGCCCTGCCAGCCCGAACGGCGCTGCAGGTCAGCTATGACGGCCCGCTCCACCATTTCACGCATTTCAGCAGGGACCCCGGGCACAGCGTATATGACCTTGTCTCCTACAGGACAGATCAACCCAGGTGCCGTCCCGGTTGTGTTCGTTATGGTAGAGCAGCCACGAGGCACGTCGGCTTGGCGGTAGTTGCTCGCGGGCACCTCTCGCCCTGCGAAGCGCTCCCGCAGGGCGTCCTCTAGCTCGTGGTCACGCTCGAGCGGCACGTGCATCAGCCGCGCTATAGCTTCCCTGGTAATGTCGTCGGGCGTCGGTCCAAGCCCGCCGCAACAGATCACAGCCTGCGAACGGGAAAGCGCTGCTTCTAGCGCTTTTACTATCCTCGCTTCGTTGTCGCCCACCTTCGTCTGCACGTAGCAGGCTATGCCAGCGGCAGCGAGCCGTTCCCCGATCCATGCCGAGTTCGTATCGACTACCTGGCCCAGCAGCAGCTCGGTGCCAATAGCGAGGACCTCGCAACTGGCGAGGTCGGAGGATGGCGCCCCAGTACCGCTGCCAGGCGCGCCAGCCTGGCTCTCAAAGCCACCAGACGGGGAGCTGCTAGGCACCTGATGCCAAAGCCCGCCGGCGAGCCCGGCCGTCCATCATGTACTGTGCCGCGCTGAGCCAAGCCAACCCCACAGCCGACCAAAGAACGAAATGAGAAAGGCTAAGCCGAGGTGACCAGATCACCGGCAACAGCACGAGCCCTACTGTCACGAACTCAGCCACGGTCTTGGTCTTTGCTACCAACCTGGCGGGGACGCTGATACCTCGCCGAGCGACGACCACCCGGTACCAAGTCATCAAAACCTCACGGCTTGCGAGGTGCACGACCGGCGCCAAGGGCAGCACGCCCCGGCCCGCCATGGCGAACAGAGCTCCAAGCACCAAGAACTTGTCCGCCAAGGGGTCAAGAAAGGCACCGGACGCTGTCGTGCCCCGCCTCCTCGCTATCCACCCGTCCGCAGCGTCTGTGCCCGTCAGTGCCACCCAAAGCACCAAGGCAGCCCACGAAGGGGTGGCATGGAGCACGAGCACGACCAAAAGGGGCGTGCACGCCAGGCGTGCAACCGTCACACCGTTGGCCACCGTTCGCAGCTGCCACCCGTGGCTCGCGGCAGCGGCTTCGCCGCGCTTGGCGAGCCCGGCTCGCACCACCTCAGCCTCCCTGGCCCCAAGCTCGGGAGCCATAGCCAAAGCCTGAAGCGGCACAGCAGCTGGCGCAGCCTGAGCAGCTGCCTCCCTGTCCACCCGTACCTCCCGCTGACCCCCCGCCATCACGTCTCCGTAACACCTGCATGTGCGCTCAATGCCAAAACGCCCGCCGTTGAGCTCAGCTGGCCACGGCGTAGCGCTCCGACCAGGTCAGGACCGTCTGCTGCCGTTATCTGGACCTCCACCCAACTGCCCGTCGCCAACGACCGCGGCACCCTTATCACTCCGTCTATCTCCGGTGCTTCCCGGTGGCTGCGCGCCAAGCCAGGAGCATCGACAAGGGCGCGGCAGGTGGTGCCTACCAGGGCGCTGCGGCGTCGTGCGGTTATGGAGTCTTGCAGTTCTGAGCACTCGCTGAGCCTCTCAGCAACAAGCGACGCTGGCACCTGGTCGGCCAGGCCGGCCGCATAAGTGCCCTCCTCGGGAGAGAAGGCGAAGAAGCCAGCCCAGTCCAACTGCACGTCGGCCAAAAACGCGAGCAGTTGGTCATGGTCCTCCTCAGTCTCGCCCGGGTAGCCTATGACGAAGGAGGAGCGCAACGCAGCATCAGGGTAGCGGCGACGGATGTCGGCTACAACTCGACGGAAGCGCTCGGCGTCCCCGGGCCTTCGCATCCGGCGCAACAGGCTCCCGGACACGTGCTGAAGTGACAAGTCGAAGTAGGGGCAGCCGCTCTCGCCGAGAGCTTCGACCAACCTTTCAGAAAGCCCCGAGGGGTGAAGGTAAAGGGCCCGCACCCGCTCGGTGTGCGCACGAACAGCTCTTACCAGCTCAGCCAAGTCGCCACCTGCACCGCTTGTACCGCTTGGCCTGCGGTCTTTCCCCCATGAGACAGGGTCTTGAGCTACAAGCACCACTTCTTTCGCTTCCAGTGCGTCGACCTCGGCGAGCACGGCCGAGAGCGACCGAGAACGCTGCGGGCCGCGGAACTGGGGGATGGCACAAAACCCGCACCTGCGGTCACACCCCTCAGCCACTTTTACGTACGCCCAAGGAGCCCGACCTTTCGGCCTAGGTAGATTAAGCAAGTCAAGAGCCGGCAGCTTAGGACCGCTGGCCGCCCCGTCCCGGCCTCCAAGGGCCTGCCCCCGGCCTCCGAGCTGGACTGGCACCCCAAAACCGGCGACCTGGTCAACCTCTGGCAAGACGTCCGCCAGCTCTTGGCCGTAACGCTGCGCCATACAACCTGTGACCACGAGCCTGGCACCCGGTTTCTTCGCCTCGGCGAGGTCGAGCACGGCGCCGACCGACTCCTCCCGTGCTGCCTCTACAAATGCGCACGTGTTGACCACAACTAGGTCCGCCTGTCCTGGCTGGCGGCAGGCTTCGTAACCCGCGGCTTCGAGCAAGCCCGCCAGTTTGTCAGAATCGACCTGGTTCTTCGGGCAACCCAGGGTCTCCAGCCAGTAGCGCTTGGGCATCCTAATCAGCGTAGCGGCCGCTGAGAGCTGGGGCTTGGGCCGGCCGCCCAAGCCAGCTGAGCGCCCGACAGCCGTTCACGGACCTGCACTCCTTCAGTGTCTGCTTGAAGCACGAGGGCGCGCCCGACCACGCCGTGCTCGGCTAGCAAGCTTTCCCCAGCAGCCAACAAGGTGGCTGCCGACTGCTCTGTGCACACGGCCAGCAGGCTCGGGCCAGCCCCCGACCAACAAGAGGTTAGAGCGCCAGCGTCCCTTAGCCCGGCCAGCAGTGCCGGCGCCTCAGGAAAAAGGCTAGAGCGGTGGCCCTGGTGCAAGCGGTCGTCACCTGCTTCAGCCACGAGCTGAGAGCGCTCGGCCAAGCCTGCGACCAAAAGGCCAAGACGCCCGAGGTTGAACACCGCGTCGTCCCGGGAGACAGTGCTTGGCAGTACAGCCCGGGCCGAAGAGGTCTTCAGTTCTCGGTCTGGCACCAGCACGACAAAGCGCAGGCCCGGGTCGAGGGGAAGCCGGCGAGCTATTGGGCCACGCCCCAAAGTCGCTGCGCTCACAAGGCCGCCGAAGGCAGACGCGGCCGCGTTGTCCGGGTGCCCGTCCCAAGAAGCACCGACAGCAAAGGGGTCGTCCGCTCCCGCAGCAGCAGCCGCGGCAACGGCCAAAGCCGCTGATGAGCCCAAGCCCCGTGCGACGGGCACCTGCGAACGTACCTTTATGGCTAGTTTGTCGTGACCGGCAACCTGCAAGGCCACTTGAGCAGCCAGGTGCGACGAGCCTGAGCTCAGCCCCGCCCCCTCTCCTTCGGCTACGACCAACAGGCCTTCGGGGCGATAGGAGATCTCCACCTCCACGTACAACGCCAAGGCGACGGCGAGCGTGTCAAAGCCGGGGCCGAGGTTGGCCGCCGACGCCGGTGCTCTAGCGACGCGGGCGTGCTCCGAGCGCTGCGACAGTGCCACTAGTCCTCGTCTGCCCCCGGCGCGGCAAGCCTCCCAGGGCCGGCACTTGGCCCCCAACCCGAAGCTTCGAGCTCCTCTACAGTCATGAGCACAGCCCGCGCCTTAGAGCCTTCCGACGGGCCCACCACCCCTCGTTGCTCGAGCAGGTCCATCAGCCGGCCAGCCCTGGCGAAGCCCACCTTCAACTTCCTTTGCAACATCGAAGTACTGCCGAGCTGGCTACGTACAACCAGTTCCAGGGCCTTTTGTAAAAGCTTGTCGTCGTCCTCGCCGCCCTCGTCCGATATTGCCCCTGTGGGGCCCTCGGCTCCTTCTAACGCGCCCACGTAGGACGGCGCAGCCTGGCGTCGCCAAAAAGCAACGACCTTGCGCACGTCCTCTTCGTCAACCCACGCACCTTGGACACGGCGAGCTACGCTCGACGACGCGGTCAAAAGGAGCATGTCGCCCTTGCCGATAAGCCTTTCCGCACCAGGCTGGTCCAAAACGACCCGGCTGTCGGCCAACGAGGACACTGCGAAAGCCAACCGCGAGGGGATGTTGGCCTTGATCAAGCCCGTGATCACGTCTACAGACGGGCGCTGAGTTGCCACGACCAGGTGGATGCCGACAGCACGGGCCATCTGCGCAATACGGCAGATGGAGTCCTCGACGTCACGGGCCGCCACCATCATAAGGTCGTTCAGCTCGTCGACCACCACCAAAATGTAAGGCAGGCGCTGGTGCTCGGCTTCAGCGCCTGGCTCTCCCACGAGCTCACCTCGGTCGTAAGCGGCGTTGTAACCTGTGATGTCGCGCATGCCGACTTCGGCCAACAGGTCGTAACGGCGCTCCATCTCTTCGACTGCCCACCTAAGGGCGTTGGCCGCCCTTTTCGGGTTGGTGACAACGCCAGTCAACAGGTGAGGCAGTCCCTCGTAGTGGCCGAGCTCCACGCGCTTTGGGTCGACCAAGATGAGCCGCACTTGGTCAGGGGTAGCGCGTGCCAGCACGGACACAAGCATCGAGCTGATACATGAGCTCTTGCCAGAACCAGTAGCCCCCGCTATGAGCAGGTGCGGCATCTCGGCGAGGTTGGCCAGCACCGGCCGCCCCGCTATGTCTCTCCCGAGCACCACCTCCAACGGGTGGCCGGACCAGTGCGCTTCTGGCGCAGCCAGGATGTCCCCCAGGGCCACGATCTGGCGTTGGCGGTTGGGCACCTCCACCCCGATAGCCGAACGGCCTGGGATCGGCGCCAGTATCCTTACGTCCGCAGCTGCCATGGCGTAGGCGATGTCCCGCTGGAGAGCAGTCACCTTGGCCACCTTCACACCTGGGGCGAGCTCTAGCTCATAGCGGGTGACGCTCGGGCCTACAGTGGCCCCGACTACGTTAGTTTCCACTCCGTGAGCAAAAAGAGCCTCTTGTAAAGTTCGGCCAAGAGCCTCCACTTGGCGGCGGTCCACCTCGGCCTGCTTAGAGCGCTTCAGCAGTGCCAGGGGCGGCAACCTCCATGTCGGCGAAGATTGCGGAAAAAGCCGAAGGTCGATCGCCAGTTGCTGCGGTCTCATAGCGTCCTCGGGCCCGGTGGCGTCAGCTGCCTCATGGGCCAGCTCGTGCTCATTGCTCAAGCGTGGCGCGTCCTGCCCAGCCGTAGCACCTCTGGCGAACTGCCCCGTCTTCGCCATTGTCTCTGCGTCCCCAGCTGTTCGGGCACCGCCCAGCCCGGCTAGCCCCCGGCCGGTGACCTCGGCGGAGCCGTACTGCCCGGGCGGCCCCATGGGCGTCGCGACGTCGGGGGCCCCAACCGCCTGAGGCACACCAGCGGCGCCGCGCCCATCGGCACCTGCCAGGGCCGAGTAGCCAAGCGGCTGCCCGCTCACTTCGGCACGGAGCGAAGCAGGCCCCCGCCCACGACGGTTGGACAAGGCTTGCCGCGCTGCCCCCGCTCCCCACTTGACAGCGCGACCAGTAAAAGCCCCAGCCGCCCGCAACCCGGCTGCCACCACCCGCACAGGCGTGGCGGTGACCACGAGACCAGCCACGAACAATGCGGCCCCGCTAACGAGCCCGGCCCCCCACCCGCCCAAGCCGGCTCGCAGGGGCACTCCGATCGCGACCCCCACCAGGCCACCAGCTCTCCCCATAGCGGCAACAGGCTGGTGGACGGTGTCCTTGCCGAGCGCGACCTGAAGCAGGGCAGACAAAAAGAGCATCGCAACGGCCAGGCCCAGCGCGACCCGGCCAGGCTCCGAGCGCTGGCGGCCGCTTACCAGGTAACCACCCAGTACCGCAAAAGCGACCGGCAAGACCCACCGCCCCTCGCCCAGCAGGTCGGCTGCCCCGTTGCGCAGGTCCTTGCCCGCCGGCCCGATCAGGCCAGAGTAGGTGCCGAGGGCCGCGAGCACCCCCAATAATAGGAACCCGAGGCCCCACAGGTCATCTGATTGGCCTTCGACCAAAGAGCTCAGGCGCCTAAGCCAGCTCGGCCTCTCCGGCTGGCCCGCCCGTCCTGCCGGCCGCCCGCGGGCCGGTCTTTTGGCCGCTCCCTGGTAGGGTGCCCCTCGCTCGGGCCGCACTGGCATAGCTCGGTGACTCGTCTTTGTAGCCACAACAGCCCCAACGCTAACACCAGCCACAGTGCTCACACAGGACCGGTGCCATATCGCGCGCCCCTCCTACACCTCCATGACGATCGGCACGATCATCGGCCGGCGCCGCGTCCGTTCCTGGACGAAACGGCCCAAGGCTTGGCGAGCCCTGCGCTTCAGCGTCTCGAAATCGAGCGGGTTGGCATCGGGAGGCTCTTCGAGGGCCGATAGGACCACCGCGCGCGCCTCGTCCAGCAACTTCTCCGCCTCCGGGGCGTAGACCCAACCCCGTGTGATGATCTCTGGCCCGGTGAGCACGCTGCCGCTCTGGGCGTCAACGGTCACCACCACCACGACTACGCCCTCTTCAGCAAGCAGCTGCCGGTCCCTTAACACCCCAGGCCCAACGTCGCCCACGATCCCGTCCACGTAAAGGTAACCAGCCGGCACCTCCCCGGCGAACTCGACACCGTCCTCACTGAGTTCTATGACATCTCCGTCCTCGGCCAAAAGGACGCCTTCGTCCGGTACCCCCATTTCGCGCGCCAGCCGGGCATGGTGCAACAGGTGACGGAACTCGCCGTGCACGGGTACAAAGGCCTGCGGCCGGGCCAGAGACAGCAAAACTTTGAGCTCCTCGCGCATCGCGTGGCCTGAAGCGTGCACTGCGGCAAGCCCCGAATGGACTACCTCAGCGCCCGCACGGCACAGGCCGTCGATAACTTTGCCCACAGCCGTCTCGTTGCCCGGGATGGCGTGCGAGGAAAGCACCACCAGGTCGCCCTCCCCCACCTTCACGAACTTGTTCTCTCCCGCAGCCATGAGGGCCAAGGCCGACATCGGCTCGCCCTGAGAGCCAGTGCTGACAATGCAAACCCTCTCTGGCCCGAAGGCACCTATCTGGTCAATGTCGACCAGCCGGTCATCTGGGATGTGCAGCAGCCCAAGCTCGCGAGCTGTGGCCACGTTGCGCCCCATAGAACGGCCGAGGGTGGCCACCACCCGACCCGTGGCGATTGCTGCATCAGCAATCTGCTGGACACGGTGGATATGGCTAGCAAAGCAGCTCACGATGATGCGTTTTTCAGGGTGGGCCGCGAACAGCTCGCGCAGCACCGTCCCGACCGACCGCTCCGAGGGAGCAAACCCCTCTTCTTCGGCGTTGGTCGAATCCGACAGCAACAGCCGCACCCCTTCTTCGGCCGCTATCGCACCTATCCTGGCCAGGTCCGTAGAGCGCCCGTCCACCGGGGTCAGGTCGAGCTTGAAGTCCCCCGAGTGCAGCACCACCCCTTGAGGGGTGTGGAAAGCGAGCGCAAAGCCGCCCGGAACCGAGTGGGTTACCGGGATGAACTCAACGTCAAAGGGCCCAATTTGGCGCCGCTCACCGTCGTGCACTGCGACCAGCTCGGTGCGCTCAAGGCAGCCCGCCTCTTCTATGCGGTTTTTCGCGATCTCGAGCGTGACCTTCGAGCCGTAGACCGGGAAACTGACTTCCTGTAGCAAGTAGGCAAGAGCTCCGCAATGGTCCTCGTGGCCATGGGTGAGGACGCAACCTTCCAGCCGGTCGGCATTGTCTTTCACGTAAGTGAAATCTGGCAGTACCAGGTCCACTCCCAACATTTCTGGCCCAGGGAACATCAGGCCGCAGTCGATAAGCACTGCCCTGCCCTCCATTTCCACCCAGGCACAGTTGCGCCCTATTTCTCCCAGCCCCCCCAGGAACGCGATCCGCACCGGCGGCGCCTTAGGGGTCAACGGGCAGACAAGCCTGCACTGCGCAGGTGCGCCCACACCTGCCTAGCGCGCTCCTCCAGGCCGGCGGGCGTGGGCCCCATCGGTAGGCGGCATTGCCCCCCCGGTAGGCCGAGGCTGCGCAGCATCGCTTTAGTCGGCACAGGGTTGGGCGCCTCGTCGCTTGTCTGGTACTCCCACGACTCCACCAAGCGGGCGTTCAGCGCCCGGGCGACTTCGTTGTCACCCTTTATGAACGCGGCAACCATCTCGCTCATTTCAGGCCCGGCCCAATGAGATGCCACGCTGATCACCCCGACCGCCCCAACTGCCAGGAGCGGGAGCGTCAAAGAGTCGTCACCGCTGTAGACCTCGAAACCGGCCGGCGCCCGGGCGATCAGGGCAGCCGTAGCCGCAGGAGAGCCTGCGGCGTCTTTAACCCCGGCCAGCACCCCTTCGTTGGCCAGCTTCAGCAATGTCGAAGCTTTGATCTCCCGCCCAGTGCGTTTGGGGATGTCGTAAGCGATGACTGGCAAAGAGCTGGCTTCGGCAATGGCCCGAAAATGAGCTTCGATGCCGGCCTGCGAAGGCCGGTTGTAATAAGGGGTGACCGCCAGTACTGCATCAGCACCAGCTTGGGCGGCTGCCCTGGTCAGCTCTACAGAATGCTCGGTGCTGGCCGTACCGCTGCCAGCTATCACAGGCACGTTCACCGCCTCACGCACTGCTCGCCAAAGCTGGATTTTCTCATCGTCGCTCAGGACGGGCGACTCACCAGTAGTACCGGCCAGCAGCAAACCGTCGTTGCCATTGTCCACCAGCCACCTGGCTAGCTGAACCGCCCCGTCCACGTCGAGCTGGCCGTCGTCGTCAAAGGGCGTGACCATCGCACATATGACAGCGCCAAGGCGACCAGGGGCAACCATCAACGATCTTCCTTGTAGCTCATAGCTGAGAGCCTACGCCACCAGCGCTGCCCGCGGGCGGTTGCCCACCGCACCAGCGCTGCCCACAGCTCGCTCCCGCCGGCTCACAAGCCAAGAAGGCTGTCTAGCCCCAGGGTGAAGCCACGTAGCCTCGGTACCTGCTTGACAGCGAGCAGCACTCCCGCCATGAACGAGCTCCGGTCGAGAGAATCGTGCCTTATTGTCAGCACCTGGCCAGTCGTCCCGAAGAGCACTTCTTGATGAGCTACGAGCCCGCGCAAGCGCACCGAGTGGACCTGCACCCCTGGCGCAGCCTCTATGCCCCGTGCAGCGCTTTGGGCGCCGCCGCGGCGGGGAGCAACCTGTCTTGGGCTCCCGGCAACCATGTCCGTGCCAGTGGCGCCGCCCGGCTCCCGGCCTACGTGCGCCCGGGCAGCGGCGACCCGCTCCGCGGTGAGGACGGCTGTCCCTGAGGGCGCGTCCAGCTTGGCATCGTGGTGCAGCTCAACGACCTCCACGCTATCGAACCAGGGGGCCGCAAGCTCCGCAAAGCGCATCATGAGCACGGCACCGATGGCAAAGTTCGGAGCCACGACACAGTTGGCACCGCCGGAGGAGAAGCGCTCCTCGATCGCCCGCAGCGCCTCAGCCGAAAGCCCTGTCGTCCCGACAACAGCGTGGACGCTGTTGTCAGCGCACCAAAGCGCATTGGCTTCTGCCGCGCCGGGCACCGTGAAGTCAACGGCCACCT
>JBMFUG010000046.1:0-20971 GCA_049966695.1 Acidimicrobiales bacterium | reverse complement strand
GAAGCGAACATCGACGCAGTGCTCGATGACGCCCTGAGCGATGACGAGATGGGTGCAATTTCAGGGGCCGACCGGGGTGACCGGCTGGTCAAGGGCCAGGTGTTCTTGTGGAGAGATGGCCAGTCCTGGGAAGATCTCTGGGACTTGGACGGCGTCATCAGATCATGAGGAGGGTTACATGCTAAGCACCCGAAGGCGCGTCTTGGTGAGCGCACCTGATGTTGTAGAGGTCGTGAGCGAGCCAGTGCCCGAGCTGGCTCCAGGCGAAGCGTTGGTGCGTTTATCGGTTTGTGGCATTTGTGGGTCGGACAAAGCGGGCTACCACGGCGAGCACGTCTTCTGCAAGCCTCCTTATTACCCCGGCCACGAGGTCGTCGGCGTCGTCGTCGAAGTGGGCGGCGCGGTCGAGGGGGTGGCTGTTGGCGACCGGGTGACCGTGGAGCCTACGCTCATTTGCGGCCACTGCAAGCCGTGCCTCAACGGGGCCGAGAACTTGTGCGAAAACCTTGAGTTCTTCGGCTGTGGCTACCGCGAGGGCGGCATGGCCGACGTTTTTGCGGTCCGCGCTGACAGGCTGCACAAGGTGCCCTCGTCTTTCACAGACTTCCAAGCTGCCCTCATTGAGCCGTTGGCAACGCCAGTGCACGCCGTGAGGCTGGTGGGCAACGTTAAGGGAAAGGCAGTGGCCGTCCTTGGCGCTGGGACCATCGGCCTTCTCACCCTCGTGGCCGCGCGTCACGCTGGCGCCAAGAAGATCGTGAGCACGGACCAGCTGGCCAACAAACGCCAGATGGCATTGGAGCTCGGTGCTGACGCCGTTGTCGACGCTGCCCGCGAGGACGTGGCCGAGGCAGTGCGGGGAGAACTGGGCGAAAGTGCCGACGTCGTGTTCGACTGCGTGTCGCACCAAGACACTCTCGACAGCGCTATCAAGATGGCGGTCAAGGGCGGGACGGTGGGCATCGTCGGGGGGCCGCGACGGCCGGCTGTGATAGACCACCCTGTGGTCCAGGAGTTCCAGATCCGCCTGCAGGGCTGCGCGACCTACCGTTCAGAGGACTTCCATGACGCGATGGCCATCATTGGCAGCGGTGCCTTCAGCGCAGAGCGGCTGGTCACGGCCACGTTCACCCTCCCAAAGGCGCCTGAAGCGTTCGCGGCCATCGATTCTGGTCGCGAAGGCAAGATCCTCGTCCTGGCCGACGCTCAGTGACATCTGGTAGCTGTTTGGCTGCACTGAGGGCGCTCGGGCCCGTGGTGCCCGCTGACAGGGCCACGGCATGGGGGGCACACGTCAAAGTCAATTCTCACGTGCACCTGCCTCCCAACTTTTCGGCCTTTAGCAGCGTGGCAGAAGCAACGGAACTGGCGGCGGCACAGGGCGTGGGCGTGCTGGGCGCCAACAACTATTACGACTACGCCACTTACGAACAGTTTGCCCAGCTCTGCCTTGGTCGGGGTATCTTCCCTCTCTTTGGGACGGAGGTCGTCTGCCTCGACAGCGGCCTGCAGGCGGCGAAAGTGCGTGTCAACGACCCTGCCAACCCTGGCAAGGTGTACTTGTGCGGCAAGGGCATCACGCGTTTCGACCCAATGGACGCGAAGGCCAACAGCCTCATGGCACCTGTGCGACTGTCTGACTCTGTGCGCACGGCGGCGATAATCGAAAGGCTGAACGAAGTTTTCTCGGCTCGCGGCGTAGCCATGTCGCTCAGCGAAGGATCGGTGAAAGCACTCGTCGCTCAGCGCTACAGAGTGCCCGTAGAGTCGGTCTACTTGCAGGAGCGCCACGTGGCCATGGCTTTCCAGGAGGCCCTTTTCGAGATGTTCTCCCCCTCGAAGCGAGCCAGTGCTCTGGGTGCGGTCCTCCAGGTGGAGCTCAGTAAGGAGCTAGCGGCTGTTGAGGCTCAAGACGCCATCCGGTCGCAGCTCATGAAGGCCGGCAAGCCGGGCTATGTGAAGGAGAACTTTGTCAGCTTCGACCACGCTTACCAACTGGTGCTGGCCCTCGGCGGGGTGCCGTGCTACCCAGTCCTAGCAGATGGGGCGAAGCCTGTTTGCGAGTTCGAGCAGGATGTCCCTGGCCTCGTGAGAGCACTGAAGGAGCGCCGGATCTACTGCGCCGAGGTGGTCCCCAACCGCAACGACCCCTCTACGCTCCAGGAGTACGTCGCTGCACTGCGCTCAGCGGGCCTGCCCGTGCTGGCAGGGACCGAGCACAACACCTTGGAGATGTTGCCGCTGGAGCCGCGTTGCGCCGATGGGGTGCCGTTGCCCGCCGATGTGCGGGACATCGCCTGGGAGGGAGCGTGCGTCATAGCCGCCCACCAGTACCTCGCTGCCAACGGGCAAGGGGGCTATGTCGGCTCCGAAGGTAACTTGGACGACCGTTACCAAGACGACGAAGCGAGGATCGAGTCCTATGCTCGTCTTGGGGCAGCGGTGATCGAGAAGTACGCAAAACTTGCCACTTCCAAAGCGCAAGGGGAGGTTTAGGGGACAGAATGGGACAGGTCGCACCTCCCGCTTCGGACGATGAAGGGCTTGTCAGCGCCTTGGCAGAGCTTTCTCGGTTGCTTGGCTCCCGCCCTGCGCTGGCGGGAGCAGCCACGGGGAGCATTTCTGCAAAGTCCGATGAGCACCTGCTTATAAGGGCCAGCGCTGACTGGCTGAGGGTGGCCCAGCGGACTGGCGTTGCGAGCTTGGAGCGTGCTGGCCTTCGTGACCTCCTCGGGCTCGACCCGGCGTCGTCGCAGCAAGGAGCAAAGGCTGCGGCCGAGCGGCAACTTTTGGCTGTTGTGGGCCCGGCGTGGCCAGGGCGGCCAGTTGTTGAGGAGGCGCTGTTGCACCATGTCATGCCCGGCAGGTTCGTGGCCCACCTTCAACCGGCGTTGGCAAACCAGTTTGGCTGTAGCAAAAATGGCCAGAGCCTGCTTGAGCACGACCTAGGGGACGACGTTGCCTGGGTCGAGCTCGCTGGGGCCGGGCCGGCCTTGGCCGGGGCACTTCGCGCAGCGCTCGAGCGTTTTGCGAGTGTTCATGGTGGCGAGCACCTGGGAGCTGTGCTCTTGCAAAACGACGGCATACTTGTAAGTGGCCGCACGCCTGAGGAACTTGTCGCTCGCACCGATCGGTTGCTCGATGCTCTGGGCGCCGTCGGGGCGCGGGCGTTGGGGCCGGTAAAGGTAAAGGAGGGTGATGGCGCGCCGCCGAGGCTAGAGGGAGCGCGTGACCTCGTCAACGTGCTGGGGCCGACGTTGCGAGGGCTGCTGAGCGAAAGTGGTGGGCCGCTCGGGGTAGTAACCTTCGACGACTCGAGCCTCGTAACCGGGTTCTTCACCGCGAAGGGGGCACGTGAGCTCGTCATGGGCGGGCCGCTAACGCTTGACCAGGTCTCACGTTGCGGGCCGTTGCCCCTTTGGTTCGAGGCATCCGCTTCTGAGCCTCTAGACGCTTTGGCAGAGCGCTTAGCCGAGGCAGTGCACGGCTACGCCCGCGCCCACGGGCAGCTGCCGGTGGTGGTCTTGGTCCCTGGGCTCGGCATGTTCGCTTCGGGCCGTAGCTGGGCGGGCGCAGAGGTAGCGCGCCGCGTTTGTACGAGCGTCCTCCAAGTCTTGCCCAACGCGGCCCAGATGGGCGGCCCGCACTATGTACCGGAGCAGCTGTGGGCTGCTTTGCGCGAAGCCGAGGTCGCTGATGCCTGGACAGCCCCTGCTGGCGGTGCACCGAGGCTGGGACGGGCCTTAGGGAAAGTTGCCCTGGTGACCGGGGCCGCCCAGGGTTTTGGCAAGGAGATCGCCGAGGACCTGGTCGCTGAGGGTGCCCACGTGGCCCTTGCAGACTTGAACGTTGCCGGGGCGCAAAATGTTGCCACGGCCCTTGAGCAAGACCACGGGCGCGGAAGGGCCATTGGGCTTGAAATTGACGTCACATCGACATCGTCCGTCGCTGATGCTGTGCACCAGGTTGTCCGGGCCTACGGCGGGCTTGACTTGCTCGTCGTCAACGCCGGCGTCCTGCGAGCTGCCAGCGTCAAGGTGCAAACCGAACGTGATTTTGACCTCACGACGGCTGTAAATTACAAGGGTTACTTCATCTGCGTGCAAAACGTCGCACCGGTGCTGGCCGCCCAGCACAAGGCCCGGCCCGATTATTGGAGCGACATCGTCCAGGTCAACTCCAAATCAGGGCTACAAGGTTCGAACAAGAACTTTGCCTATGCCGGGAGCAAGTTCGGCGGGATTGGGCTGACGCAATCATTTGCGCTAGAGCTTATCGAAGACGGTGTCAAGGTGAACTCCGTTTGCCCAGGCAATTTTTTTGACGGCCCGTTGTGGTCAGATCCTGACATGGGCCTGTTCGCTCAGTACTTGCGGGCCGGCAAGGTGCCGGGGGCGAAAACCGTGGAGGACGTCAGGCGAGCTTACGAAGACAAGATCCCGATGGGACGGGGCTGCACCACGGCGGACGTGATGAAGGCCATCTACTACCTGGTGGAGCAGGTCTACGAGACGGGCCAGGCGTTGCCCGTGACGGGCGGGCAAGTGATGCTGCATTAATTATTGTTACGAGGAAAGACAGGCGAACAAATGGTTTATGTTGAGACAGTCCCCGAAGAGCAGTACGCGGTCCAGCTTGTCGGGCCGAGCGAGCTGGTGCTGAACCAGCACAAAGAGGTCTTCCAACCCGGGCCGCACGAGTTTTTGGTAAAGGTTGAGGCCGTCGGCTTGTGCTATTCAGACGTGAAGCTGGCAAAGCAGTTCTCTGCCCACCCGAGGAAGGGGGAAGTGCTCAGCGGCATCGCTCGCGACGTGCTTAAGGGTTGCCGCAGCTATGTGCCGGGCGACAAGCCTGCCGTGCCCGGCCACGAGGTGGCCTGCCGGGTCGTCGCCACCGGGAGCGAGGTCAGCCATTACCACGTCGGGGAAAGGTACTTGGTGCAGACTGACTACCGGTCTTTGCTGACGGAGGGCTCAAACGCGGCCTTTGGTTACACCTTTGAAGGCGGGCTGCAGGAGTACGTGCTGCTCGACGAGAGGGTGACGATCGAGCCGGGCACTGGTGAGCCTTACATGGTCCCTGCGCCAGAGAAGCTCAGTGCCTCCGCCGTAGCACTGGTCGAGCCATGGTCATGCGTGGAAAATGCCTACGCTAGTTCCGACAGGCCCTTTATCCTCCCAGGTGGCCGGCTTTTGGCGGTTGCCGACAAGGGCCACCAGGTGCTTGGCCTGGCCGAGTCTTTCGGGCCAGGGGGCCCGCCAGGGTCGTTGGTGGCGGTAGTCGCTGACAAGGGCCAAGCTAGAGCGCTCGATGGCGTGGGCCTGGCAGCCAGTTATGCCGACGATATAGGCGACCTGCCGGACGAGGGCTTTGACGACATCGTCTACTACGGTGCTGACAGGGCTGTTATCGAGCTTCTCAATGACAAGTTGGCCCATGGGGGAATGATAAACATCGTGCTCGGCGGCGAGGTGATCGGCAGCCGCGTTTCCGTTGGGGTGGGCCGTATCCACTACGGGCTTACGCGCTGGGTAGGTACCACCGGTGCGTCGGCGGCGGAGTCTTACGCAACGGTGCCGAAGTCGGGTGAGCTACGCCCTGGCGAGCGGCTGTTGGTGACGGGGGCCGCCGGTCCTATGGGGCAGATGCACGTCATACGCTCCCTGTGCTCGGGGGTGGAGGGCATTAGCGTCGTGGCAGCCGATATCGACAACGCCCGGCTGGAAGTGCTAAGGCGCAAGGCGGAGCCTTATGCCGAGCGCAACGGTGTGCCGCTCAGCCTGGTCAACACAGCAGAACAACCGCTTGAGGGGCGCTTCAGCTACCAAGTCGTGCTGGTCCCCTCGGGAGCGCTGGTAGCTGCGGCGGTGGACGCTGCGGACGAGGGTGGTCTGGTGGACATTTTTGCCGGCATCCCAGCCGGGACGCGCCATGAGGTCGACCTGGACGCTTACATAAGGCGCCATTGCTACATGTTCGGGACGAGCGGGTCTGTGCTCCGGGACATGAGGACGCTGTTGGACAAGGTGAGCTCCGGCCAGCTCGACACCAACTGTTCAGTGGACGCCGTGTCTGGCATGGCTGGTGCAATAGACGGCCTGAAGGGCCTGGAGAACCAATCTCTCGCTGGAAAAGTTGTCATCTACCCAGCGCTGCGTGACATGGGGCTCGTGCGCCTGGCCGACCTCCGGGAGCGCTACCCAACGGTTTGGTCCAAGCTCGACGACGGCCAGTGGACGCTCGATGCCGAGCAAGAGCTGCTCCGGGTGGCCGGCGGGAGGCCGGCACGCGACGGGGCCGAGGCAAAGGGTGTGTCCAAGGGCCCCAACGTTTAGCGCCGGAGCGGCCTCAGCTGGCCCCTAAGCGGCCTCGGCTAACAAATAGCTGGCTGAACCGGCGTCGGTAACGAGGATGTCGACCAGACCAGAACGCAAGACGGCCTTCAGTGCTTGGTGTTTTTCGCTACCTCCGCACACGGCCAGGACAGTCTCTGCGGCGTCAAGCTGTCCCAGGCTGATGCCGATGCGTTGATCGTCCAACGAGCTGGGGGGCCGGCCGTCGCCGTCGAGCAAGAAGCCGCATAGGTCGGCTACGATGCCGCTCTGCCTGAGGGCTTGGACCTCGGCCTCGTTGAAACATTCGATCATCCTGGAGACGGGGGGGTCGCCCCAAGACCCAACGCCTGCCAGGACGACATTGACCTCGTTGATCAGCTGGAGCGTCTCCGCGACCACGGGGTCGCTCCTAAGGGCGTCAACAGCTGCCGGGTCCCTCAGCCTAACGGGAGCAAGGAGGGGGTAACCGACGGCTCGGCCTCTTAGTGCTAGGCGCTTTACGACCTCTATGCCCCCAGAGGCGCTCTCTAGCGTGGCTTGGCCTCCGACCAGTTGCACGACCCGCTTGGCGCTGAAGTTCGGCATCTTTTCGACAACCAGGTCAAGGGTGTGCCCCCATGAGATCCCCACGACGTCGGAGGGCTTCACGACTTCTACGACGACGTTGGCAGCCACTTCTGCCAGCTCGGGAGCGACGGCCTGCGAGGGACCGTCAAGGCCGGCAACGACTACGGCATCCCGCAGGCGGAAAGCAGCCCGCAGCTGTGCGCCAAGCTCTATGTCGCTCTCGTTGGCGCTGGCGACCTCGATCCGCACCAGCCCCTCGGCGCGAGCCCACTCAAGCAGCCTGGCCGCCTTGAAGCGCGAGATGCCCAGTTCAGTACCGATCTCCGTCAGAGTCCGGCCGTCGAGGAAGTAGCGGCGCGCCGTCATTATCGCCTGTTGGCGCTGCAACGGGTGCGGGCTCATGCTGTCCCGATCGAGCCGCGGCGCTGAAGCAGGGCTTTCACTGGCGTCCCTCGTGCTAATGCCCAGGTGGGGTTGCCGCAGTTGACAAGCGCTACCTTGTGGTGGTTGAATGTGCTCATATGAGTGAACTATATGCTCACATGAGCATGGCTGCACAACTCGGTGCAAGGTGGTGCCGTCAGCAGTGAGCGCTTGGGGAGCGACCCGAGGGTTGCGAGCGGGTGACGGGCAGCGCAGGGCGGTAAGGCAGGAGGATGGGCCGTGGCTACGACTGTAGAGATGCCCAAGCTGGGGAACACCGTCGAGGACTGTCTTATCTCTGCCTGGCTGAAGCACGTGGGCGACACCGTGGAGGCGGGGGAGGTCATCGCCGAGATCGAAACTGACAAGACGAGCTTCGAGATCAATGCCCCTACGAAAGGGGTGATGCTCGCGACCTTCTTCCCCGAGGGGGCCTTGGTCCCTGTGTTCACGCCTATATGTGCGATCGGTGAGCCGGGAGAAACAGTGCCGAGCGTTGCCGCTGGTGGCGCCTCGGCGCCGGCGAGGGGCTTGTTGGAGACATCTTCGGCACCAGCTCAGCCTTCCCCAAGCCGTGCGGGTGGCGCCCCGGGCGATAGCGGAGCCACCGGCCCTGGTGGCAGCGGGGATGCTGCGCAAGGCCGGCTAAGCCCGCGAGCCCGGCGCTTCGCTGCCGAGCACGAGCTCCAGGTGGGCGCAGCCAAGGGCAGCGGCCCCGGAGGCCGCGTCCTTGAGGCAGATCTGCGTGAGCTCCTGTACTTGTCGGAGCAACAACCTCCAGTTGCCACGTCGCTACCTCTCGGCGACGAGGTGCGGGCTGCCACCGGCGCTACAGCCGGCACCCCGGCCGCCAAGTTGCAAAAAGCTGCCACGGCGGGGGGAGAGCCGACAGCCAAGAGCGGGGCCCCACTTTCGCCAGTGCGCCAAAAGATAGCCAAGCGGTTGCGTGAGTCCCTTTCGTCTACGGCTCAGTACACTCTGCACACCTCCGCCAACGCTGGCGGCCTGCTAGCGGTGCGCAAGCGTATGAAAGCCTCGACGGCCACGGCCGGGGTCAATATCAACGACCTGGTCGTATTTTGCACCGTGCTGGCGTTGTTGGAGGTGCCCGACCTAAATGCTGAGCTGATAGACGGGACCTTGTACAGGCACGCAGACATAAATATGGGCTTTGCATGCGACACCGAGCGTGGCTTGGTGGTGCCAGTCGTGCACAAGGCCCAGGAGCTTTCCTTGTTAGGCCTGTCGCACAGGATGAAAGAGCTTGCCAGCCAAGCGGTTTCTGGGACGATAGCGGTCGACGACCTGAACGGCGGCACTTTTACAGTCACAAACCTAGGGAGCCTGGGCATCGAGTCTTTCACGCCGGTGCTCAACCCACCGCAGGTGGCCGTCTTGGGAGTAGACGCCATAGGCCTGAAAGCTGTGAGAAAGCCGGATGGCAACATCGAGTTCGTTGATGCGATCGGCCTGTCGTTGACCCTTGACCACCAGGTGGTCGACGGGGCACCGGGGGCGAGGTTCCTCAATGTCGTAAGGGCCAAGATCGAGAACGCGGAGGCACTGTGTACGACCTGATCGTCATCGGCGGCGGCCCTGGCGGTTACGAGGCTGCTGCCCACGCAGGCCAGATGGGCAAAAAAGTCGCTTTGGTGGAGGAAAACCGCGTCGGGGGAGTGTGCCTGAACCAGGGCTGCATACCAGCCAAGGCGTTCTTACGTTCGTCGCGTCTTTACCGTGAGTGCGGGGAAGCCAAGCTTTTTGGTGTTGACGTGGGACCGTCCCACTTCAACATGGCAAGGGTCGTGGAGCGCAAGGACCGCATCGTGGCTACGTTGGTGCGGGGCGTCGAAGGCCTCCTTAAGCGCTCGGGCGTCGAAGTCCTAAGCGCTCACGGCCGCATAGTAGGTCGCCACCGGGTCGAAGTCGACGGCCAAGTCCTGGAGACGGCCAACGTCCTGGTGGCCACTGGGTCTCGGCCGTACACCCCGCCGGTACCAGGCATCACCTCGGGAAAGGTGCTCGGCTCTAGCGCAGTTTTCGAGCTGGACCACGTCCCCTCCCGGGTCGCCGTTATCGGTGGTGGCTATATAGGCCTGGAGCTCGCCACGTTTTTTAGCGAGGTGGGCGCTGAGGTCGTGGTGCTCGAGATGTTGCCCCGCGTCGCTAGCAACTGCGACGCCGACGTGTCGACGCGACTACTTCGAGCACTAGAGCACGCCGGCATCAAGTTCAACCTGTCGTGCAAGGTGGCCGGGGTCGAGGGCGGCACTGTCCGGTACCTGGACAGCGCGGGCTCGGAAAAATCGTGCTCTGCCGATCTCGTCGTAAATGTTACGGGCCGAGTGCCCGTAGTGGACGGCGTTGGCTTGGAGGAGGCTGGCGTTGACTTCAGCGCCAAGGGTGTCCGTGTCGACGAGCATGGCAAGACCAACGTGCCGTGGGTGTGGGCTTGCGGCGACGTCACCGGCAAGTACATGCTAGCCCACGTAGCCACGCGCGAAGGCATAGCCGCTGTCAACGCGATGTTCGGTAAGCCCGACCGGGCCCGTTATGACGCCGTCCCGTCCGTCATCTACACGCACCCGGAGGTAGCAAGCGTCGGGCGGACCGAGGAAGAGCTGAAGTCCGCCGGCATTGCCTACAAAAAGGCAATGGTGCCCATGAGCGTCGCCGGCAGGTTCTTGATAGAGAACGAGAACGGCACCGGCTTTGTGAAAGTGCTGGCTGGTGCCAAGTACGGCGAGATCCTCGGCGTACACGCGATGGGCGACCTCTCCAGCGAGTTTATTGTCACTGCCGCTGCTTTGGTAGAGGGCGGGCTGTCGGTGCACCGTGCAGGGCAAGTCGTCTTCCCGCACCCGACCGTGTCAGAAGCCCTGCGTGAAGCAGTCTTAAGAACCGAGCAGGAGCTGTAGTAAAATGACCAAGTCGCTAGTTATTGACCCAGCAGACGTCTTTTCGCGCGATGTTGTCCACTTGGGCGATATCCCTGTGAACAGCTACCAAAAGACCCTCCAGGAGGAGCGCTCTCGTTACACGCGCGACGAGCTCGTGGGCATCTGGCGGGACATGTGCACCATCCGGGAGTTCGAGACAGTACTGAACGAGCTTAAGCTCAAAGGGACTTACCGAGGGGTCACCTATAACCACGCTGGGCCTGCCCACCTGTCCATAGGCCAGGAGGCAGCCGCAGTAGGCATGGCCTTTACGCTAACGCCTGACGACCACATCTTCGGGTCTCACCGGTCTCACGGGGAGATCCTGGCGAAGGCCTTTTCGGCTATCCGTTGCCTGAGCGACGACGAGCTGTTGGGCATCATGCGCTCCTACCGGGACGGCGTCGTGCTTGGCCCGGTGCAAAGAAGCTTTGACGGGCCCATTGCCGAGCTTGCGGTGCGGTTTTTCATTTATGGTGCCTACTCTGAGCTGTTCGCGCGTGAGACTGGCTTCAACCGTGGGCTGGGCGGTTCTATGCACGCGTTTTTTGCCCCGTTCGGGATTTACCCCAACAACGCCATCGTGGGCGGGTCTGGGTCGATAGCACCAGGGGCAGCGCTTTACAAGAGAGTAAACCGTAAGCCCGGTATCGTAGTCGCCAATATAGGTGACGCCTCGTTCGCCTGTGGCCCTGTGTGGGAGGGCATCAATTTTGCCAGCATGGACCAGTACCGCACCCTTTGGGACCAGGCACTGGGTGGTGGCCTCCCAATTATTTTCAACTGCATGGACAATTTCTATGGCATGGGCGGCCAGCCCTACGGCGAGACGATGGGCCAGCAGGTCATCGCCCGGGTCGGCGCAGGGGTCAACCCTGAGCAAATGCACGCCGAAAGGGTCAACGGCTATGACCCGCTTGCCGTCATAGACGCTTTCCGTCGCAAGAGGGAGGTCTTGGCGGAGGGGCGTGGGCCTGTCCTGCTCGACACGGTGACCTATCGCTACAGCGGTCATTCGCCCTCGGACGCGTCGAGCTACCGGACGCCAGAAGAGCTGAAGCGCTGGCAGGAGGTTGACTCGATCGAGGCCTACCGTGGCCGTCTCGTGGAGGCCGCTGTCGCCGACGCTGAGGCGTTGGACGAGGTGCGGCGAGAAGCCCAAGAGACCGTGTTCTCGATGTTCTGCCTGGCTGCTGACCTGGAGGTGAGCCCTCGCTTGGAGCTGAGCTCGGAGGTCGTGGGCGGTGTGATGTTCTCCAACAAGCGGGCCGAGCGCCTTGACGACCGCCCGCCTGAGCTGGCACAGGCTTTGGCGGACAACCCCAGGGTGAAGCAGATCCAAGCCAAGGTGCGAAGTGCCTATGAAGACGGCAAGCCGGTGCCCAAGATGAAGGTGTTCAATATCCGGGACGCCATTTTCGAGGCGATCTTGCACCGTTTTGCCATTGACCCGACGATGGTCGCCTTTGGGGAGGAAAACCGCGACTGGGGGGGAGCGTTCGCAGTCTACCGTGGGCTTACGGAGGCGTTGCCGTACCACCGGCTGTTCAATGCCCCAATCGCAGAGGCGGGGATAGTCGGCGCTGCTGTGGGTTATGCCATGGAGGGGGGCAGGGCGGTGGCAGAGGTCATGTACGCGGACTTCATGGGCCGCGCTGGGGACGAGCTCTTCAACCAACTGTCAAAGTGGCAGGCGATGTCTGCGGGCGTGCTGAGCATGCCGGTGGTGGTGCGCATCTCAGTCGGGTCCAAGTACGGTGCGCAGCATTCGCAGGACTTCAGTGCTCTCGCCGCCCACATCCCAGGGTTGAAGGTCGCCTACCCGGTGACTCCATATGACGCGAAGGGCATGATGAACGCGGCTCTTGCGGGCACGGACCCGGTCATATTTTTTGAGAGCCAGAAGCTGTACGACATGGGCGAGATGTTCCAGCCGGAGGGCGTGCCGGAGGGCTATTACGAGGTCGAGCTGGGCGAGCCTTCGGTCAAGCGCGTCGGTTCTGACCTTACGGTCATCACGCTCGGCCCAGCGCTTTACACGGCGATCTCGGCTGCTGAGGAGCTGTCGCAGCGCTTCGGGCTTTCAGCCGAGGTCATAGACCTGCGTTCAGCCAACCCGGTCAACTACGAGCCGCTGGCCGAGTCCGTGCGCAAGACTGGCAAAGTCGTACTTGTCTCCGAAGCCGTAGAGAGGGGCAGTGTCATGCAGACGGTGGCTGCCATGTTGACGCAGATCTGTTTCGACGACCTCGACGGCCCGCCAGCCGTTGTCGGCTCACGCAACTGGATCACCCCTGCGCCCGAGGTCGAGGCCATGTTTTACCCGCAGCCAGCATGGATCTTGGACGCGGTGCACGAGCAGTTGGTGCCCTTGGAGGGTTACGAGCCAGTGACCAAGCGTACCCGCGGTGAGCTGTTGCGCAGGGCTCGCCTTGGCGTTTGAGGTCGCGTTAGTTAGTCGCCTGGCCGCGCCTTGGCGAGCGCGTGGCGGGCAGGGCTTTCCCGAGAGGAAAGGCCGAGGGCTCCGCAGGCTGCGGCTATCGCCGCAGCGCGTACAACGTCTTTGTCATCGTCGGGCAAAGAGTGCATGAGCGCGGCGTGAACAGCGCCGAAGGCAGCACGGACCCGGGCGCGCTGGGCTGCGTCGGGCACCTGCGAACCCGACAATAGCTGGACCAGCTGCTCGCGCAGGGGGGCGAAAGACTGTATTGCCCGGCAATGGCGGACCGAAGGGTCGTTGGCGAGCACCCTGATCAGCTCCTCGTGCTCGATCACGAGGTCCACGTAGCGCTCGATGAAATGGCGCCGGCTGGCCCGGGGCGAGGTGTGCGCCTCCATCAGCGCCCGGAGGTCCTCGACTACGGGCGCGACTATGGCAGCAAGCAGGTCGTCCTTGGTGCGGAAGTGGTAGTAAAGGGCCGCCTTGGTAAAGCCCAAGCGTTCTGAAATCTCTCGGGTCGAGGTGGCTGCGAAGCCGTGGTCAGCTATGAGCTCGAGCGCAACGGCCAGGATCTTCTCCCTGGTGTAGTCCCTGGTCATGTGCTCGAGGCTCATCATCGTCCCCTGTCTGGCGCTTGGCGGACCTGAAAAGATCATAATTTACTTGACGGGCGGCTAGCAAGTAGCTTACCATTCGACAAGTAGGAAGATCGGGTTGCTGCGGGCGCGGCGAGAGGAGAGGCAGGCAATGTTCTGGCGACTTGGGCGGGCGGTAGTAGGGCACCCCTGGCGAGTCATTGCCCTGTGGGTCATAGCGGGCGCAGCTGTGATCGGCTTGGCCCCCAAGTTGACGACGACCAGTAGCGAGGTGTCGTTCCTGCCAAGCCACTACCAGTCGGTCCAGGCGCAGGACCTCCAAGAGAAGGCTTTCCCGAACGCTGGCGCCCCGGCAGCGATCGTCGTGTTCGAACGGGCTGACGGCAAGGCCCTATCGGCTAGCGACTCTGCCATCGTGGCCCGGGTTGCTAGCCAGCTCGCTGCCAAACGCATACCTACGTTGGGCTTTATCGCTGCGGGACCTGCCTCGCCCAACCGTCTTGTGCAGACCATTGGCGTGCAAATGCCGAACTCTTCCGGCCAGCTCACCCAGGCCCAGGTCGACGCGGTCAAGACGCTGCGCAGCGACGTCTCCTCGTTGGTCGCCGGTACGGGCCTGCGGGCTGGGGTGACAGGCACAGCCGCGCAGTACGTCGACCAGCAGCAAACGGGGCAGCGTGCCACCCGGATAGTGGCTGTCGGCACCATAGTGCTCATTGTCGTGCTGCTGCTAGTCATTTTCCGTAGCCCGATCATCACGCTTCTGCCCGTGCTCACGATCGGGCTGGTGTCACAAGTGGCTGACGGGCTGATCGCGTCCGTGAGCCAGGCCTTTAACTTGAACGTAGACAGCACGGTGAGCACGATGCTTGTGGTGGTCCTGTTCGGGGTGGGCACCGACTACATCTTGTTCTTGTTGTTCCGTTACCGAGAGCGTTTACGCGCAGGCGAGGCAGCCAAGCAGGCGATGGTCAGCGCCATTGCGCGGGTGGGCCCGGCCATTGCAACCGCCGCAGGTGCCGTCATCATTGCCTTTTTGGCCCTGACGCTGTCTAGCCTTGGGTTGTTCCGTTCGCTTGGGCCTGCTCTAGCTGTTGCTGTGGCCACAACGTTGGTGACCGGCCTCACCCTCATCCCTGCCATCGTCTCGTTGCTCGGCACAAAGGTCTTCTGGCCTTCGTCGGCATGGAAGGCAGAACCGACGGGCGCTCGTTTTGCCGCTTTAGGCAGGTCGCTCGGGTCGCACCCCGGCCGGTTTGCCGCAGTGAGCGGCGGCTTGCTGGCCGTGCTGGCTGTCATGTCCTTCGGTTTTCACCCCAGTTTCAACCTGTCATCTGGCAACGACGCCACTACTCAGTCTGCCGTTTACGCCAACGTCCTGCTGAAAGGCTTCCCTGCTGGTGCTGCCGAACCGAGCGACGTGCTTGTTTCCTCCACGACAGGTCGCCCGCTCGACATCGCCGCCCTAGTAGCGTACCGGGAGCGCTTGGTGGCCACCCCCGGCGTGGCCGAGGTCTCTGCGCCTAGGTTGGCCGAGGGCGCTAAGGTGGCGGACTTCCAGGTTGTCCTCAGTGCTCCTGGCCAGTCAAACGCTGCCATGGCGATCGTACGCGGCCCCCTGGAGCGCTCCGTCAAGACCGCCCCCGCCGGTACGACGGCGCTGATCGGGGGTATCACCTCGGTTTACGTGGACCTGCAGTCAGCGATGGACCACGACTACGCCATCGTTTTCCCTGTTGCGGCCGTACTGATACTTCTTATCCTTGGCTTGCTCCTGCGCAGCGTCGTGGCGCCCTGGTACCTGATGGCGGCCGTCGGCTTGGGCTTCGCAGCCACATTGGGAGCGTCGGTAGGCGCCTTCCAGTACATCGGCGGGTCGAGCGGGCTCACCTTCATCTTGCCTATCGTGATGTACCTGTTCGTCGTGGCCCTCGGTACTGACTACAACATCTTGATGGTCTCCCGCCTGAGAGAGGAGGCCCGCGAAGGCAGGGACGCTCGCGCCGCCGCGGCCATGGCTGTCCGCCATGCTGGCCCGACGATCGCTTCCGCCGGGCTGATCCTGGCTGGCACGTTCGCTTCGCTCATCTTGGCCGGCGGCAGCACCCTCAGCCAGATGGGCTTTGCCGTGTCCTTTGGCATCGCTGTTGCTGCGTTCGTGATGGCCATGTTCCTCACGCCTTCTGTGACTGCCCTGATCGGCCACAAGGCCTGGTGGCCGGGCCACTCCGATGAACCAGGCCGGCCTGGCCGCCTCGACACGGAGCTCGTCGGCCTAGTGGCTACTGGCAGCCAGCCAGCCGAAGTCCTATAAAGCTGCGTGTGCTGGCTTGCTGACTCGCCTCCTGCGTAGTCACTTACGCCCGTACCGGCGCCAAGTTGCCATCGTCGTCGTACTTTTGGTGGCACAGACGGCGGGTAACTTGTACATGCCGAACCTAAACGCTGACATCATCAACGACGGGGTCATTGTCGGCAACCTGCATTACATACTGAGCACAGGCGCCGTCATGCTTGGTATCACCCTGGGCCTCGGGGTGGTCGCGGTGGTGGCTGTTTACCTGGCCTCGCGCACAGCGATGGGGGTCGGGGCCGACCTGAGAGCTGCCGTCTTCGCCCGGGTCCAGACTTTTTCTGCCAGGGACATGGACCACTTTGGCACGCCGTCGCTCATAACTCGTAACACCAACGACGTCCAGCAGGTCCAGATTTTCGTCCAGACGGCGCTTACGCTCATGGTCATTGCCCCGATCATGAGCGTGGGCGGCGTGGTGCTGGCAGTTAGGGAAGGGGCAGCCCTGTCGCCGCTTCTCGCAGTGGCAGTGCCGGTGATGGCGATATTTGTGGGCGCGGTGGTCGCCAAGGTGGTACCCCAGTTCAGGCAGATGCAGGTGAAGCTTGACCTCATCAACCAGGTGCTGCGTGAGCAGATCACCGGCGTCCGTGTCATCAGGGCGTTCGTGCGCAGCCGGTCAGAGGCCGAACGTTTCGCGCAAGCCAATGACAGCCTTACGGCGACCGCTCTCAGGGTGAACCGCCTTTTTGCGCTTGCCATGCCGATGTTAATGGGCATTTTGAACTTAGCCAGCGTGGCAGTGCTGTGGTTCGGCGGTCGTCTGGTCAGCGACGGGTCGATGCCGATCGGCAACCTGACGGCGTTCCTCAGTTACATTTTGCAGATCCTGATGGCCGTGCTCATGGCCGTGATGGTGGCCATACTGGCACCGCGCGCAGTTGCCAGTGCCGAACGCATTAGCCAGGTACTAGAGGCGGTACCTTCGATAACCGAGCCAGCTGCCCCACGCCGGGGTATCAAAAGGAACGGCTTGGTGGAGCTGGTCGATGTCAGTTTCGGCTACCCAGGTAGCGAGCAGCCGGTCCTGCAGGGCATCTCCTTGGTGTTGCAGCCCGGCGAGACGAGCGCGATCGTGGGCGGGACCGGGAGCGGCAAGACCACGCTTGTCAACCTCATACCTCGGTTGTTCGACGCTTCCAGTGGTAAGGTCCTGGTCGACGGTGTGGACGTCAGGGAACAAGACCTAGAAGAGCTCTGGCGCTCGATCGGGCTCGTCCCACAGTCCGCCTTTCTTTTCAGCGGCACGGTCGCTAGCAACCTGCGCTTGGGTAACCCAGGTGCGAGCGACGCCGAGTTATGGCATGCGCTAACAGTCGCGCAGGCTCAGGACTTTGTGGCCGCCATGCCAGGTGCTCTCGGTGCTCCCATCGACCAGGGGGGCACCAACGTGTCGGGAGGACAACGCCAGCGGCTGTCCATTGCGCGGGCCATCGTGAGGAAGCCCAAGCTGTACCTGTTCGACGACTGCTTTTCGGCGCTCGACGCTGCGACCGACGCGCGTTTACGGGGCGCCCTGGCTGCTGAGACGCGCGACGCGTCAGTGCTGATAGTGGCCCAGCGGGTCAGCACTGTGATGCACGCTGACCAGATCATCGTGCTTGACGAGGGCAGGGTGGCCGGTGCCGGCATGCACCGGGATCTCATGAGGACTTGTGAGCCCTACCGGGAGATCGTCGTGTCACAGCTCGGCGAAGAGGCCGCAGCGTGACGGCCTCTCCTGGGGAAGAGCAAACGAAGGGTCGCCGAGGGGCATCGGACGGCTTTGGCCGACGCCCGAACCGTGGCGCAGCGCTCGGCGGCGGCATGCGCATGGGCGGCGGCATGCGCATGGGCGGCATGCCTCTGGAGCGCAGCAAGGACTTTTGGGGTAGCCTGCGGCGGCTGCTGCGACGTCTGCGCGACGAGCGGCTGAAGGTGGTCGTGGCGCTGGCTGCCGGCCTGGCATCGGTCGGGTTTTTGGTGAGCGGGCCGAAGATCCTCGGCAATGCTACCAACGTCCTTTTCGACGGCGTGGTAGGCAAGCTCCTTCATCCGGGGGTAACTAAGGCGGAAGCTGTTGCTCAGCTGCGTGCGCACGGGCATGGCCAGGTGGCAGCGATGGTATCTGGTATGAACGTGACGCCAGGCAAGGGCGTCGACCTCGACCAGCTCGGCGTCGACCTGGGCTTGACCGCTCTCGTCTACCTTGCGGGCGCCGCTTTAAGTTATGCGCAAGGTTACCTGATGGCTGGTGTGGTGCAGCGGGCGATGCAGGGCCTGCGCCGAGAGGTGGAGGAGAAGCTGAACCGGTTGCCCTTGCGTTATTTCGACAGCCACTCTCACGGTGATGTCCTGAGCCGGGTGACGAACGACATAGACAACCTCACCACTACGTTGCAACAGGGCTTGTCCCAGTTCATTACGTCTGTGCTGACGATCATCGGGGTGCTGGCCATGATGTTCTGGATCTCCCCACTGCTTGCAGCTGTTTCGGTGGTCACAATCCCGCTCGCAGTCGTCGTCACCCTCCTCATTGCCCGTCGTTCCCAAGTCCAGTTCGGCGCTCAGTGGGAGCGTACTGGCACGCTGAACGGCCTAGTAGAGGAAACTCATACGGGCCACACCCTGGTACAGGTTTTTGGCAGGCGCAAAGAGGTAGTCAACGAGTTCGACCGTCAGAACCGTGACCTTTACGAGGCAAGCTTCCGGGCGCAGTTCCTATCGGGTGTCATCCAGCCTGCCATGCAGTTCATAGCCAACTTGAACTACGTGGTGATCGCTGTGCTGGGTGGCTACCGGGTGGCCTCGGGGCTCTTGTCTCTCGGGGACGTGCAGGCCTTTATCCAGTACTCTCGCCAGTTTACGATGCCAATAACGCAAATTGCGAGCCAGATGAACATGCTCCAGTCGGGCATGGCTTCAGCTGAGCGAGTGTTCGAGTTCCTAGACGCCGAAGAGGAGGCCCCTGAGCTCGACCGGGCGCTCGTCTGGCACGAAAGGCGGCAAGTGGCAGGTGCGCTCACGCTGGAGAACGTGTGCTTCCGTTACAACCCCGCTGAGCCCCTGATCGAGGACTTCAGCCTCGACGTGGCGCCTGGCGAGACCGTGGCTATCGTTGGCCCAACTGGCGCTGGCAAGACCACTCTCGTCAATTTGTTGGTGCGCTTTTACGAGATAAGTTCAGGGCGTATACTGCTTGATGGCACCGACTACAGGGACCTTACCCGGGACGAGGTGCGCAGTGCCTTCGGGATGGTGCTCCAAGATACTTGGCTGTTCGCAGGCACGATCAGGGACAACATTGCCTATGGCAAGCCTGGTGCCACCGACGAGGAGGTTGTGGTGGCGGCAGAGGCTGCTTACGTCGACCATTTCGTACGGACGTTGCCCAATGGCTACAGCACGCGCCTTGACGAAGAGGCCGCGAACATATCTTCTGGGCAGAAACAGCTGCTGACCATTGCCCGCGCTTTTTTAGCGAGCCCTAGCATCCTTATACTGGACGAGGCCACCAGCAACGTGGACACGCGTACCGAGGTCCTTGTGCAAGCAGCCATGGCCCGTTTGCGCCACGGGCGGACTAGTTTTGTCATAGCTCACCGGCTCTCAACTATCAGGGATGCTGACGTGATAATCGTGATGGACCACGGCCGCATTGTGGAGCAAGGTAGCCATCACGACCTTCTGGCCCGCCGAGGGTTCTACCACTCCCTCTACAACAGCCAGTTCGCGGCCGTTGAAGCAGTGTCCGCAGGCTAGTTGCCGACGAAAGCTTCGGGGACAAGGGACGACGAAGGCCGACCAAGAACGGCCCCCTACTGGGGCGCCCCCGCACGGCAGCACGGTCAAGCGCCATCGGCCGTAGGGCCGCTTCACGACAGCCGGCACGAACTAGCGAAGAGGTGACGCTAACCTGGCGTGAGTGAAGGTCGGCTTGCACATCCCAGACTATACGTGGCCAGGCGGAGCGCCCCGACTGGGCGAAAGGCTTGCGGAGGTCGCGCAAGCGGCTGAAGAGGCTGGCTTTGACAGCATATCAGTGATGGACCATGTCTGGCAGATCGGGCATATCGGCCCACCCGAGAACGAGATGCTGGAGGCCTACACGACGCTTGGCTACTTGGCAGGTAAGACGAAGAGGATCTCTGTCATGGCCCTGGTCACCGCCGTCGTTTACCGCAGCCCGGGCCTGCTGGCCAAGATGGTCTCAACCCTGGACGTCATTTCGGGCGGACGAGCCTGGCTCGGTATCGGGGCAGGGTGGAACGAGGAGGAATCCCGCGGCCTCGGCCTTTTCTTCCCTCCCAGGAAGGAACGTTTCGAGCGGCTTGAGGAAGCTCTTCAGATCTGCTTGCAGATGTGGAGCGGCGAGGACAAACCTTTCGAAGGCCGCTATTACCACTTGGCTCGCACCTTGGACAGCCCGCGGCCTATCTCACTGCCTCATCCGCCGATTTTGATCGGGGGCTCTGGAGAGAAGAAGACCCTTCGGCTTGTGGCCCGTTACGCCCAAGCGTGCAACCTTTTCCTTGGCCCGGGCATAGAGCACAAACTGGAAGTGCTGAGAGCTCATTGCGACGCTGTGGGGCGCCCCTACGAAGAGATCGAAAAGACCGTCAATTTCACGTTCGACCTAGGGGAAAAAGGAGAGCGCGTCGGCCAAGTTATCGGGGATCTTAGAAAGCTCGCCGCTTCGGGCGTACAAGTGGCACATGGCCGCGTCCAGCGGGTGTGGGAGCTGGCCCCTATAGAGCTCATCGGCAAAGAGGTCATCCCTGCGATAGCGGCTTTGTAGCGCAAAGAGCCCAGTTTCGTCACAGGCCAGCTAGGGCTATCACGCCGTTGCCGTCAGGTGCGTAGAGGGTGGCCCCTGCCGCTACAAGCCAGGGGAAGTGGGTCACTGGGCTTGCTAGGATTTCCAAATGCGCCACCGTTGGGGCAGGCCATGCCAGTGCTCAACTAGCCGCCCACGCCTCCGACCCGGTCGATGTCGAGGAGGTAGCCAACGCCTTGCTTGCCCACCTCGAGGGCAAGGCCGTTGGGTAGCAGAACAGGGAAAGTAGACCCGAGGTCCAGGTCGGAGACGTCGAGCTGGGCCCAACTGGAGGGGGCGAACGACCCGAGCACTCGAAGGTCGGGGGACAGGCGCAAGACTGCGTCGGGCCCGTCCCAGCGTTGCCCGGGGCCAGCCGCTTTGGGCTCCTCTGACGTTTCCGAGGGTGCCCTGAGCTGCTGAGACGTGGTGCACGCCGCTCCGCACCTACGATTTCCGGCTGTAAAAGATCGGGTCGAAGGGAGCGGAACGGCGTGCAGAACGCGAGGCTATGGGAAAAGCT
>JBMFUG010000045.1:0-21524 GCA_049966695.1 Acidimicrobiales bacterium | reverse complement strand
CCAGGAGACGGCCGCTGTCGCACGGTACAACCGGGCGGCCGTGCTGTACGGGGCCGGTGGCCTGGGAGCACAGGAGCGATTGGTCCCGCAGCCGGGCGAGCGCGGGGTGCTTGGGCAGGTCCGGTCCGTGGGCATCTGCGGGTCGGACCTGCCTTACTACGAGCACGGCCGCATCGGCGACTTTGGCGTGAAGGCTTCTCTTGTGCTCGGCCAGGAGCCCTCTGGCGCGGTGTTGGAGGCTGGCCCCGGTGCTAGCGAGCACAGCCTCGGGCAGTGGGTCGCGACGGAGCGGGGTGTGCCGTGTGGGGTGTGCAGGGAGTGCCGGTCCGGGCATTACGACCTATGCCCGTACGCAGCTTTCTTCGGCACGCTACCGGTCGAAGGAGCCCTGGCAGAGTACGTCACGACCCGCGAGGATTTTGCCTACGTGCTGCCCCAAAGTGCCTCCGACGACGCCGGAGCCCTGCTAGAGGCGTTCTCGGCCGGGTTATGGGCCTGGGAGAAGGCGAACGCTTGTGCGAATGCCCAAGTTGCAGTTGCCGGTGCTGGTCCCATAGGTGCCGTTTTGACGCTTGTGGCTCAAGCAGGCGGCATAGCCGAAGTAGTGGTGCGCGACCCGTGGGTTGCCCGCGGGCAACGGGCCCTTGACTTGGGGGCTACCGCTGCGGTGGACCCAGCGGTGACGAGCCTGGCTGATGCTGCCTCTGGTGCAGAGGTGTTCTTCGATTGCCTAGGCAGCCCGAAGGTGGTAGAGGACGGTATAAACGCTCTTCGGCCCAAGGGTACGGCTGTGCTGATCGGCATGTCGCCCGAGCCGGTAAGCCCTCTGCCTTTGGCCAGAGTCCAAACGCGCGAAATTTGGCTGACGGGCACCTTCCGGTACGCGAACACCTACCCCCGTGCAGTCACTTTGGCAGCTTCAGGTGCGATAGACCTCGATGGCCTGGTCGATGCCCGCTTCACCCTTGAGGAGAGCGAGCAAGCGCTGACTGCATCGCGGAGGGACCCTGCGGTCCTGAAACCGCTCGTTCGGGTGAGCGCACCATGATCGGTGGACTTGCTCGTTCGACAAAGCGGTCGTCCATTGAGGCAGCAATGGAGCACGGCCAGGGGATATTGAGGTTGGCCCCGACTTGGGTGCCGCGGTCATTTTGTGTGCCAGGGCGACGGATCAAGCTCCACCCAGATGATTACTTTGCGCTCGGCGGCGAGCGCGGGGGTATTGACGAGCGGTGGTTCTCTTCTGCTATCCGAGCAGACAATGGGCCGCTGACTGGCCCGGATGAGGGGCTCAGCATCGTTGTCGGTCCAAGCGGCGAGGGCTTGCCCTTCGACGAGGTTGTCGGCCAACTTGGGGCTGACCTCATAGGCGAGCGGTTGTGGGTCAAGTACGGTGCCTGGACCATGTACAGCAAGTTCTTTGACAACGAGGGCCCTCTGCCGTTCCACGTCCACCAAACAGACGAGATGGCACAACTAGTGGGGCGCAGGGGTAAGCCAGAGGCTTACTACTTCCCGCCTCAGGTCAACAACCACTTAGGCACTGCCCCGTTCACGTTCTTCGGCTTAGCACCTGGCACGGCTAAAGAAGAGCTCAAAAAAAGGTTGACAGGTTTTGGCCATGAAGGCGACAAACGCATAACAGAGCTTTCGTTGGCGTACCGGATCAAGCTTGGGACAGGATGGGATGTACCGGCAGGCGTGCTGCACGCTCCCGCCAGCCTTTGCACGTACGAACCCCAGGTAGCTTCGGACGTGTTCGCGATGTGCGAATCTTGGACAAGCTGCAGGACTCTTTCAGAAGAACTATTGTGGAAAGACGTCCCAACGGAGCACCGCGGTGATCTCGATTTTATTATCTCATCGCTGGACTGGGACAAGAACACTGACCCTGATTTCTTCCGATCTCGGTTCTCACCCCCAGTTGCCTGCACATCTGCACCTGAAGGTTGCCAGGAAAATTGGGTTGCATACCGTTCGCGAGCGTTCAGCGCCAAGGAGCTGACGGTGCTGCCGGGGCATAGTGCCGTGGTGAGCGACAGTGCCTGTTACGGTTGCATTGTCGTCCAGGGGAGAGGCCGACTGGGGCGTTGGGCAGTGGAGTCCCCCACTCTTATACGTTTCGGCCAGCTTACTTCCGACGAGTTTTTTGTCTCCGAAGCGGCGGCCAGATCCGGTGTGCTGGTGACCAACACGAGTGAAACAGAGCCGCTTGTTATGCTTAAACATTTCGGGCCGGACAACCCAGATAATGTGCTGGTGACTACGTGATGACAGCTAGGCCGTATGTTTGCGCATTGTGCAAGAGGACGGTCCATTGTAGCTCGGCGCCGGTCGGTGGCTTGAGTGACGACCGAGGGGCGAAGCAGCTGTGAGCGCGCAAGCCGAACGGCGTGGCCTCCCAGTGGTAGTGCTGACCCCTGAACCGCAGCGCTTGGACCGAATTTTCGCGCCAGCGGTTCGTGCTGAGCTGGAGCAGCGTTTCGAGGTAATAGATCTAGAGGGCGCGGCGTGGCGACTTGACGAGGTGATCTCGGGCGCCTTTGCCATCGTTGGCCAGCCGGATTTGTATGCGGACCGATTGGAGCGGGCTCGGGACCTTCGAGCCCTTGTCAACGTGGAGGGCAATTTCTACCCAAATGTGGACTACCAGTCCTGTTTCGATCGCGGCGTCTACGTCCTAGGCTGTGGGCCTGCCTATGCTGCGGCGGTTGCGGAGTACTCTCTCGGGCTTGCCCTGGACTTGGCGAGAGGTATAAGCCGTGAGGACAGGGCGTTCCGGGCCAATCGGGAGCGCTACGTTAGCGAAGGCAACACCGATGCAGTCCTGCTTCGCAATGCGGCGGTCGGGATGGTCGGCTTCGGCAACTTGGGTCGGGCGTTGCTGGCTCTACTCGAGCCGTTCCGGGCCAAGGTACGCGTGTACGACCCGTGGCTGCCGGAGCGCGCCTTGGAGGAGCTGGGTGTCGTACCATCCACGTTGCCCGAACTGCTCGCTTTTAGCAGGTTCGTTTTTGTCTTGGCGACGGTAACTGAGGAAAGCACCGGCCTGCTGGGCCCTACGGAGCTTGACTTGTTGCCACCGGGCGCCAGGCTTGTCCTGGTAAGCCGTGCCCCTGTCGTGGACTTTCCGGCCCTGTTGGACAGGGTCGAAGCTGGCCGGTTGCTGGCCGCCATAGATGTGTGGCCCGAGGAACCTGTGCCGCCGGGAGACAGGGCACGAGGCATGGAGGGCTTGGTATTGTCTGCTCATCGGGCGGGCGGTATCCCCGAAGCGTTCTACAAGATCGGCGAGATGGTGCTAGACGACCTGACCTTGTTGGCTCGAGGCCTACCGCCGGTGCGGATGCAGGTGGCCACACGCGAGCTAGCCGGGCGCTACCGCAACCGGCCGGTGACATAAGCTTGTTGTAGTGCTCCTGTCTTGCCGCGCCGTACTGTTCGATTGCGACGGCGTGCTTGTTGACTCGGCGGCCAGCGTGAGGGCGGCGTGGGCCCGATGGGCCCAAAAGCTCGGCCTCGACGCTGAGGAGGTGTACCGCTTGGTCCACGGCCGGCGCTCGGAGGACACGGTGGCACTGCTTGTGCCAGAAGCTCGCCGGGCGGAGGAGGTGGCTCGGATAGACCGCCTTGAGATCGAAGACGCGCCAAGCGTGAGAGCGGTCAAGGGAGCTCGTGACCTGGTCGCCTCCATACCTGAAGACCGCTGGGCCGTAGTGACGTCGGGCCGGCGCGAGCTGGCCCTCGCCAGGTTGGCCGCAGCGGGCTTGCCGGCCCCAAGGGTCATGGTCAGCGCCGAGGACGTGGTCATGGGCAAGCCGGACCCCGAGGGCTACAAGGCAGCGGCGCTTCGGATGGGCTTGGCCACATCTGCCACGGTTGTAGTAGAGGACTCAGTGGCAGGAGCCAAGGCGGCTCGGGCTGCTGGTGCCAAGGCTGTGGTGGGGGTAGGAGACGAAGTCGGCGAGGCCGGTGCAGACGTGGTCGTAAAAGACCTGTCCTGGCTGCGCTGGACAGGGACAGGCCTTGAGGTGCACCAAGGCGCAAGGAGCGATGACGGCCGCTCGCCTGCCGGGCACGAGGGGCCACTTGGCAGGCGGGACCTCTTGGTGGCTGAACGGCTGGCACCAAAAGAAGGAGCCGCTGAGGGACAGGAGGCGCCCGGGTTAGAACGGTGAGGGCCTAGCCCGGGCCTGTTCGGTAGGGCCCGTCAGGGCTACACCGAAGGTCCGCCGGGTCGGTGGCAAGGTGTCGGCGGCGCCACGAGGCCCAAGGGCTCAGGTGGCAGGCAAGGGTGTAACTTCAGGGGGTGAGGACCGGGCAAGGAGCGCGTCCACATCGTCTGACGTGGGGAGGCTGGGCAGCGCCCCCGCCACGGTCGTAGCCAATGCTCCGGCTGCACTGGCGCGCTGCGCCGCCTCTGTAATGGTGCGGCCCCTGGCGAGCGCCACCGCGAGCACGCCGCAGAAGGCATCGCCCGCTGCAGTGGTGTCGACCGCTGTTACCTCGTACGCGCCTAGAGCCAACACCGGTGAGCCGGGCTGGGCGAGCAGAGCCCCCTTCTTGCCAACAGTGACCAGGACCGCCCGGCAGCCATGGGCCACCAACCAGGCGGCCGCCTCTAGCGCCGTGGGCTTTCCTGATAAGGCGCAAGCTTCGGTTTCGTTAGGGACCAGCACGTCGACCAAAGACAAAAGCCGAAGCGGAAGAGGTGCCGAGGCTGGGGCGGGGTTTAGGACCGTGGTGGCACCGCGTTGGCGGGCAGCCAAAAGGGCAGCCTCGACCACGGCAAGGGGCACCTCCAGCTGGGCGAGCACAACAGCACCCGGGCCGAGCAGGTTGCTAGCGGCTTGGACGTCCTCTACGCCTAGCAGAGCGTTCGCCCCGGCTGCCACGACTATTGTGTTCGCACCGTCTTTAGCAACCGTTATGAGGGCGGTCCCGCTCGGGACGCCTCTGAGTGTGCGCAGCGCAGAGGTACTGATGCCCTCACTGGACACCACGGCCCGCAAGAGCTCGCCGGCCCTGTCGTCCCCGACACAGCCGACCATTGCCACTGGGGCGCGTTGGCGTGCTGCCGTCACCGCCTGGTTGAGGCCTTTGCCGCCCGGCACCGACAAGTAACTGCCGCCGGCTATGGTCTCGCCAGGGACTGGCAGCCGCTCGACCCGTACCACGTGGTCGAGGTTGAGGCTCCCGACGACGACTACTGTGGAGTTACCGGGGAAGGTCGTGCTCAACGTGCCCAACCCAAGGTGCCTTTAGCCGTACCAGGGCAGCCTTGCGAGCCCGCCAAGGCAGTACGCGCCAAGGCGGCTTTGCAAGGCAACGGGCGACCGCTCACCTCGGCGTACCACTGAAATTTCTCGGCCCGGCTCAGTTCGCCGGATCCACCGAGGTCCTCAGTTCGGCGTGCACGGCGTCGGGGGCTTGGGCGAGGTGAGGCCCTACGAGCTCGTCCCAGCGGGCAAAACCACCCGAGGCCTTGAAGTCGACCGTGTGCGCTGCGACGCTTTCCCAGCGCACGAACAGCCAGTACTCGGAGGGCTTTTCAACTCCTCGGTGCAGTTCGGCCCCGTGGAAGCCTGGAGCCTTAGCCAATGTTGCTTTGAACTCGCCAAAGGCGCGCTCAAGCTCCGCCTCCTGGCCTGTGACGACCGTCAAGCGGGCTATTTCGGTGACCATGGGGCGATTATGCCCGTTTGAAGCCGTTGCCGACAACCTGGCTTGTGCTAAAGGGGCGCGAAAGCTCAGCCAGGAAGGGCCCGCGCTCTTCATGCCAGCGCGGACTTGACTGCCTCCAGAGCCCCCCTTTGTTGCAGCAGCTGGCTTGCATCACGGTACGCACTGACGAAACGGTCGTCGTCAGCTGCTCCGAGGCCGGCAAACTTGCGCTGGCGGAGCAGTGCCATCGGGCCGGCAGAGCGCAAGTCAGCTTGCTCGGCCGGGCTGAGCGACGGCTCCGTGACGTCGAAGGGCTGGCCGCGGTCGTCCATGCCGCTCAGGTAGCGGTAAAAGCACGCCAACATCAGTGCTTCCCTGCGGATGTCACGGCCTTCAAGGAGCATCTGGCGGATAATCGCAGTATGGAACGCTGGGATTTTGGAAGCACCGTCGCTGGCGACTCGCAGGAGCTGGTCCTGGATCGAACGGTTGCCGAACCTTGCCAAAGTATTTTGGATGTAAGCATTGGCGTCAAGGTCGGCTGGTAGCTTGCCAGCCATTAGCGGCAGCACGTCCTCGGACATTACCGTTTCCAATAGGCGGCGGAACAATGGGTCCGCGACAGCCTCGTTGACAATTCGGTAGCCTGCGAGGACCGCGGGGTAAGACATGAGTACGTGAGGAGCGTTCAGCAGGCGCAGCTTTGCGGTCTCATAACCGGAAACGTCGTCGACGACCTGGACGCCCACATTTTCCAGCTCGGGACGGCCGTCGGCGAAGCGGTCCTCGAGCACCCATTGGATGTGGCTTTCGGCCATTACGGCGAGGTGGTCGTCGATGCCTGTACGTTGGTTGAGCTCTTGGCGGGCTTGGTCGTCTACGTAAGGGGCGACCCTGTCCACCATTGAGTTCGGGAACTCTGCATTGTCTGCGACCCAAGCCGCCAGGTCGTCGCTCATTAAAGCGGCGTAACCGACAACCGCAGCGCGAGCCACGTCGCCATTGTGAGGCAAGTTGTCGCAGGAGGCGACCGTGAAGGGGCGCAACCCCAGGCGGCGGCGCTCTTGTAGGGCGCGCACTATGAAGCCGAAAACCGTTCTCGGGTGCTCGCGAGAGCAGTCCTTTTGTACTTCAGGGTGCCCCGAGGCAAACCCGCCGGTTTCTTCGTCAATAAAGTAGCCGCCCTCAGTGATCGACAAGGTGACGACGTGCAGCTCGGGCGAGCTCAGCAGGCTGAGCACGCGCTCTGGGGCCTGCGGCGCGTGGACATAGCCGATGATCGACCCGATGACCCGCGTCTCGGACGTCCCGGCCGGGTCTAGCTCGGTGACGGTGTAAAGGCAGTCCTGTTCGTCGAAACGGCGCGCTTTTTCGCGTGCAGCGGGGCTATCGCTTATGCCGATGCCGACGATCCCCCACTTCGGGCTGCCACCGGCGTTCAGGTAACGGTCCAAGTACACAGCCTGGTGGGAGCGGTGAAAATTTCCAACCCCGAAATGGGCGATCCCTGGCTGGAGCGCCGAACGGTCGTAGCTGGGCACTGCTACCCCCGTAAGCGTGCTGAGCGTAGCCGAGGTGAGTGGGAGCATCCAAAGCCCTCCTAGGTGGCACGTTTTGGGAAAATGACAACTTGCTTCTGGGCTTGCCGGTTTGGCCCAGTTCGGCCGCGAGCCTAGCCCGGCACCGCGGCAGTAGGCGACCCGGCTGGGCACGGGCGCCCTAGCGTAGACGGCTCGCCACGGGCCCCTTCGCAGCTGTTTTGTGGCTGCGGTGACGTTGCTAATGGCTGTTGTGGAGGGCCTCGCTAATTGTGGCTCGGGCTCCGTGGTCGCGCAGTTTGCCTCGCAAGGTTATGAACGTGGCCCGCAGCCGGCCGTTGGAGCCGAGGTCGCCGAACACGGGCTGGTAGCCGAGGAAAGCGCCCGGGCTTTGCCGCTCAGCTTCGATAGCGCTCGCGAGCTGCTCGGCGCGCCGGTCGGTGACTGCCGAGGTCCCGCCGCTGGCCAGGCGGTCTTCGAGGAAAGTGCTCCACGCTGCCAGGGCGAGCACGGAGCGCCGTACTTCCCCGCCTTTGCGGAGCTGCTCGCGCACCACGGGTAGCAAGAACTTGGCGATCCTGTCGGAGCCGTCCACCACCTGGCGCTCCAGGGTATCTTTGACGGCTTCGCTGGCAAAACGGGCGATCAGCCCGTCGCAGTAGGCGTCGAGGTCGATGCCCGGTACTGGCGGTAGTGTCGGGATGGCCTCTTCGTGCATGTAGGCGAGGAGCAGTTGTACGAACAACGGGTCCCGGCACACCTCGTGCACCCAAGTTGCACCGGCCAGTAGGCCGAGGTAGCTCATCACCTGGTGCGAAGCGTTGAGCAGGCGCAACTTCATCAGCTCGTACGGGCCGACGTCGTCGACCATCTGGACGCCAGCTTTCTCGAAAGGGGGCCGGCCGTTGGCGAAACGGTCCTCTAAGACCCATTGGCAAAACTGTTCCGACCGTACCGGCCAGCGGTCATCGACCCCAAATGTGGCTGAGATATAGGCGCGGGTCTCATCGGTGGTGGCAGGGGTGATCCGGTCGACCATCGAGTTCGGGAACATGACGTTGTCTTCGGCCCATTGGACCAGCTCTGGGTACTTGCGCTTGGCGAAGCCGAGCACGGCCGTACGTGTGACGTCGCCGTTATGAGCCAGGTTGTCGCACGACATCACCGTGAAAGGCGGCAGTGAACGTGCGCGGCGTAAGACAAGCCCAGCCGTTATAAACCCAAGGACGCTGACAGGTGGCCCGTCTGACGCCAAGTCTCTCATGGTCAATGGGTCTTCGGGTTGGAACTCGCCAGTGGTGTCGCTCACGGAGTAGCCACCTTCAGTTATCGTGAGCGAGACGATCCTCGTAAGTGGGCTGGCCAATTTGCGGAGCACTGCCTGAGGGTCGTCGGGCGCGTAGAGGTACTCGGTGAGCGAGCCGACCACGCGCGCCTCGGCCGTGCCGTCAGGGGCGAGAGTGACCAGTGTGTAGAGGTTGTCTTGGTCGCGCAGCACGTCTCGCATGGCTCGGTCGGCCTCTAAGACACCGACTCCGCAGATGGACCAGGTGCTCAGCCCGAGCGCCAGCAGGCGGTCAACGAACATCGCCTCGTGCGCCCGGTGGAAAGCCCCCACACCGAAGTGCACAATGCCGGCCTGGCAGGCCTTGGGGTCGTACTCCGGCACGTGCACGGCCTTCGGCAGGTTGCGCAGCGTGCCCGCGTTGAGGGCGGTCACATCGCCACGGTAGTGAGGGGTGGACCGGGGAGGCAACCTCCGACCGGGCCCCACAGGGGCAACCTCCGACCGGGCCCCAGCATGCCATGGCAAAGCAGGGCCATCACCCAAGGTGGGCACGTTCCTCAGGGCCGAGCGGCGGCTGTGCCTTTGCCGGCACCCAGGCATTAGGCTTGGCCGGCAATGACCGATTTCAATGGCCGGACCATCTTGGTCACGGGAGCGAGCGGTGGCATCGGCGGGGCAACTGTCCGCCAGCTCGTAGCTGCCGGAGCGGACGTGATAGCTGCGGGTCGCAACGAGGACGCTTTGGGCCAGCTGGCGGAGGCCACCGGAGCGCGTACGCTGAGGTTCGACCTGACTGAGGAAGAAAGTGCCCGCCGTGCCATCGAAGGGCTCGACCTTTATGGTGTCGTTAATTCTGCTGGCTGGGGCGGGGACATCGAGGAGCCGCAACATGCTGACCTTGAGGTGTTCGACAGGGTCATGGCGGTGAACGCCCGCGGCACCCTTATCGTCATAAAGTACGCGTCACGCGAAATGATCCGGCTAGGCCGGGGCGGCGCCATAGTTAACGTGTCGAGCCAGGCGTCCTTGGTGGCTTTGAAGGGCCACATCGCTTACGGGTCTTCCAAAGCGGCTGTCGACAACATAACTAGGGTCGCCGCACTGGAGCTGGGCCAGTACGGTATCCGAGTAAATGGTGTCAACCCGACGGTCGTCATGACGCCGATGTCGGACTGGTACTGGGGCCGTCCGGAAATAGGGGGCCCGTTCCTCGAACAGATGCCGCTGCACCGCTGGGCCACAGTAGACGACGTCGCAGGGCCGATCGTCTTTCTCCTAAGCGACGCGGCCAGCATGATCACCGGAGTCAGCCTTGCGGTCGACGGCGGCTATAGCTGCCGCTGACCTTCACCTTGTCTAGCTCATGCTGGAAGCTGGACGGGGGGTCGCGCTCGGCGCAGCGCTCAACGTGAGAGGGGGGCCTGGCTTGTGACGGCAGTGGCCAGCGCGCTGCGGTGACGGCGTAGGACCCGGGTGGCCGACAGGACAGCTGCCAGGGCCATGATCCCGGCAGATGCCAAGAAGGCAGCGTGCAGGCCGACGGTGAAAGAGCTGGCGAGTTGGCGGGACAGGTGAGTGGTGCCGACGAAAATGGCAAAGGCCACGTGGCGGGGCACTGACCTGGCTGAGACCAAGATAGCAACCGCGAACGAAAATACCATGCCGACATTCGCGAACGTGCGGAGCATGCCCGAGGCGACGCCGAACTGCTTGCCAGGCGACGCCTTCATGACTGCGGACGTGTTGGCAGGGAAGAAACCCCCGCTCCCTACGCCATTTACGACCGCGGCCAGCACGACGACCCACAGCGCGGTCCCGACGGCCAAGCGAGAGTAGACGACAAGCGCGATTATTTGCACTCCGAGGCCCACCGTTGCAGGCCATACGGGGCCAATTCGGTCAGCCAGGCGGCCGCTGACCGGGCCTACGACGCCGCCTACCAAATAGCCCGGCACGAGCAAGAGCGAGGCGTCGAGAGGGGTCATGGCCCTCACACCTTGGAGGTACATGATTATGAGGAAAAGGACGGCAAAGTTAGCCATCCCCTGGAACAAAGACGCAAGCAATGTTGGCGTAACGGTCGGGATGCGGAACAACGACAGGTCCACCATGGGCGTGGCTCGCCTTGCCTCGAGAGCCACAAAGGCCACGAGCACGACAGCGCCACCGACCAGCGCAGCGGTCACGTCGGTGGTGAAAGAGCTTGTGGCCAGCTTGGTCATGGCCCACAGGACCCCGAAAAGCCCTGAGCCGAGCAGCACCATGCCTGCGAGGTCGAGGCGCTGGTGCTGGCGCTTGCCGGTGTCGCGGAGGACCCGCAGTGCAAGAGCGAACGCTGCCACTCCTGCGGGCACGTTGACCCAGAAAACCCACTGCCAGGACAAGTAGCTGACGATCAGGCCGCCCAACAGGATGCCGAGCACGGCGCCGACGTTGAAGCCTATGGAGTTAAAGCCGTACGCTCGGCCACGGCGCTCGGGCGGGAAGGTGTCGGCTATGACGGCGCCGCTGTTGGCCGTGATGAGCGCTCCTCCGACGCCTTGGAGCACCCGGAAACTGATGATCGTCGCCTCGTTGGAAGCGAGGGCGCACAAGGCGGAGCCGACGATAAAGACGATGAAGCCTGTTTCGTACATCCTCACCCGGCCGAACATGTCGCCTAGGCGCCCGACCTGTGTAGCAAGCAGGGTGACAACGAGCAGGTAGGCAATGATGACCCAGATGACGCCTGAGATCGGGACGTGCAGAGAGCGCTCCATCTGTGGGAGAGCCAAGACGACGATCGTGGTGTCGACGGCAGCCATGAGCACGCCGATCATGATCACGACGAGGGCTAGGCCGGTGTGAGGACGGGCGTCCTTGGTCAGGGTGCCGCGGGCCCTCTCTGGCGAAGTACCAGTGGCGGAGCTGACATGCAGCACGGCTGCCGTCATAGGTGCCTCGGGTGCGCTCATAGGTGCTTTTGCCCCAGGACGTCTTCGAGCCCTTCAACAAGCGCCTCAAGGTTGGCGGCGAGGAGGTGGATGTCTACCCCGGTGCCGGAGGTGGCTTGAAGAAGCCGTTCGGCCAGTGTGGCATCGACTTGGCGCAGGGCCGAGCGCCCAGCGTCGGTCAGCTCCAGCTCCACGCCCCGGCCGTCGCTCTCAACGGGGTTGCGCACGAGCAGGCCCCCGCGGCACAGGCCGCCCACGATGGCGCTGAGGGTCGACCTTTGGACTTCTGCCTTGGCTGCCAGGGACCGGGCGCGCTGTGGCCTCTGGGCCAGGAAAACGAGCACCCTGTACTGGGCCAGGGTGAGCCCGGCAGAAGCGGAGGCCAGCTCCAGTAGGCGGGACAGGCGCGAGAGGGAACGTCCGGCGCTTATGGCACAGGCACCTGTGGCCGTACCGGGCCCATGAGCGCGTATGGCGTCATTGCCTGGAGGGATCTTGCGTGTGCCGTCGGTGGCGGTAGTCGTTACGGTGGGTGTCATGGCAGGGCAAGGCTGGGTTCGGAGGCGACGCTTGCGGTCACTGAGGCAATAACCATGTAGTTAGGTTACCGCGCTATGTGCTTGTAGCGCGCCTGGTCCGTGGAAGTCCCGTTTCGGCGGGCTAGGCGCCAGGGCGGCCCAGCAGTTCGTTGTACAAGTCTCGGTGCTCGTCCAGCATTCGCTGACGGCCAAAGCGCTGGGACACGCGTCGCCGGCCCTCAACCGCCATCCGGCGAGACTCAGCGGGCTGGGCCAAGACCCTTGCCATGAGCTCGGCCAGCTTGAACGTGTCCCCGGGCGGGCAGAGCCAACCTGTTTCGCCGTCTTGGACCACTTGGCCTACTCCTCCGACTGCGGTCGCCACAACCGGGCGGGCTGCGGCCAGGGCTTCGATCAACGCGACCGGTGTCCCCTCGTTGCGACTGGGAAGCACCACCATGTCCATGTCGGCTAGGGCTGCCGGCACGTCGGCCCACCAGCCGGTAAAGTGCACACGGTCGGCGACGCCCAGCCGGCGGGCGGAGGCTTCGAGCTCCTGGCGCAGCTCCCCGTCGCCTAGGACGGCTAGGTGCAGGCGCGCTATACCAGCCAGTGCGCTGAGCAGCGTGGCGTGGTCTTTTACCGGCACTAGCCTGCCCAGGACGCCGGCCAGGGGCACGTCTGCGCCCAAGCCCAGCGCCGAGCGCAGCTGGCCGCTCTGGCCCCCCACCGACATGAAGCGGCTGAGGTCGAACCCCAGCGGGATGACCCGGTACTGGGCGGGCTTGCCGACCCCGAGGCCGAGCAGCTCGTCGCGCACCTCCGGGCTCACGGTTACCAGCACGTCGGTGCGCCGGGCCAGGGCTCGTTCCACCTGCAAGAACGCAGTGCGCTGGGCGGGCCCGAAGTACCCTTCGAGAACGTGCCCGTGGAAGGTGTGCACGAGACGTGGCCCTGGCCTCCGGCTCGATGCAGCTAGCCGGCCAAGCGCCCCGGCCTTGGCCATATGGGTGTGCAGTACGCCTGGAGCCGTCCTGCCTAATAAGTTGCGCACTGCGAACAGGCCCCGAGCGTCGGTTAGCGGCCGGAGCGGCCTGACCAGCGGGACCGGCTCCACGGCCACCTCCGGGTCTTGGATCTCCCCCTCGTGCTCGGGGGGCTGCCCTGCTGCCACCCTCACTCGGAGCTCAGCTGACAAGCCCTTGGCAAGCTCGGCTACTTGCTTGGCCGGGCCGCCGATGTTCATGCGGGTCAAGAGCAACAAGACGTCACATGACGAGCGGCTCACGATAGCTTCGCTTCCTCCGTGCGCGCTAGCTTCGCTCCGCCCGCGCGCTGAGGTAGCGAACCTGGCGGTGCTGATGAAAAGACCACTGGCGCGCTCAGGAGGAGACCAGCAGCCCTGTGCTTGTGCGGCTGACGCCCGAGCGCACGAGGGCGGCCTGTAAGGTGGCAGCCTCGACGAGGGCGGAAGGCTCGGGGCGCCCCAGGTCGAAAAGAGCGAGAGCCGCCAGGTGGCGGTCGACTCGGCCCTCGTCACGCAGGCGCACTACTTCACGGGCCAAGCGGGCGCGTTCGGGTACGCTTTGGTAGCGGCTGGCTGCCTGACGCAACGCCGCGTCCACGCCTTGGGTGTCGCGGGTGGCACAGCTCTTTAGCAGCTTGTCCAGCTCTAGGTCGATCAATGTGGGCAACGTGACTGTGAGCTCAGGGAAGTTCATCGGCAGCAAGTAGAGCTCGTCGAGGTACTGCTCGGTCAGCCCGCTCAAGCTGAGCTCCAGGCGCTCTGGGCGGCTGTCGCGCGAGGCCGCAGCGATGAAGGCGCGGTCGAGCGCCTCTGGTGAGGGGCCGCGCCATGAGCCGCAGCAGTACTTGGCCTTTTTACCGCTCCCGCAGTGGCACAGTTCATTGCGCCCTTGTTTTTGCATGGCTCACCTCCGTGCGGCTCTTTTTTGAGACGAGCCTTTCTCGCTACGAGCGTAGCGAGCTGACAGGACAACCTTGGCGGTCCGGCCGAGCCTCGTGGTTGGCACCCTCCTGGCCCTAAGGGGCTGGCCCCAGCTTAGAGCGAAGCCGTCTTGACATCAGCTTGCACCGCGCCGTCTCGGCTCCAGCCCAGCTTGGCCCTGTTGTAAGCGCCGCTGAGCTCCCTCAGTACGGCAAAAACTTAAACGCAAGTAGTGGTGCCATGCAGTTTCACGAGACCGACGTGGGGGATGGCCTACGGTTCCTGTAAATCGAGGTCGGCCTGGACCACCATGGTGGCAACGACAAGCAACCAAGGAGGTCCAGGCTATGAGAAGGGTACCGCCGTCCGTGCACGTCCGTGAGGAGCTGAACTGCCTGCTCACCGGGGGGACCGACCCCGAGGCGAGCGTCGTCTCGGCCTTCGTTGAGCTCGCGGTCCGCCTCGTCGTCCAGCGGCTGCTCGAGGCCGAGCAGGCTGACTTCTTAGGTGGCCGGGGACGCTACGAGCGGCGAGGGGAGGGCCAGGAGGGCTCCCGCAACGGCTACGAGCCGGGTCGTGCCCGCAGCGCCGAGGGCGCCGTTCCTGTCCAGGTCCCCCAGGTCCGCGGGACCGGACAGCCTTCCCGATCGAGCCCCATGAGCTTCGTGGAGGGCAGCTCCGAGTTGCTAGAGCGCCTGGTCGCCGAGATGTACGCGAGAGGGCTGTCCACCCGAGACGTCGAGGACGCCTTTCGGGACGCGACCGGTGAGCTGCTCATCTCGAAGTCCGCGGTCTCCGAGATAACCGACCAGCTCTGGGAGGACTACCAGGCCTTCTGTGCCCGGGACCTCTCCGAGGCCGAGGTCGGGTACCTGTTCCTGGACGCGATCTTCGAGCCCTCTGGGCCGAGGGGGCCAAGGAGGCCCTGCTCGTCGCCTGGGGCATCGACTTAGATGGGCGCAAGCACCTTTTGCACCTAGCGGTCGGCAACAAAGAGCCTGAGGGTTGCTGGACCGAGTTCTTGCGCCACATGTCGCCCGTGGTCTTCGCCCTCCGACGACGGTCACCACCGACGGCGCCCCGGGCCTCGTCCGGGCCGTCGAGGCCGTCTTCCCCCGCTCAGTGCGGATCCGCTGCTGCCACTAGTGTAAAAGGTTGCGTAGCACCCAACTCTGCGGTCCGAGCAGCTCCCGGCGTTCTCCTGGAGCGCCCAGGGCCAGCCGGCCTGCAAAGTGGGGTACCCGGTCCGATGGCGCCGACGTTCGTCGGGCCGAGACCCGCTTGGTAGGACCGGGCACGACAGGGCGACGGCTGGCTTCTTTGACCGCGTCCGCCCGGTAGGCCAGGATGGGACGGTGCCCGCAGGAGCGACCAAGGTGCCCGCAGAGGCGGCTAACGTGCCCGCAGGAGCGACCAAGGTGGCCGTCATAGGCCAGGGCTATGTTGGTTTGCCACTTGCCATGCGGGCCGTTGAGGTAGGCCACCAGGTGGTCGGTTACGACACCGACTCTGGACGAGTGGAGGCGCTCGTGGCCGCAAGCTCCTACGTCGAGGACGTGAGCCCTCGCCAGCTCTCTGCTGCCCTGGCGAGCGGCCGTTATTTCCCCAGCGGGGACCCAGCCAGCCTGGCCGGCTTTGACGTGGCGCTTATCACTGTGCCGACCCCGCTGAAGGAGGGCGCCCCCGACCTCAGCTTCATCGAGGAAGCGGGCCGGGCTCTGGCCGGTTACCTGAAGCCCGGGGCGGTCGTGGTGCTGGAGTCGACCACCTACCCGGGGACGACGGAGGAACTGCTGGCGGGCCTGCTACGGCAAGGTTCTGGCCTCGTGCCGGGCGAGGACTTCCACCTCGGTTACAGTCCCGAGCGTATCGACCCCGGCAACCGTAGGTTCGGCTTGGCCAGCACCCCAAAGGTCGTGTCGGGCGTGAGCCCCGTTTCGCTGGAGGCGGTAGAAGCTTTCTACCAGACGATCGTGGAAAGGACTGTCCGGGTCTCCAGCCCTCGGGTGGCCGAGCTGGCCAAGCTTGTCGAGAACACCTTCCGCCATGTGAACATCGCCTTGGTCAACGAGGTCGCCATGTTCGCCGCCGGCCTCGGGGTGGACATATGGGAAGCGCTCGACGCAGCAGCGACGAAGCCGTTCGGTTTCATGCGGTTCAACCCTGGGCCAGGGGTGGGCGGCCACTGCTTGCCGATCGACCCCTCCTACCTGGCTTGGCACGTGCGGACCTCGCTCGGGCGTAGCTTCCGTTTGGTGGAGCTGGCCAACGACATCAACGACCACATGCCCGACTACGTGGTGCAGCGCTTGACGGCCGGCCTAAACCGCCGCAGGCTCGCGGTGAACGGCAGCCGCGTCCTGCTCCTCGGCCTCACTTATAAGCCGAACACCTCCGACTTGCGCCAGTCGCCGGCTCTCGTGGTGGCCAAGCGCTTGGTGGACCTGGGGGCGGAGGTGCGTTACGTGGACGACCACGTCGCCGAAGCGTCGCGAGCTGGCCTGGACAGCCAGCTCGTGCGGGTTTCGCTGAGCCCCGCCGAGCTGAACAGCTCCGATGCCGTCGTCCTTCTAACAGACCACGACGACGTCGATTACGACTTAGTTGCTGCCAACGCCCGTTACGTCTTGGACACCCGCCATCGCTGCCGGGGAACTTCCGTCGAGCACCTCTGAGGTACCTTCGGGCATAGCCGGCCGTGGTGCAGCCATGCGCAGGTCTTTTGGGGCCAGCGCCGTCCCCGCTAGCGCGATGATGGCTGTTAGATGAGCTCGGCTGTCAGCGACCTGTTGCGCCTTGCGTTTGAGCGGGAGACCAAGGCGCGATGAGCAAGCTCCCACTGTGGGCGTACGGCGGGATCATGGTGGCGTCCCTGTTGCTCAGCCTGGCTCTCACGCCACTGGCCTTGCGGTTGGCACTTCGCTTCAACATTTTGGACCACCCCGGGCCGGCCAAGTCGCACAGGGAGGCAGTCCCGTACTTGGGAGGGGCAGCGATCGTGGTGTCTTTTTCGGCGGCCGTGCTTTTCGGTACCGCTGTCGACCCACCACCGAGCGGGCTACCTGAGCTGGCCGGCTTCCTTGGCCTGGCGGTCGCCTTGGCCCTAGTCGGCTTGCTGGACGATGTCCGCGGTGGGATCAGCCCTTGGGTCAGGGTCGCGCTCGAGGCGGCTGCTGGAGCGGCAGTATGGGCAATGGGGGACGCTACCCACTTGGCTGGCTTCCCTGGCTGGCTCGACGCCATCGTGACGGTGGCCTGGGTCGTAGGGGTTACCAATGCCTTCAACCTGCTTGACAACATGGACGGGCTCTCGGCCGGCGTGGCCGGCCTGGCTGCTCTGTCGGTCTTTGGTGTGGCTTGGCTCCAGCAGCGGTACCTGGTCGCAGCGCTTGCGGTCGCCCTGGCCGGTTGTGCCGCCGGTTTTCTGCGCCACAACTTCAGGCCGGCAAAGATTTATATGGGCGACGCGGGGAGCTTGTTCCTCGGTTTTGTGCTGGCCGTGCTGTTGCTGAAGCTGCGTGAGCACCCGGCGGCACGAGTCGACATGGCAGTCATACTTGCTATCCCCGGCGTGGCTCTCTTTGACACGGCTCTTGTGGTGGTCACGCGTGCTGCTCGGGGCGTAAGCCCGTTCCAAGGTGGCCAGGACCACACAAGTCACCGGCTGGTGCGCATGGGTTTTTCCGTGAAGCAGGCAGTCGTCACCGTCTACGTGGCAGGAGCTGTCTTGGGCGGCGACGCTCTTGCAATGTCGCAGTTCGGCCCGGCTGTACGGGTGGTTGGCATAGTTAGCCTACTGGTCGCCGCTGGGCTCGTGGCTGTACCGTTGGTGCGAGTGCCGATCTCCAGGGCCAGTCAGGCCAGCCAGGCTGGACTTTCCCCACCCGCCTCAGCGCATGGCACAGAGCCTTCGCCGCCTTCCTCGGTAGGTCGCGACGGCCTTTGCCTGCCGGCTTCAGCGCGCACAGCCGAGCTGACGGCACCTGGCCCGACCGGTGCGGTGCCGCGCGCACTTGGGCCAACGACTGCCCAGCGCCCTGGTCGTGGTCCTGAGCTACTTGCTCGTAGCCGTGGCCAGCGCCTGTCGAGGAGGAGGTCGTCTGGGTCGTGACGGCCAGCGTGCTTGCCGAGCAGATCGACCAGGCTCAGTTCAAGCTGGCCTGTTAGGGAGCGCGCCAAGGCTTGGGGCTCCAGCGGTCCCCCTTTCGATCTCGGCGTTCAGCTCGCCACCCAAAAGCACCGCCAACCCTGTTAACCACATCCACAAGATCAGGACCGCAACACCCGCAAAGGGGCCATAGGTGCGGCCGTAAGAGCCAAAGTGGTCTATGTAAAGCGAGAACCCGAGCGAGGCAGCTAAAAAAACTCCAGTAGCTACGATCCCTCCAGCGCTCACCCAATGCCAACGTGGTTCCGCTCGATTGGGCCCTGCAAAATAGAAGAACGAGAACAGTACTGTGATGGCCAAAGTGGTGGCCGCCCAACGGGCAGCCGTCCACGCAGCGCCCAGTACCCCGCCTTCCACGCCGATGGCTTTGCCGATCGGCGCACCGAAAAGTACCAGTGCGCTCCCGGCACCACCGAGGACCAGCGTCGCCGCCATCAATGGCACCGCGTGCAACCTGCGCCCTAAAAAGCTCCTGTCGAAGGGTACCTCGTAAGCCATGTCAAGCGCCTGCTGGAGCGCTGCCATAGCGCTCGAAGTGCTCCAAATTGCTACAGCTATGCCCACTATCAAAGCTGTTGCGGAACGCTGCGGGCGCTTGGAGGCAGCCTCTACGGCTGAGACAAAAACTCCCGCTGCTCCAGGCGGCAGGGCTTTGTCTATCCCCCGGGTTATGTCCTTGACCGCTCCATTGCCGACATGCGCGAGAGCCACTGCACCGAGCACCGCTATGATGGCTGGGAAAAGCGCCAAAAAACCGTGGTAAGCAAGGCTGCCTGCGGCCATTGCTACGCGGTCTCGTACTGCTTTTTGTACTGACCTGGCTGCGACCCGACGCCAGCCATGCTTGGAGCCTCCCAACAGGCGGGGGGCCATCTCGCGGGCTCGTTTTCGCTGCGCGCTCAGCTTGCTTTCAGCTTTACGCAGCTTTCTGTCAACTGCACGCACAATTGGCTTTTTGGTCATATGAGGACAGCAGCTGCCTTGTTACCGAAGGTGTTATCGAAGGGCGGGCCAGGGTCGGCGTTTACTGCCCGGTCGTCGTCGGTGGGCCAGGCAGGCTTGCTGCCTACCAATGGCCCATGTGCACGACCTCTTCGAACGGGCGCCGTTTGGGGTGCCGGAGCGGCTTGAGAGGCCGGTCGGCAGGGTAACCGAGGGCCAGGAAGTAGGCAGGGTCGTAGTCGTCGGGTACTCCAAGGACGCGCCGGCAAATGGCTTTGTCGTCTACCACAGCGTGGCCACTACCGATACCCAGGTCGGCCGCCGCCAGCATCATGAGCATGGTTGCCTGGCCGAGGTCGTACTGGTCTAGCAGTCGGGAGCGCTCGTCGTCGCTATGGGGCAGCACCAGCGTGACCGTGGCCGCCGAGGTTGCCACGTGGCCAGCTCCCCGCCAAGCCTTTGCCAGCTCTTGGAGCGCAGAGCGTTCTGTCGTAACCACGAACTCCCATCTCTGGCGGTTAGAAGCTGAAGGCGCCCTCCAGCCGGCCTCCAATATCTTGTGCAAATTAGCTTCGGGTATAGCCCTGTCCTGGTAGGAACGGACATTTCGCCGTGCCGTGATCGCTTCCCAAGTTTCCATGCCCCAAAACCTACTCGCGCCAAGGACGAAAACGGGCCTTTGCCGCTGGTCGCCGAGCGGGCCACAGGCCGTTTTCTGACTGCCGGGCTCGCCGACCGCCTTAAGCCGACCGCCTTAGGGTGAAGCTCGGTCCTCGATCTGTGGGGGTGGCGGGTGAGGGCGTCCTGCTCGCTCGACGAGAGCGGGCCTCTATTGTTGTGCCAAATGTTGTGCCAAAGCTTTGCCTGTCCAGGGGGGCGCCCGTGGCCCGGGCCATCGACAACCTGAAGGTGGTGGACCTTTTCGCTGGGGCTGGCGGGCTCTCGCTTGGGTTCGGGGCGTACTTCCAGGTAGTTAGCGCTATTGAGCTTGACAGCGACTCGGCGAGCACTTACAGGTCAGCCCACGAGCAGCTGGGCAATAGCGCGGCTTCACGCGTGAAAGTGCACGAGCAGGACATTAGCGAGGTGGACTTCCGCCAGTACCGGGGCCAGCTCGACGCCGTAATAGGTGGTCCTCCTTGCCAGCCCTGGAGCCTTGGCGGTCTGCGGCGCGGCCGGTCCGACCCCCGAGACGGCATAGCGCAGTTCGTCCGGGCGCTTTACGAGGCCTCACCGAGGGCCTTCGTGCTCGAGAACGTGCCAGGCCTTGCCCGTGGCGAGGCTAGGGCGACGTTTGAGCTGATAGCGCAGGTCTTGGCCGGCGAGCTGCCCTTGGCCTTTCTCCTGGGAGACGAGGTGGGCCTTGAGGCGAGGCTCGACTACGAGGTCTCGTGGAGGGTGCTGCAAGCGGCCGACTTCGGCGTTCCCCAAAACCGCCAGCGCCTCTTCGTCGTAGGCGTGAGGCCGGGGACGGCCTTTTCTTGGCCGCGTCCTCTCTATGGTCCAGGTCTGCCCCGCGAGCACGTCCCTGCTGGTTGTGTGATCGGCGCTGAACCCCGAGGTGAGCCCAACTCGAGCATCGTCACGTACGCTGCCAACCCATCTCTGCGCCCCGACCCTTACCACGGCCACATTTACAACGGCGGCGGTCGTCCGATCGACTTGGCCAGGCCGGCGCCGACCATGCTCGCTTCGATGGGGGGCAACAAGACCCCTTGGGTCGACACCCTTGGCATCGTGCCTGAGTACCACGCCCATTTGGTGAAGGGAGGGAAGCCTCGGTCGGGAAGGGTGCCGGGCGCAAGGCGCATAACTGTGGCGGAGGCAGCCGCCGTCCAGACTTTCCCGGCGTGGGTGCGCTTCACAGGTGCCCGGTCTTCGCAGTACCGCCAAGTCGGCAACGCCGTCCCCCCGCTGCTCGCCCGGGCTGTGGCCGCCCAGCTCGCTTCCTCGCTTGCGAACGGCTAGGTGCCAGCCAATAGGCGCACCAGGCGCATGCATTGTGGGCCTCGTCTCCGGGCTCTTTGGCGAAGCTCCCGGGCCAATAGGCCATAGTGGGTACCTTTTGCGTTGAAGGGCTGCCGCGTCGCTCGGTAACCGGGCCCGCTTGGGCATGGCCAGCACGTGACTGTTGCCTTCGCATTGGTCAGGAGACAAGCACCTCACCAGGGGAGGTTTTGTCCCCGCTGCGCCCTACATCTTGTAGGAGGCTGTGACTCTTAGGCCGGCGCTTACGGTAAGCCTGGGACTGGTCCTGCGACTGTTGCTCCGCCAGCATTGCCTAAGTGCCGAATTACTAACCCGAAGTTCCCTCTGAGTCGGCAAAGCCCGGGTCATCTACCTGGTGTTTTCGACTTCCAGGTAGAGGGTCCCTGACTACGCGGCGTAGCCGAGGCGGTAAGAGACGCCGAGCAGGTCGAAGGCCCGGCGCTGGAGGGCGGTCGGCATTGTGACCTTCTTGAAAGGGGGGACGGAGCGGTCGGTGGGCTCGATGGTGTTGGCACAGATCGTGCCCAGGTCGGCCA
>JBMFUG010000044.1:0-21895 GCA_049966695.1 Acidimicrobiales bacterium | reverse complement strand
CCGCCACCGACCGGCCTACTTGGGCCCGCAAAGACTCGTTCTCGGCCCGCCGTGACTCGTTGTCGGCCCGCACCTCGTCAATAATGCCGAGGGACGCTCGAAGTTGCTCTCGCAGCGAAGGACCAGCCACACCACGTTTCTAGTCGATGGTGGGCCCTGAGTGGTGGATTCTCGCTCTCCGCGCGACCTGCCACCTGAATGCTTACGGTGTGCCTCTCTGGAGCCCCAGCGCATCTGCTGACAATTGACCATATCTTTTGGCGACCATCTGGTTGATGGTGGACCCGGCGAACGCGGCAGAGATGCGCTCGCCCAGCCGGTAGCGCTCGCCGTAATTGGGGATGGAGGGGCCATTGGCAGCGATGAAGCCCCGGAACTCGCTCAACGCCTTGCGCAGCTTGGCGTACTAGCGCCCGGCATCGGCGAGGACCTCCAGATCGAAGCCGAGGTCGTCGAAGAGCTGCAGCACCCGGAAAACGTTCCCGTGCCAGCACAACCACTTGAGCCGTTCCAACTGGTGGGAGACCTTGGCCAGGTCCGCCCCGAACAGGCGGAGGTCGGCGTCTACCGGGTCCCCGCACTACGGCCCTCGACGGCTGGTGAGGTCGATGGCAGCGAGGCCTTTGGCCATCTGCTGCAGCACCGTGAGCCGCATGATGATATGGAACCAGTCCAACAAGTACTCGGTCCCCGGATTCAGGTACAAGGGCAAGTCCTGCACGTCGTCGGCCCAGCCGGTGAGGAAGGTGACCTGCTGGTCGGCCTGGAGGCCCTGCGCGGTGAGCAGCCCGTAGAGCCGCCGTCTCGGTTTTTGGTCGTAAGTCTGCACGAAGCCGAAGGTCAGGACCTTGCCCTCGCCTGGTACGGCCTTGCCGGTTATCACCTCGAACCACCCGTCACGGCGGGAGCCCTGGGCGGAGGAGTGGACGAAGCCGCCGCCCAGGCCGACTACGATCGGCGGGTCAGGGTGGGGCAGCACCGCCCAGTCCCCGGGGACAGCCCTCGATGAAGGAGTGATGCTCGTCACCAAGTTCGCTCTCCGGGCCGCAGGCTACGGCCTGGGCGTGGAGGCGGCGGCCGAGGGGGAGCACTTCTGTCAGCAGCCTGGCGGAGGTGCCGTAGGAGACCAGGCCGGAGAAAGTGGCCTCCAGGTAGGAAAGCTCGAGGGTGGACCTCTCGGGCAGCAGAGCAACGAGCGGGGTGAAGGTGCGGGTTCTCGGCTGACCGGCATAGGCAACGGCCTTCGTAGAAGTACGCAGGCATTTCGGGGCCACGCTCGGGGAGTTCGAGACCGACAATGACCATGTCGACCTGCTCGTGGGCTACCCGCCGAAGGTCGCCCTGTCGTACCTCGTCATGAGCCTAAAGACGAGCTTCTCCCCTTGCACCCGCCCCAGAAGGTGGCCACTCGCACCCGCTCCAGAAGGTGGCCAGAAGCCCACAGGCGCTATAGGCCAGCATTTGTGGTCTCCTTCTTGCGCTGTCGTACCTTGCGGCGGGTTCCCCTTGACATCGTGAAGGCTTGCATAGAGGACCGACAGTCACCGGACTGGAAGCCCGGTTACCCTAAGGGCCGTCCGCACCGTTTAACGCCTGAGGTCGATTTACCCCGTCTTTACAGGCGGGGGTTGGCTCCCGTGCGCTCAAGTGCCAGCTCTCGTACAGCTCGGCGGAACTGAGCCTGGACCTCTCCGCTCACTTCGTCCAGCAACGCGCACACCAGCCGGCAGCGGTCGTCCTCGCTGTCGGGGACCAGCTCAGAACGCAGGACCGTAGCGCCAAAACTGAACTCTTGGCGGCTGACCCGCAGTTGGAGGCCCAAGCGCTCTCCGAGCGCGTACGCGTCGCGCGCAACGAAGCTCACGTCACCAGGAGAAAGTTCACTGGCCAGCGCCTCTCCTCGCCGCTTGCCACCCTCAGGCCCGTAATCGACCGGGACGGCTGCCTTCACCCGAGGCAGCAACCGGCGCTGGTGGCTACCTACGAGGTACGAGAGGCGCTGCTCCGTCCTCGGGTCCAGCCCCACGAACTGTACCCCCAACACGGCTTGCCCACATGTGCTGTGACAGTGCCTGACAGAACCGTCCACGACGACCGTCCCATTAGCACCGAGCTCCACCTGGAGGCGCACTTCGCTTCCCACCTCAAGAGAGCAAGGGACCGGCACGCGCAAGCCCCCCAGGGAAAAGTCAACGCAATAACTGGCCCAAGACCCAGCAGGCGACTCGACAGTGACGCGCGCTGCAAGGGGGACTCTGAACAAGTCCCTGCGCTCCACGAGGAACAGCTCCTCAGGAGGCTCGCAAGCGACTGTACCGCCTACCTGGTAGGACTTAGCCACGACGAAGCGCACAGGCCCGCCGGCGGACGCGGTGCTGGCAAGCACCAGTTCGGGCACTGGGCGAGGCGGCGGTAACAGCTCGAAACGGACCACTTTTGACCTGGCCCACGACAAGACAGCCGGCCAGGCCTCGGACGGGTCAGGTAGCCGAGGAGGGAGCCCGTCTGAGCTCGCAGTTCCGATGGGGGCGGGCCACAGCAGAGCCTCGGAACCCTCTACCAGGTGCTCCGGTGCCCATGGCAACCTCCGCACTGTCTCTGGCGCCTCTGAGGACATGTCCCCCTCGCTCAAGCTTTGCTTAGCACCAAGTCGCGTACTCACCCCAAATATCAGGCCTGCTTCTAATTATCGGGCACGTACGGTGCTTGGTTGAGCTGCGCACGCACAGCTACAGCACGCTCAACAGCGTCCGCGCCAGGACCTCCCGAGGTGGCTGCCTCAGGCCGGTAGTGCCCGCCGAGCAAGCTGGCCAGAACAGCCCCAGTGCACATGCTGACAGCCTCCAAGTCGTAGCCGCCTTCAAGCACGACTACCAACCGGCCAGGCCGGCTGACCAGTCCCTTCGCCCGCTGGGCCAGGTCAGCAAAGTCGCCGGCGCTCAGCTCCACCTGAGCCAGCGGGTCAGCCCTGTGGGCGTCGAACCCACTGGAGATCAGCAACCAGTCAGGGGCAAAGTCGCAAGCAGCAGGGCCCACCACCTGGTCGAACGCACGTAAGTACACGTCACCGGTAGCGCCCGACGGCACCGGGACATTGACGGTAAACCCCTGGGCCAGCCGCCCCCCGGTGGCGCCGACGTCGCCAGTGCCTGGGTAAAGCGGCCACTGGTGGACGGACACGTACAAGACCCTTGGGTCGTCCCAGAAGATGGCCTGCGTGCCGTTGCCATGGTGGACGTCCCAGTCAAAGACCATCACCCGCTCGCCGCGCTCGGCCAGGGCCGCGGCAGCGATCGCGACGTTGTTGAGCAGGCAAAAACCCATGGCCTGGTCGGCTAAAGCGTGATGGCCCGGTGGGCGTTGAGCAACGAACCCTACCCCCTCACCTGCCCGCTCGAGCTCGTCCACAGCCGCCAGCACCCCACCTGCCGCTAAAAGCGCTGTCTGCCATGACCCCTCTGCGGCGACGGTATCTGAGTCGAGCCGCCCCCCTCCCCCTTCGCACCACTCGCGCAACGACGAAAGGTACGCCTCAGTATGGGCCCGCGTCAGCTCCGCTTGCGTGGCGCTACGCGGCTCCAACCTCACTACGGCCTCCGACAGGCCAGCCGCGTCGATGCCTCTCAGAGCAGCCACCACCCGTTCGGGGCGCTCCGGGTGCCCAGCACCAGTCTCATGGCGGTCAAGCTCCGGCGCTGCACTGAGGTAAAGCACTACGACTGAGCGTAGTTCTGCAGCTTGCCTTTGGCATGCCGATCGCCGTTCATAGAGCTAGTAGATGTGAAGATGTTCACATAGCCTATCTATTAGAATACCAGAGAGAGACTAGAATAGCATGGGATGCCACTAGCGTTCTAACAGACGGGCCCCACAGCACTGATGTGGCCTGGAACTCCCCAGTGCCGATTTTTTGAACGCCTCAAATTGCCATCCCTGCCATGGCCATATGTACAGCGCTATGTCATGACGTTGGTGAATACCGACTGGGTCGTTAGGCCCTAGTAACTACTTCGCTGTGGTGGGCAGGCTCCTAACAGAGCCGCAAGAGGCTCACAACTTGAAAGGAGCTACAAATGCGCAGGAAGTCGTTCGATGCGCTCATGAGCGCCGGCGGTGTGCTGATGACCATCGTCCTCATCGCAGCCGGCGCGCTTCTCTTTTGGGGCTATAGCTACGCCAGCAACACGGTCACGAGCCAACTTGCGGCCCAGAAGATCACCTTTCCCTCGAAGGCTGCCTTTGAGCACCCCAAGGCAGGTACCGAGATCACGCCAAGCATGATCCCCTCTGTGTCACGTTATGCCGGCGAACAGCTCACCAACGGTGCCCAGGCTGAGGTCTTCGCTAACGACTTCATCGCAGTGCACCTAAAGGAGATAGGGGGAGGCATGACTTACTCGCAGTTGAGCAGCTACGAAAGGACGCTTCCTCCAGGCAGCGCGGCGGCCAAGGCTGTCGAAGCCAAGGTCCAGACCGTCTTCCAGGGCACCACGCTACGTGGCATGCTCCTCAATGCCTACGGCTGGTGGAAAATGGGGCAGTTGGCGTTCCTCGGCTCCATCGTGAGCTGGGTACTGGCAGGCGTGATGGCGCTGCTCTCGGTCCTCGGCCTACTGCACTTCCGCCGTGCGCCCATAGACGAGGAGTTCCCGCCATTGCGGGAGCTGGCCCTGGCCACGACCAGCACAAATAGTGGGCCCCATGCCACGACAGCAGATGGCCAGCTTGACCAGGTAGCCAGGACAGCCTCGTCCACCAGGGCCTGACAAGCGAGCACGCGGTCTTTTCCTAATCTGCTGCTGACGTGCCACGCCACCTGCAGTACCCCCCGGCACCCCGGGGGGTACTTGCGCGCCGGGCGGGCACCTGCGCGCCGCGCCAGCGCTTGCGCGGTACGGTAAAGCTAAGGTGAAAGGCGAGAGGAGCCCCATGTCTGTACGTGTTTTCTTGCTCGACGACCACGAGATAGTCCGGCGGGGCTTGCGCGAGCTCTTAGAGGCCCAAACCGACCTCGAAGTGGTCGGGGAGGCCTCCAACGCCGAAGAAGCGCTCACTAGGGTGCCACCGACTCGCCCAGACGTAGCCATATTGGACGTGCGGCTGCCTGGTGTGAGCGGCATCGAGGTGTGCCGGGACCTTCGCGCCCTTGTGCCAGACCTTCGCTGCCTCATGCTCACGTCATTCGCCGATGACGAAGCTCTCTTTTCCGCCATACTGGCGGGAGCCAGTGGGTACCTCCTGAAGCAGATCCGCGGACCAGAACTGGTGACGGCGGTGAGGCGCGTGGCGGATGGCCAGTCTCTCATCGACCCGGCTCTCACCGCCACCGTAATGGAGCGCCTCCGGGGCAAGCACGAAGACGAGCGCATCGCCCGCCTTTCGCCCCAGGAGCGGCGCATCCTCGACCTGATCGCCGAGGGCAAGACAAACCGCCAGATCGGCGCTGAGATGTACCTGGCCGAAAAGACCGTGAAGAACTACGTGTCCAACCTGCTAGCGAAAATGGGCTTCTCGCGACGGACCGAGGCGGCCGTCTACGCAGCACGTGCTCGCGCTAGCCAGCGCGAAGAGGAGCCGGAAGCCACCTGAGCCGGCTCCGGAAGCCACCTGAGCCGGCTGCAAAGTGGCCTTTAGCTAACGTAGGTGGCGAGTGTCTTCCAATAGCGGGCGGGAAGCCGCTGGGTCGATGCGGAGCCTGGCGTCCACGACCAGCGCGCCCTCAGGGCTCACTATCACTGGGTTGCAGTCCAGCTCAACGACTTCTGGCATGTCTTCGGCCAACCGGCTTACCCGGTGCAGCACCTGCACCAAACCGTCGATGTCGACTGCCGGCCGGCCCCGGTAACCGAGCAGCAATTTCGACCCCCGGAGACCGGTCACCATTTCCTTAGCGTCCACATCGGTCAACGGCGCCAACCTGCTTATGTGGTCACCGAGCACCTCGACAGCAACACCGCCCAACCCGAAAACGACGAGCGGCCCGAACACTGGGTCCTGCAAGGCACCGACGATCGTCTCCACACCCCCCTCAGGGACCATCGGCTGTAATAGGGCACCCGTCATGTCATCACCGAACGACTGCTCCATCGAACTGTAGGCTGCGGCCACCTCTTCGTGGCCCTGCAGGCCTAACCGCACGCCACCACCCTCGCTCTTGTGCACTGGCCCAAGCACCTTGAGGGCGACCGGCCCACCCATCTCATCTGCCAACTTGCCGGCCTCTGCGGCGCTGTAGGCCTCAAGCGTCCGCACGACTGGTACGCCGAAAGCAGCCAGCACGTCCATTGCAGCAGCACCCGTGACCCAACCCGCCCTGAGGGCCCCAGAGTCGTCGCGGGGCAAGCGCCGGCCCGCCTCGTTTACGTCAGTACCCGCCAAAACCGGCACAGTGCCAAGCGACCGCTGCCGCCATTGCCCGTAGCGCAGTGCATGAGCGAGCGCCTTCACGGCCGTCTCGGGGTAGGTGAAGCTGGGCACGGGGTTGCGGGCCGCCCGCAAGACATCTTGGCCGCTCTCGTCGGCACCAAGCAGGCTGGCCACGACTGGGCAAGCTTGGGGACGCTGCTCACCTGTCGCCGACGCGACTCGTTCGGCAGCGCGGTCCACTGCAGCTGCTATAGCCGCCGCCACGTCGTCAGTACGGCGGGTCACGAGCGGCGGGGTGAAGTTGACAGCCACCGCGTCGACCTCTCCGCAGCTGAGCAGCAGGTCCAAGACGTCCTCGTACATCTTGGCATTGGCCTCGGCGCCCAGGTCGATCGGGTTGCTAACCCCACCGTTCCTCGGGCACAGCTCCACCAGGCGCCGCTGCACTTCAGCAGAAAACTCTGGGACCTCCAGGCCGTTGCTGACGCAGGCGTCTACGGCCAGGACAGCTGGCCCGCCCACGTTGGACAGGACTGCCACCCGCAGCCCTGCACCCAAAGGCTGAAAGTCGAGCACCTGGGCTACGTCGAAGAGCTCTTCGATCGTGTCAACCCTGATAACCCCAGTCTGGTGGCAAAGCGCTGCGACTGCCTCGTCAGAACTGGCCAGGGCAGCCGTGTGCGACGACGCTGCGCGGCGGCCCACCGCCGTGCGCCCAGACTTGACAGCGATGATCGGCTTGCTCCGACCCATCTTGCGAGCCAGGCGGGCAAACTTGCGAGGGTTGCCGAACGACTCCAAGTACAACAGGGCGACGCTCGTCGCCGGGTCCTCGCTCCACCACGACAGCAAGTCGTTGCCGCTCACGTCGGCCTTGTTGCCCATAGAAACAAAGCTGGAAAGCCCTATGCCCCGGCGCCTCGCCTCGGCCAAGATGGCTATACCGAGGCCACCCGACTGCGAGCCGAAGCCAAGGCGCCCTGCCGTCGGGGCGTCCTTGGCAAAGGTGGCGTTCATGGAGACCGCCGGGTCGGTATTGAGGACGCCGAAACAGTTAGGCCCCACCAAGCGCATCCCGTAGGAATGGGCCAAGCGAGCCGCTTCTCTCTCAAGGGCGGCGCCAGCGGGCCCGTCCTCGGCAAAGTGGGAGGACACAACCACTAAGCCACCCACACCCTTGCGGCCGCACGCCTCCACCACTTCCGGCACCGCCGCGGCTGGGACGGCGATCACCGCCAGGTCGACCGGGCGAGGGATGTCCTCGATGCTCCGGAAGCACGGCACCCCGGCTATGTGCTCTGCGCTCGGGTTGACCGGGTAAACGGGACCTTGAAAGCCCCCGCTCACGAGGTTGCGCACCAGCTCATGGCCTACAGTGCCGGGCTTCCTCGAAGCGCCGACCACCGCCACCGACCGGGGCCTGAGCAGGCGCTCCATGGACTTCGCCGTGGCCTTGCGGTCCCTTTCGTAAAGAGCGTCTAGCGCCTCTTCCGTGGGCGCGATGTCCATGATCACCCGTACGACCCCTGACTCCACGGTGGACCGCCGGGTAAAACCGGCGTCTCGGAAAACCTGGGTCATGGCTTCGTTTTCCAAAAGCGTGTCTGCCGCGAAGTTCTTGAGGCCGTGGGCACGCGCCTGGCTCGCCAGGTACTCCAAAAGCAGCGTCCCTATGCCGAGGCCTTGATGGGCGTCATCGACTAGGAAGGCCACCTCCGCCGTGTCGCTACCAGGGATACGGTCGTACTGCGCGATCCCCAGCAGTTGGCCACCCCGTTCGACCACGAGCACTGAGTGGTCCGGGTTGCTCTCGGCCAGCAGCTTGGCCAGTTCGGCTTCCGACAGCTCCTGGTGGGCGCCAAAATAGCGCAACCTCCTCGTCTCAGGAGAAAGCCTCTCGTGCAGTGCGGCAACTGCAGGCCCGTCCGTGGGCTTCACAGCGCGCAGGCACGCCGTCGAACCGTCCGCCAGGACAACGTCACAAGGCACGGGCTCTGCAGAACGTGCCGGATCCTCAATTGCCACGTACGACCTCCTTGACTTCGCCGCTGACGCGATAGCGCCAACCGGTCACTCGTTCCATACTTACCCGCAGGACGACGCTCATAGCCTCGCCCACAAAAAATTGTGGTGGAGACCGCCTGGCACCGCCTGGGGTAGCTGGCTCGGCTATCGCTCGCCCTTGGACCAAGACCTCCCAAGCGCACATGCCGTCGGTCGAGATGCCACCCGTCTCAAAAGCCACCACCTCTGGCTCCGGCGCAGCTCGCCCGGCAAAGCCGGCCCTAGCCCGCACGAGCAGGTCACCGCCGTCCACCGTGCACGTCACGAACGCTACAACGGGTAGAGCGCCCTGTGAGATGGCGAGGTGACCGTTCGAGGCACTGGCCAGAAGTTGCCGGCAAGTGGTCAGGTCCAAACGCGAAGACGAAGCCAGGAGACGCGGGCCTGGCCCCAGTGATGACAACGTCGGCATCGCTCCAATAGTGGCCACCACTGCATTTCACGGGGCAGGGCCATATGGCCCAAAGGGCTGGCCACAGGGCCCTTTGAGAGAGCGCCACAGGGCCCTTTGAGAGAGCAAGGCCGACATGTGCCGGCGGCTAGAGAACGGGACCAGCGGGTGCGAAGTCGTTAGGATGGCAGCCAGATGGCGTCGCTAACCCAAACCGAGCCATTGCTTGGCACCGTTGTGTCCCTTATGCCGGACGCCTGCGTCGTTGTCGATGCCAAGGGGATGATCGTCGCGGCCAATGACAGAGCCGAGGCGCTGTTCGGCTATGGCCCTGCGGGCCTGGAGAACCTTCCCGTCGAAGCACTGATGCCGGAGCGCTTCCGCAAGGCGCACCGTAGCCACCGGTCGGCTTACTCGACGGCCCCGCGGGCTCGGCCCATGGGGACAAGCGTTGAACTTTACGCACGGCGCAAGGACGGCGGCGAGTTCCCAGTGGACATCATGCTGGCACCGGTCCCCGGCACTGAGCTCGTGATCGCCGCCATCAGGGACATCACAGAACGCAAAGCAGCCGAAGCCGCCCAAGGGGAGCTGGCTGCAATAGTCCAGTCTTCCAGCGACGGGATCCTTTCGATGAACGAGTCCGGCGTTATAACCAGCTGGAACCCTGGCGCTGAGAAAATGTTCGGCTTTAGGCCTGAGGACGTAATTGGGCGCCACATCGGCTTGCTTTTCCCCAACGACCCCGTCCTGCAGGAGATGCTCGACGCTGCCCGAAATGGCCAGTCGCCACCAACTCGCGACACTCGCTGGCAAACAAGCGCAGGCCGGGTGGTGGACGTCGCCATTTCCGTCTCCCCGCTCACCAGAGGCAAGGAGCGCGGCTATTCAGTGCTGGTGCGGGACATCACCGAGCGCATAGCGGCAGAAACCCAGCTCCGTCGCCAAGCACGCTGGCTGGAGGCCACGGCCGAGGTACGTCTCAGCCTTTTGTCCGACGTCCCGCTCGAAAGCTCGCTGAGCGTGCTGTGCCGTTGGGCTGCTGAGCTAGGTGGTGCCGTCGCGGCAGCGGTCGTCCTGTCGGACCGCGGCCGAGCTCGCGTGGCAGCACGAGCCGGCCAGCACGAAGAGCTGTTGGCACCCGGCCTGCTCCCCCGCATGCCGACGCTCGTTGCGCAGGCCATGGCTAGCGGGACAGCCGAGCACGGCAGGATGAGCGTGGCGCCGGGTCTCGCTGCTACCGCCTTCCCCATTGCGTCACCCGGTTCAGATGACAACAGGACGGGAGCGCTCGTCGTGCTCGCCGAAGAGGGCTCGCACTTGGACGAGCACGAGATCGGCCTTCTGACTGGGCTCGCCTCTCAGGCCAGCTTGGCGTTGGAACTGGCTACCGTGCGCGACGAGCGCGACCGCCTGCTCATCTCTGCTGACCGAGAACGCATAGCTAGAGACCTGCACGACCTTGTCATACAGCGCCTTTTCGGGGCTGGGCTGCGCCTGCAGGGAGCTCTCAGCTTGATCGACAACGCCCCGGCAGCCTCGCGAGTCGCTTCTACGGTCGACGACTTGGACACGACCATCAAAGAAATCAGAGAGGCGATCTTTGCCCTCGAGTCAGCACCAGGGACAAGCCTGCGCTCCCGGGTAATGGAGATCATCTCCGACGTGACAGAAGCGCTGGGCTTCGAACCTGCTGCGTCGTTCCATGGGCTCGGTGTGCAAGAAGTTGACCTGCAAGCTCAGCTAGAACTGGCCGCCGTCTTGCGAGAAGCTCTGTCCAACGTCGCCCGCCATGCCCACGCAAGCCAGGTCGAAGTACATGTGACAGTGGACGACGAGCTCGCTCTCTTGGTCACCGACAATGGGGTGGGCATCGGCCGGCCGCGCAGGATGAGCGGGATCGCCAACGCCCGTGCCCGCGCGGAGCTACTGGGGGGCAGCCTGAGGGTGTCGGCCGTGCCCCAAGCAGAAGGCGGGGGCACGCGCTTCGAATGGCGAGTGCCTCTAAGGCCCTAATATGTGGCCTTCGGCCCCCACCATACTGGCGTTCACTTGCAAGCCCTAAGTGGCCCGGCCCGTTTTGTCCTAACGGCACGATGGCCTGTTGAGGAGGCAGCTATGGAAGAGACAGCCTTCGAGATCCTGTCCGAGGACGAATGCCTCAGGCTGCTGACAGGGGCCAAGTACGGTCGCGTGGCGGTGGTCGTGGACCACGAGCGGCCGGAGATTTTCCCCGTCAACTTCGTCCTTCACCAAAGGACGGTTGCGTTCCTCACTTCCTCGCCTATCCTGCTCAGCTGGGCCCCGTTGGGAAAGATAGCTTTCGAGGCAGACTGGGTGGACCCAGGCAGCCACGAAGGTTGGGACGTAGTGGTCTCAGGAGTGGGAGCGGACATCACTGATTCCGTTGACGACCTGTCCCAGCTGGTGCGCGCCGGTTCTTTCGAGATATGGGCACCAGGGCCAAAGGACCGCTGCATTGCGATCATCGAGCCCCACTTCTGCGGCCGGCGGCTCTACCGTCCATCGGCATAGCAAGCTCTTGGCCAAGCGTTCGCGCCACCACGTTCAGCTAGCCAGGCCAACGCCGCAAGCTAAAGGCCAGCTCCACGTCCAGACAGTAAGTCCATGTAAAGTGCGAGCGTCCGCTCATCGAACGCGACCAGTCGAGCCAGGCTCACCTTCGTCGGGGTGGCCAAAAGAGTCTCTACAGCGACCGTGGCCGCCCTCTCAGGTGGGTAGCCGTAAGCTCCTGTGGAAATGGCGGGAAAAGCGATCGTGCTCACGCCGAGCTCGTCTGCCACTTCGAGGCAACGGCGGTAACAACTGCGCAGAGCTTGTTCCTCCCCGTGGCCACCGCCTTTCCACCGTGGCCCAACAGTGTGGATAACCCAGCGGGCTTTCAGGGCGAACCCTGGAGTCACCTTGGCATCGCCGGTTGAGCACCCACCCAGGCGCTGACAGGCCTCGTGCATCTCCCGAGCCCCAGCAGCCCGGTGCACGGCGCCGTCAACGCCACCCCCACCCGCCAACAGCTCATTTGCAGCATTGACTATGGCGTTCACCTCTTGTTGGGTGATGTCACCCAGGACAGCCTCTAAGTGCACAGCCTGACTTTACGCTTGTTCGTGCTTTAGCCCTGAGGGCTGTCAGCTCGGGCCCGCTTTGTCGTCGCAGCTGCCTTTGTGGCCCGCTTTGTCGTCGCAGCTGCCTTTGTGGCCGGAGCCTCCGCGGGAGCGACCCCCTTCGTACTTCGTGTTCCCGCCTTCGGCTTCTTAGCAGCTGGTACCGGGGCCTTTACAACCGGCGTTGCAGCCTTCTTGGCCGACGTTGCGGACTTCTTGGCAACCGAAGCCGCCGTCTTGCTGGCAGCTGGTGCTGAGGACTTCTTGGCCGGCGCTGGCGCCTTTGCCCGCTTAGCCGCTGCCTTCTTGACTGCTGCTGCGCTTGCCGGCGCCGGTGCCGCTGCCACCTTCTTAGCTGGCTTAGCTGGTGCCTTTGCGGCTCGGCCATTGGCCGAGGTCGAGCCCTTGGCGGCCGAGCGTCGCGCGGTCACCGTCGCTGTCCTCGGAGCTTTCACTGCGCCAGCAGCCACCTCAGTAGCGGGCGCCTCGGGCTGGGACTGTGCGACACCCTTGGCGCGTGCAACGTCCGACGGTGGCGGCCCCGGTGGCGCCAGCTCGGCAGCCAAGCCTGCCGCAGCGCTACTAGGAGCAGCCTTGGCGACGCCTCTTCCTCGTCTCCTCCCACCAGTGCCGCTTTCGCTAGCATCGTCGCCAAAGCCTCTGCCGTCGCCAATTTCGCTCGCGCCATGGCCGTCGGCACCATTGCCTCTCTCGACACCGCCATCGTTGCCCAGGGCCATGACGGCACGTGGTCCCTGGCTCGACAACAGTCTCCCTGGCTCAACCGGCGAGTGGATCTCGGCTTCTACCGTTTCGTCTGTCGGGCCACCGGAAGGCCTGGCGAAGCCTGGCATTGCCAGCTCGATACCTCGTCTCATGGCATCAAAAGCTTGCACCACAAAAGGCCTCACCTCTCCCTTGCGCAGCACCTCACGGGCCGAACGAGGCTGTGGCTCGCCCATAGCCGCCAACGGTAAGTAGCAGCGAGCGCCGTCGACAGAGACGAAAGCCCCGTGCGAGGAGAACTCCTCGACCTTTCCCTCGACTTGTTTGCCCAGATGGTGAGACGCGAGAAAGGTGATGAAACTGAGAGGGTCGTTCAGTGGTTCTGAAGGTGCCTCGCCCCCGCGGTGACGGCGCCTGCGCTTGCGGCCAGGCTTGGTAGGTTCAACTGCCTCGTCAACGGCAACTGCAATTGCTCGTTGCAACTTGCGCTCGCCGCCGTGCTCGCGCAGGCGCTCAGCTGCCATGTCGAGACCGCTCCCGTTTGGCTCCTCGTCGAGCAGCGAACGCTTCTTACGCTTCGCCTCCTTCACGGACTCACGGCTTTTCGCCCCTCGCACCGGCGTGCGGGGAGTGAATATCCAGCCCACACCGGGCACAGGTTTGCCTCCGATCAGGCGTCCTTTGTCGAACAGCCACTCGTACTCCCCGTGGAACTCCTGAAAGGAATCGTTCGAAAGCACGACTGCGCCGACCTTGTCGGCGATCCTTAGCAAGAAAGCATCGCCGCGACCGATCGCACCGGCTGGTGGTACCACGACCTCACCTGCTGCCTCCGCTTGTTCGAAGCGCTCTCGCTCGGAGGGGTCAATCCGATGCCCGAAAGAGGCATCCACGACCACCGTGACCACGTCGGCTGGGTTTTCCGCGAGGAACTCCCGCACAGCCTCGTCCAGCTGCCTCAAGCTGGGGAGGCTTCCTCCTTCAGTTGCGATGTTCGAGCCGTCCACTACCACGTGGCGAGCTGGCATATTTCTCCCTATAGTCGCTCCAGGCCCAGGACCAGCGAGCAAGTAGCCCAAAGGCACAAGCTCACCGGCCCCTTAGCTAAGGGCCACGGCACAAAGCCGCTACCGGCTCACCGCTACGCAAAGTAGTGCAGGTCGGGCCGGTACCGGCGCAGGCCATTAGTGCTAGTTTGCCACCTCTGCCCAAGCCAGTGGTGGACCGTCCTGCTCCCGGCCCGCTACTGGGCCGCTACTGGGCCGCTACTGGGCTTGGCGGCTCTCTTGGCCTGGCTGCGTACCTAGGGCACGAGACAAGACATCGGCCTGCTCCAGCTCGTGAAGGGCATGGCTGCCGGTAGCCGGGGAGGCCGACGGCGGCCTGGACACGTAACCAATGGTGCAGCCCTCCGCCACCATACCCACGAGCTTGTCTTTCACGAAGCCCAGAGCCCCCATGTTGGCCGGCTCTTCCTGCGCCCAGACCACCTCGTGAGCCCCCGGGTAGCGAGCCAGGCCAGCGGCCAGCTGCTCCCTTGGCCAGGGGTACAGCTGCTCAACCCGCACAACCGCCACATCACGCCTGCCCGCTACGGCACGAGCGCCCATAAGGTCCACGGCGAACTTGCCGCTGGCCAACACCACGCGGCCAACTTCGTCGGCGCCAGCCTCCACGTCGCCGAGCACTTCTTGGAACGTGCCACCAGTCAGCTCCCCTACTTTGCTGTAAGCCTCTCGGCCACGCAGGTACCGCTTGGGTGTAAAAACAACTAGCGGCGACTTGGCTGGGCGGTAAACCTGGCGCCGCAGCAGATGGAACAACTGCCCTGCCGTAGTGACATTGGCCACGCACATGTTAGAGCCAGCGCACAACGCCAAGAAACGTTCGACACGAGCAGAAGAATGCTCAGGCCCCTGGCCTTCGTACCCGTGAGGCAAGAACAGCACAAGGCCCGAGGTTTGCTCCCATTTTGCTTCCGCGGCGGCAATGAACTGGTCCACCACGACCTGAGCGCCGTTGGCGAAATCGCCGAACTGGGCTTCCCACACCACCAGGGCGTCGGGGGAAAACAGCGAGTAGCCGTAATCGAACCCGAGCGCTGCGTACTCGGACAGCAGCGAGTCGTAGAGGAAAAAACGCCCAACGGGCACAGTTGTGCCGTTTCGCTTGGTTGCCTGCTTGCCAGCAGCAAAGGCGCTCAGCTCAGCCAAAGGCACGTGCTCGGCACCGGTCAAGTAATCTACGTAAACGGCGTTGCGGTGGCCAAAGGTGCCGCGGCGCGTGTCCTGGCCGCACAGGCGCACGTCGTGGCCCTCCAACAGCAAGCTCCCATAAGCCAGCAGCTCCCCTAGGGCCCAGTCAACTTGGCCCTGCGCCCAGAGCCTGGCCCGCGCCTCGAGCACCCGGGCGATCTTCGGGTGCGGCGTAAAATTACCAGGGTAATTGGAAAGGGCTTCAACCACCAACTGCAACTGGTCAGCGGCGACCCCGGTAGGGAGCATAGGGACAGGGGGCGAAGGGGGCAGCGCTGGGGGGAGGCTCGTAGGGCGCGGTGGAGCCGAAGCGCGAGTCTCGTTAAGAGCGTCCTGGAGCCGTCGTGAGAAATCAGCCAGTGCGTCCTCTGCCTCTTTTAAGGTTATGTCCCCCCGGCGTACCAGGACCTCGGTGTAAAGCTTGCGGACGCTCCGGTGCTCGTTTATCAACTTGTAAAGCAGCGGCTGGGTGAGAGAAGGGTCGTCCTGTTCGTTGTGGCCGTAACGTCGGTAGCAGACCATGTCGATAACGACGTCTTTGTGGAACTCCTGGCGGAAAGCCAGGGCCAGTCGGGCAACGCGCACGCAAGCCTCTGGGTCGTCCCCGTTCACGTGCAATATCGGGGCCTGCACCATCTTGGCAACGTCAGTAGGGTACACAGACGACCGAGCCGAACGGGGGTCGGTAGTAAAACCGAGCTGGTTGTTGACCACCAGGTGGACTGTCCCACCGGTATCGTAAGCGGCCAGTGCGGACATATTGAGCGTCTCGGCCACTACCCCCTGGCCGGCGAAGGCAGCGTCACCGTGCACCAGGACAGGCAAGACGAGGTCCCTCGCCGGGACCGCCCCGTCAGTTTTGGACAGCTGGTCCTGGATGGCCCTCGCCATACCTTCCACTACCGGGCAAACGGCCTCCAAGTGCGAAGGGTTGGACGCCAGCGAGATGTCGATGCTGCGGCCCGAGCGCGCCACGAACGTCCCCCGCAGGCCCTTGTGGTACTTCACATCACCGCTACCCTGGACGCTAGTAGGGTCGAGGTTGCCTTCAAACTCGTCAAAAAGCTCTTTGTAGCTTTTTCCGACAATGTTTATGAGGACGTTCAGCCGGCCCCGGTGCGCCATGCCCATCACAGCATGCCGGTGGCCCTGGTCCGCCGCTTTGTCCAGGAGGGCCCCCAGCAGCGGGACAGCTGATTCCGCCCCCTCGAGGCCAAAGCGTTTTTGCCCTACGTACTTGGTATTTAAGAACTGTTCTAAAGCTTCTGCTGCGTTCAGTTGGAAAAGTACGTGCCGGTGCTCCTCGGGGGTCAAGTCCGTAGTAACCCCTTCAACATGCTGCTGGATCCACTGCTTTTCGGCCGGCTCCATAATGTGCATGTACTCGACGCCAACGGTGCGGCAATAAGCGTCACGCAAAATAGAAAGGATGTCACCGAGCCGCATCCGCTCCCGGCCGGCCAAGCCCTGTGCGTAAAACTCCCTGTCCAGGTCCCAAACCGTGAGACCGTAAGTCGCAATGTCAAGCTCGGGGTGCATCTGGGGCTCTTCCCAACCGAGAGGGCCCAGGTGCGCGATAAGGTGCCCCCTCACCCTGTAAGCATTGACCAGCCTTTCGGCCTTTTGTTGTTTGTCGATGTAGCTCTGTTCGCGGTCGAAGGGGTCGTTGGCGTCCTGGTGGTACTCGACGGGCTTGTACGGTACCCCCAAGCTCTTGAACACGTCATCGTAGAAACCGTCCTCTCCCATCAACAACCGGTGGACTTGCTGGAGCAGGGCTCCAGACTCGGCGCCCTGTACGACCCGGTGGTCGTAGGTGCAGCTGATCGTCACCACCTTGCCCACCCCCAGGTCTGCCAGTTGACGGGGGTCGGCCCCCTGCCATTCAGCCGGGTAGCCCAGGTTGCCCACTGCTATTATCGCTCCCTGCCCCGGCAGCAGCCTGGGGACCGAATGCGCCGTCCCGAACGTCCCCGGGTTGGTCAGCGTCACCGTCGCGCCGCTGAAATCGTCGACCCCGGCCTTGCCCGAACGCACCTTGTGCACTAGTTCCTCGTAGGAACGCCAGAACTCGCGGAAGCTGAGAGCTTGTGCCTTCTTGACGACCGGCACCATTAGCGCTCGGCTCCCGTCTGTGCGCGCCACGTCCACCGCCACGCCCAGGTTTACATGAGCTGGCCTTACAACAGCTGGCTGAAGCCGTTGACCGTTGTGCTTGCCGGCTACGGCTGCCCCCGTAAACGAAGAATTGACAGCCGGCACCACCTGCAAGGCCTTCACGACCGCCCAGCCGATCAAGTGGGTGAAGCTCACCTTCCCAGCGACCCCGGTGCGGCTCAGGTGGTTGTTGACGATAAGACGGTTCACCTCTAACAACTTGGCCGGGACCGACCTCGTGCTCGTCGCAGTCGGCACGCTAAGGCTGGACGTCATGTTCTCCGCCAGACGAGCCGGGGCACCCTTGAGCACCACGACGCTGCCTTCTTCGTCTTTAGAAGGCGTAACGCCACGCTGCACCCCCGCACCTCCGCCTGCTGCACGACGCCCGCTGCCCGGCTGGGCCACCCTTGCACCCTCCAGCTGTGTGGCCACCCCCTCGGCCACTGGCCCCACCTGGGTGGCCGTCACGCTCCCCTCGTCTACTGCCGGTGCAATACGCACTGAGCCCGGTGCCCCTTCGGCAGTTGCAGCCGTCCTGGCCAGGTTGGCACCACCAGGGCGGTAGCCCTCAAAAAACTCACGCCAACTATCGCTGACCGAGCTCGGGTCCCGGCAGAAGTCCTCGAACATCTCGTCCACCAACCAAGCGTTGGGGCCGAAGCTGTACGGGCTGAGCTGCTCTTGGCCAGGCACGGACAACCAGGTTACGGCCGAGCTAAGCACACGCGCGACGCTCGTCCCACCAGAAGCCTTTTCTCATGTCCAGGGGCCGAAGGCCCGATAATGCCTATGTGACCTTCGCAACCCGGCTCTTGCCCGTGAGCAGAGCCGTCCTACGCGGTGTTGAACCAGGCGGCGACGCCGTTTGCCAGCACTGTCGAGAACCTATCAAGTTCACAGCCAGGCTCCAGCAACACCAGGTGATCGCCAACGTCTACGTGGACGCCAGATGGGACCGTGTCGAGCACTATCACGAGCACTGCTACTTGCAAGCTGGCCAGCCCTACGGCAAGGCGAGGGACGAGGCGTAAGTGCTGAAGGGCTAGCGCCTATGGCTGGAGAGCGACCCGGTGGCGGACAGACCAGCGGTGGCCGTCGCCGCAGACCACGTCTACCTCCCTAGCACGGCAGGCCACCGGCAACTTCAAGGTCAGCTGGCGCTCCACCTCTAACAGTGCGGCCTCTTCCCCGGGCTTGGCATGGCCCACCGTGACGTGAGGGACCACCTCGGCAAACTCACCCTGCCAGGGCGGCGTGTCGAAGTGGCCCGCCAGCAGCTCCGTAAGGTGCACGAACGGAGCGGAAGGCTGCGGTGAGAGCCAAAGCACTCTCCGGCCGAACCAACAGGTACGGTCCAGCTGGTAATCAAAAGCCTTCTCGTCAGCCAGCAGGGCCTCGAGCTCCTCCAGGTGCTCCCGCTTGATCTGCTCAGGGGGTACCCAGGGCACGATCAGCGTGACGTGAGCGGGCACTCCGGCCGCCGCCAACGGGTCGTGCACCATGCGCCAAAGGCCCACCACCGCCTCGGCCTCGGGCACAGGTACCAACAGTGCGCTCTGGTCGCAGTGGCTTAGAGCGCTGATGCCGACCACATGCGCCCCACGAGTGACAACACTGCCGAACAACGCTTCGCCCACTTCGCCTGAGACTACCGCGCACCAGCTCCTCCATAAGCGCGCGGCCCCCATTTTTAGCTCAGCCCGGCCGCCTAGAAACACTGGTGAGGCGTCCGAACAGCATGGACGCGCTCACCGCCCGCAAAGCCGCCTTGCAATTGCGCCAGCCAAAGACGAGCGCTCTAGTTCTTCAAGAGGGCTCGGCAAAGCAAGGGACCAATTGGGCCACTGCCCGGCCGTGCCTGGCACATTTGGCCGTTCGGCCACGCACAAGGCGTCTTCCAAAGGGGCAGTTATAAGCGCACAGGGGGCCTGGCCCAAAAGGGCATATGTCTTCTCAATAACCTCTTGTGCCGGCTCCCCGGGCTCAGAGCCCGTCCACTCGATGAGGCGAGCCCTCAGCCTAGCCAGGGCGTCTTCATTTGGCTCAAGCCCTCGGTCCCTCTGAGCCTGCAAGTCTGAACCCGACCAGGCACCGGCGATCGTAGGCAGGTCATGGGTGGTAACGGCAGCCAGCGCTTGGCGCGGCCAAGCGGGGGGTGGCTCAGGCTCGAACCACAGCAACTTGTACGAAAGCACGCCTCTTCCCGCCAAGGCCTCGCGGGCTTCGTCTTCCACGGTGCCCAGGTCCTCTCCGACTACATAGGCACCCGCCCGGTGCGCCTCCAAGCAAAGAAGCCCCAACATGTCCTGCCAGGGGTAGCGGACGTAGGTGCCGGATCTCGGCTCAGAGCCGACTGGCACCCAGAACAGGCGGAAAAGCCCCATGACATGGTCAAGGCGCAGACCGTGGGCATGGCCAAGGGCTGCGCGCAGGGTCGCTATATAGGGCTCGTACGAAGCCGCCCTCAACTTCCAGGGGTCCCAAGGGGGCAGGCCCCAGTCCTGACCGGCGGTGTTGAAATCGTCAGGCGGTGCCCCAACCCTCATGTCTAACGCAAAGACGTCTTGCCACAGCCAGGCATCGGCGCCCCCCGCATCGACGCCCACGGCCATGTCAACTAATAACCCGCACGGTCCTTCGCCAACCTGGGCGAGCTGGGTGTCTGACAGCCACTGGAGCCACGCGTGGTACCGCTTGCGCCGGGCACCGTCGGTACTGGCCGCGAAGCTGCCCACGGCCGGGCCGCCCGGCCGGCGCAGGCCCTCCGGCCAGCTCTGCCACGGTAGCCCGTGCACCTCGGCCAGAGCACAAAATGTCGTGTAGCTGTCCAGGAGAGCCCCCTTGGCAGACACGTAGGCATCGAAACGCTGGTCGCCACCAGCTTCTTGAAAACGCCGGAAAAGCTCTTCTAGTGCCTTTGACTTGAGCGCCCACACGGCAGTGCGGTCGATGAGCCGCTCGGCATCAAGAGCAGCTCCCTGCGCCGCCAGCTCGTTGATGAAGGGGAGCTCCTCAGCCCCTGGCACCTCTTCTATGCGCAAGTAAAGCGGGTTCAAAAAACAGCGGGAGCTCGGGAAATATGGGCTCGGTTCGGGGTGGGCACCCGGGGCTGGGGCGTGCAGAGGGTTTAGCAGCACGAAACCCGCTCCAGTGCGCCCAGCCCAGGCGGCCAGCCGGCGTAGGTCTGCCATGTCGCCCATCCCCCAGCTATCGCGAGAGCGAGCCGCGTACAGTTGGGCCGACCAACCCCAAGTGCGTCCTTCGGGAGGCGCCGGGCAACGAGGGGGGCAGACGGCTATGGTGAACACCCCGCAAGTTTCTCCCGGCTCATCAGGCTGAAAACGGTGGTACCCAAAGGGGACGTCAGGAGGCGGGCTCTCTCCAGCCTGCAAGGCCAAGCTACCGCCCCCATCCAGCAGCAACTGGCCCTTGGGCAGCGCTGGCCAAACGGCCCCCCGTGGCACCACCTTCATCGGCGCCTCTGCGGGCTGCTCACGGCTAGCCGCACCGCCCACCCCTGGCTCTCCGTACGCCCCCATTGAGCGCATCACAGCGGCTACAGTCTCGGCGGGCGGCTCCACCCACCGTCCAGCCACGTCCCAGTAGCCAGTGGCCACCCCCCAAGCATCAGGCGAAGCTAGAACGCTCACCTCGGCATCTTGCCACGTCGGAGCTCGCTAGACGGCACCCGCTCAAGGAGTGAGCTGGGCATCAGCGTAACGGTCAGCTCGGGTCATTAGTTTTGTTACATGCCGCTCCCCCTGCCGAGCTCCCTTACCCCCTCAAAGGTGTCGACGTTCAAAGAATGTGCTTTGGCCTTCAGGCTCTCTGCCATCGACAGGCTCCCTGAACCGCCATCTGAGCAGTCGTTCAAGGGCACCGTCGTGCACCGTGCCCTGGAGCTGTTGCTATGGGAGGAAGAGCCAGGGCACCGTGACCAAAAAGCTGCCTTCAGCAAGCTCGACCGTGCTCTCGACGAGCTGCTCACGGGGCCAGAAGGCGTCCAGCTAGCACTAGCCGGTCCTCGGCTAGACAACTTCATCGCGGACGCTCACAGCCTCCTTGACAACTACCTGGTCCTGGAAGACCCGAACACGGTGAGCGTCATCGGTACAGAGCTGCGCCTCGAAGTGCAAGTGGACGGGCTCCGACTTAGAGGCATAATTGACCGCTTGGAGCTTGACGGACAGGGACAGCTGGTCGTCACTGACTACAAAACGGGCAGGGCCCCCACCGAAAGGCAAGAGCAGGCGAGGCTAGGCGGCGTCCACTTCTATGCCCTCTTGTGCCAGGAAGTCCTCGGTCGCCGCCCGGCAAAGGTCCAGCTGTTCCACTTACGCGAACCCATAGTTATTTGGAGCGAACCCTCAGACCAGTCCATCACGAGCCTCCGACGCCAAGCCGCGGCCATCTGGTCTGCCGTCCGACGCGCTTGCCTGCTAGAGGATTTCCGGCCTCGGCCTGGGCCATTGTGCGACTGGTGCGGCTACCACGCCTACTGCCCCGCACAAGGCGGCGCTCTGCCTTTGTTGCCACAGACCGCTCAAGACGCCCCAGCCGGTGCGGCTGCTGCCGACGTGGCCCCGGACCACCTTGCGAGCCAGCCGCCTCTGGCCATCTCGCTTGCACCAGCCAACCAGGACCGCCATGTCGTAGCCACCGCGCACGTCGATCACGCCAAAGCCTTGGCCCTGGCACCCGGGGTGGCAACAGACCGCCACGGGCCGGCCACTGCGCACGTCGAGCCCTTGCATGAGCCTCCCGCCAGGCATCGAGCGCTTCGACGCAGCAGTCGACCGTTACTTCGG
>JBMFUG010000043.1:0-21957 GCA_049966695.1 Acidimicrobiales bacterium | reverse complement strand
TTCGTCCCAGCCTCAGGATCTGGACCCGGTTGGCCAGCTCCCAAAGAGCCGGCATGTTGTGGCTAATAAAGATAATCGGTAAGCCCCTATCTCGCAGGGAACCTATCAAATGGTGCACCTGGCCCGACTCCCGTACGCCGAGCGCTGCCGTAGGCTCGTCCATGACCAGCACCTTGCTACCAAACGCCGCTGCCCGCGCCACCGCAACGGCCTGCCGCTGGCCACCCGACAGCGTCTCCACGGCCTGCGTTATGTCCTGGATCGTGGCAATGCCCAGGCTCTTTACCTCCTCTGCGGCGTGCCGCCGCATCGTCGCCACGTCCAGCATGCGGAAAACCGAACCGAGAACACCTCGCCTCCTCATCTCTCGACCGAGGTAAAGGTTGCTCGTTATGTCCAGTTGCGGCGCAACACCTAACGTCTGGTGGACCACCTCGATCCCGGCTTGTCGGGCAGCCAACGGCCCGTGGAACACGACCTCTTCACCTTCCAAGAAGATCTTGCCGCTGTCAGGGGACTCCGCCCCGGTCAGGCACTTGATGAGGGTGGACTTGCCGGCACCATTGTCTCCCACGAGCCCAAGCACTTCTCCGCGGCACACATCGATATCGACACCGCGCAGCGCCACCACTCGGCCGTAGCTCTTCCAGATGTCACGCGCGCTGAGCACGGGCTCCCCCGGCTCACCCACGCTTAAGCTGGCCGTTCCATCACGTACTGTCGCCATTGCCCTCAATCCTTTATTGCCCGGATCCAGTGGTCTAGCGCTACTGCCGATATAACGAGGATACCCTCGGCCAGAGGCAGGTACAGGGCGTTCACCCCAACCAGTTCAAGACCTGTGTCAAACACCTGCACGATAAGAGCGCCGAACAGCGTGCCCATCAGCACCCCCCGGCCACCGAACAAGCTTGTCCCGCCGATCACCACGGCCGTGATGCTGTCCAGGTTTAGAGTGGAGGAAATGTCCGGGCTCACACTGCCCACGCGCCCTATCTGCACCCACGCGGCGATACCGTAGATCAACCCCGCAACCACGTAAACGCTCGTAATTAGCGACCGCACACGGACCCCCGCCAACCTGGCTGCCTCCGCATTGTCACCTACCGCGTACACGTGGCGCCCCCAGGAGGTCCACGCCAGCACGTAGCCGAACACGAGGTAGAGCCCCACCATCAATAACACGCCAGTCGTTATAGTGAACGAGCCCACCGACAAGAACGTGCCCGTCCACAAAAGGGCGTTCGTCGAGCTCGAGATCGACGAACCAGCGAGAGCGCTCCCGCCAAAGAACAGCGTCGCCCCACCAGAGAGCCGCAGGCCGATAGCCGTGAAAATCCCCAGTGTCCCAAGGGTCACTATGAAGGGGGGTAACCGCACACGCGCAGTCAGCCCGCCGTTCAGCAGCCCCATCAGCCCGCCAAACGCCACACCGATGACCAACGCGAGAACCGCGTTCACGCCCGCATTTATCGCCAGCTCCCCCATTATCATCTGGGCCAGGATCATCATCGCGCCGACGGATAGGTCGATGCCCGCCGTCAGCATGATCATCGTCTGGCCTATGGCCAACGAGCCGAGCACGGACAGTTGTTGCAGCATAAGCGATATGTTCTGTAGCCGCAAGAAGCCAGGGTGCAGCAGCTCGAACACTACAGCCGACAGGACCAGCACCAATAATGGCCCCAATGCTGCGTGGCGGTGAAGCAGACGCTGGACAGAGTAAAGCGGGCCCTGCCAAGGCCACCGGTGCTTCGCCACCTCTAGAGCCTCAGCGTGCAGCACATCGCGCTCGCGTACGGACAAGCCGTCCGGCGCCAAGCTCGGCCCACTTTGCACCTGGGGCTCGCCCTGACCAGTTTGGTTCGCCATAACAGTCACACCTCAGACGGTCTATAGCAGGCAGTGGGGCCAGCGCTTAAGCTGGCCCCACCAACGTTGTCACTTTCTGAACCTTATGATCTTGCTCGACAACCAGCCGCCACCTTTAATAAAGACGGGCGAACTAGCCCCAGCAAGTGCGCTGAGCCTGGGTAGTATTAATGCTGGGAACTCCTGCCACCGGGGTATTGGTGTACACGATTGTCCCAGTGTTATAGAAGTTCAAGCCCGGGGTTGGCTTGGGCACGATGTGCCTAGTCACCAGGTTGTAAATAGCCTCGATACCGAGGTCGGCCATCTTCCCGGGGAACTGCCCAGCAGTAGCTGCTATCTCACCACTTTTTACGAACGGCAAGTTCGCACAACTGCCGTCTATAGTTACCACTATAACGCCCTTTTTGTGAGCGTCCTGAAGCGCCTTAACTGCACCCTCTGCTGCCGGCTCATTGATGGCGTAGACCAGGTTTATATCAGGGTTTTTCGCAAGACAGGTCTCCATGGCGCTCTGGCCACCCGTCGTTGTCCCTTGAGTGGGCAGTTGGCAAGCGATCGAATAAGTACCGCCCTTGCCCCCGGTATAGTGCCCGCTTTTTGGTTCGAAACCGTTAATGTTCGGCTTTCCCACTGGGATGCCCATCCCCTCAAGGAACCCATGGTCACGGTCCACGTCAACGGAGATGACCTCGTTGGTGACGTCGTCGAGCACTGCAATGGTGGCAGTTTGGCCATTGAGGCGCTTGGCTGCGTACTTGCCTATCAGCTGACCAGCCAGCGTGTTGTTCGTAGCGTAGGTTAGCTCCACGATACCGGCCGGCGTCGGCACGGTGTCCACGGCAAGTACGTAGATGCCGTCCCGCTTGGCCTGGTTGATCGCCGCGTCGACCCCGGGCCCGTTAGGAGAGATGATGATGCCCTGGTCACCAGCGGCTATGGCGACGTCTATGGCCGAAATCTGCGAGGTTGTGTCGCTATCGGACGTCCCGGCCGCGGTTTGCAACAGGATCCCGAGCTTGGCCGCCTCGGCAGTGGCTGCCTTCGCCATGAATATCCAGTACGGGTTTATAAAGTCCTTTAGTATTAGAGCGACCTTTATTTGCTTCTTTGGCGCCATCGTTACCGCTCCAGCTGGTGCTGGGGCCAATGTCACCAGTGAAGACGCTACCATGGCTGCGCAGGCGGTAGCTGATAAGCCGCCCCAAAGCCTGTGCCGCCGTCCCTGTGGGAACGCTTCTCGGCGTCCAATGAGCTTCATCTGTCCCTTCCTTCCTATGTGAGGTTCGCGCTAGTTGCCCTTCTGGCAGTCCCCTTGGCTCTGGCCCGCATGGCTAGGTGCTCAGGGGCGATCAGCCAGACCTCCTTCCCGACGTGACCCTCTCTGGTTACAGGTTCTGGATGCTAGCCACGTACAAGCGCTTGCGCAAGCGCTTGTACAAGCGCTTGTCGCTCCGAGGTGTCCCTGGTAGCCTTTTGTCGTGAGCGCTCGACTGCTGGACAGGCACGGCACCCGGCTATGAGGTCCCCGGTCACGATGGCGGACGTGGCGGTTCGCGCTGGCGTCGCCGCTTCAACCGTGTCGCATGTCCTAAACAAGACGCGCCCCGTAAGCGACGAGCTCACAGAGCGGGTCCTGGCCGCAATCCAAGAGACAGGCTACTTGCCTAACCGCGTTGCCCGTTCGCTCGCCACCTCGGACACCCACCTGATCGGGATAGTCATGTCGGCGCTGACGAACCGCTTTTTCGTGCCCGTCGTGGCGGCCATGGACCGCGTAGGCCGCCGCCATGGCTACAGCTCGCTTTTAGCAGACAGCCGCGACCGGGCCGACGCCGAAGCTGAAGCAGTGGACGTGCTGCTCAGCCGACGCGTAGACGGTATCGTGCTAGCCCCGGCGCCCGGTGGCCAAAGGCCCTTGTTGGACCGCCTGGTAGCCGAACAGGTCCCGACTGTCCTGATAGACAGGTTCGCAGACGAGCGTTTTGACTGGGTTGGTGTTGAGAACGTAGAAGCCACCGCAACCCTGGTCCAACATCTGGCCTCCCTCGGCCATAGCCGCATCGGCTTTGTCAGCGGGCTCAGAGGCTTGTCGACTTCAGAAGAGCGCGTCGCGGGCTACCGGTTGGGCCTGGAGCGCTCTGGCCTCGCGTACGACCCCAGCTTGGTCGTATGCGGCAAGTCCGCTGCTGGCCCTGCAGAGAAGGCTCTCAGCGCCCTTTTGGAACGGCCTCGCCCCCCCACGGCCGTCGTTTCTGGCAACAACTACATGACTATCGGCGTGCTGCAGGGGCTGCAAAGGCGTGGGCTGCGGGTCCCGGAAGATATTGCTCTGGTCGCGTACGACGACCTTGACCTCGCAGACCTGTTCGGGCCAAAGTTGACGGTCATAGCCCAACCAGTGCAACAGATAGCCAGCAAGGCTGTGAACCTCCTCATCGGGCGTATGGTCAACAAGGACCGCTCAGACGCCCCACGTTTTGTCCGGCTGCCCGGTACTTTCGTGCACCGCGAATCTTGCGGGTGCCACCTGGGCGCACCGTTACCCGATGCCCCTAGTTCAAAGGCCAGCCCCACCGGCGGCCACGGGGCCCGGGCCAGCCACCACGGAGCCATGGCTGGGAGCTCAAGGTGACCGGTAGATGACGGCGAGCGATTGTGCGCTCGGTATCGACCTGGGCACTGGCTCGACAAAGGCCCTCCTCTTGGACGCGACCGGCACTCAAATAGGAGCGGCGTCGTCGCCGGTCGTCCTGAGCAGGCCACAACCTGGCTGGGCTGAGTCAGACCCCGAACAGTGGTGGCAATCTGTGAAGGCCGCTGTCCGTCAAGTACTGGCAGGTAACGAAGCTCGGGTCGGCGCCATCGGGCTGTCAGGCCAAATGCACGGGGTTGTGCTGGCCCGCTCCGACAGTTCCCCATTACGCCCTGCGCTGCTCTCACTGGACCGGCGTGCCCTTGGTGACCTTGATGCCTACAGGGTGCTGCCGCCTGCTTTGCTCAAAGGTCTTTGCAACCCCTTGGTCCCGGGCATGGCGGGCCCCTTGCTCCACTGGTTGGCTGAGCACGAAAATGCCAACGCTCAGGAAGCTGATTGGGCGCTACAGCCCAAGGACTGGCTCCGCCTCAGGATGGTGGGTACAGCTGGCAGTGAGCCGAGCGATGCTTCGGGGACCCTGCTTTATGACCTGGCAAAGGGTACTTGGTCAAAGCCCGTCGTCGAGGCGCTTGGGCTGCGAGCTTCGCTGCTCCCGCCGCTCGGAGCTTCCTACGACGTGGCTGGCCCGCTTAGCTCCACAGCTGCTCGGGAGCTCGGCCTGCCGTCTGGGATCCCCGTGGCCTTTGGGAGCGCCGACACCGCCGCTGCCTTGGTCGGCACCGGGTTGCGTACCGTCGGGGCAGTACAGCTCACTGTCGGGTCAGCCGCACAGCTCGTCACGCTCAGGACAGCGCCCCAACCCGACCCCGAGCTGCGCTACCACATCTTTGCCTCCGCGTCCGGCGGGCTGTGGTACGCGCTTGCCGCCGTACAGGTGGCAGGCGTGGCACTATCTTGGGCACTGGAAGCCTTTCACGCCACTTGGCAAGAGGCTTACCAGCTGCTCGAAGCGAGCCCAGTCGGCGCAAAGGGAGCTTTGTTCGTCCCCCACTTGGCCGGGGCCCGCTCGCCCAGCATGAACGTACTGGCAAGCGGAGGCTTCGCGGGGCTTGAGCTAAGCCACAACCGCGCAGACATGCTGAGAGCAGTGTTCGAAGGTGTTGCTTTCTCTATCGCCGATGCTGCTAGCTCGCTCCCAGAGCTTGCGGCTGCCTCTTCGGTCTACCTTGCCGGAGGCGGCAGCTTGCACCCGGCATGGCGTCAACTTCTCTGCGACGTCCTCGGCAAGCCGCTGCTCATTGTCGACAACCCAAATGCTTCCGCCCTGGGAGCAGCACTGATCGGCGGCCATGCGGCCGGCATCACCGCCAAAACTAAGGGCGATCTACGAGTGGTGGGCGAAGTGCAGCCTGACCCGCGCCGCCAAGAGCCGCTCGCGGCTGCCTTCGAGCGCTGGAAGCAGCTCAGCCAGGTCACAGACATCACCGCTTCTTACCAGCCGTCCCTCGCCCGATAGGCCAATGCCGTTGCCCTAAAAACGGCCACGGCGCCGGCTACGCTGTGCTCTAGATGCGACCAAGGCGGACCGGCAACCGGCACCGTGCCAGTAGTGGCTCCGTCCACCTGGGCCGGGTTACGGCGTTTTTAGCCGCTCTGGCAGTACTGGTCGGCTTAGGGCTCATTACAGTGCCAATGGTCGCCGTAGGCGCCCGTCAGCCGCAACAAGCCCCACGTACCCGGGAGCGCCAACGGCTTTTAGCAAGTCCCCATGCCCCCCGTAAACCAGGCTCAGCCAAAGCCACAACATCTTTCAACCACATCGGCAAGTACCAAGTTGGCACAGTGCGCTTCGCCATAGTTGAGCACGCGGGACCAGGAGGCTACCTGGTGCGCCCCCTACCTACTCGGGTCTGGTACCCGGCGTACCGAAGCGCTGGCCGGCTAGTCCCCGACCGCTCCGACGCCCCCTACCCCTTGGTCGTGTTCTCCCAGGGTTACGACATCCCGGTCAGCGCTTACGAGGGCCTCCTGGTCGACTTGGCGTCGGCCGGCTTCGTGGTGGCTGCCCCTACTTACCCCTACACCGTAGCTTCTTACCCCGGAGGCCTAGACGAAGCCGACATCGTCAACCACCCGGCGGACCTCCGTTTTGTGATAGCGGCACTGCTCCACCTGGCCGGCCAGCCAGGCTCTGCCCTCACGGGCCTCGTCAACCCGGCACGGGTTGGGCTGATGGGCCACTCCGACGGTGGTGACGTGAGCCTCGCCGTGGCAGACAACACCTGCTGCCGTGACCCGCTTGTAAAAGCGGTGGCAGTCCTTTCGGGAGCAGAGCTGGTGAGCTTCGGAGGGGAGTACTTCACAGGGCCGCCGGTACCCATCCTCGTAGCGCAGGGCAGCGCAGACACCGTCAACGTGCCTGCTTGCAGCACCCAGATATACGACGCCGCCAGGGGCCCCAAGTACTACTTGGACCTTTTCGGAGCCGAGCACGAGCCGCCCTATGCCGGCCCTCTAAGCGGCCCCAAAAATGACCGCCTCATAGTTGCCCAGGTGGCCACTTATTTCTTCGACGCCGAGCTCGGGGCGCAAAAGGGCGCTTTAGCCGCCATTGCGCGGGCCGGCGATGTGCCCAGGACATCGCTCGTCAGCATTGGCGGGCAACTGCCCTCGGCCCCCGGTGGCTGCCCTGGGGCACCTGAGGGCACACCGGCCCTCTGAGCACGCGGGCAATGACGGCCAAAAAATGACCGCCGCAGAGCCGCATAACCGCACAGGTAACGGCAAACGGTGGCCTACAAATAAAAGCCTATTGACCCTGCGCTGGGCCGACCCAGGAGCTAACAGTCACCAAAGTGCCGACGGGGTCATAGCCGTAGACAATTGCCCCCTGGGACGGCGCCACCTCAACGCAACCGTTGCTTTGCGGGTAGCCATAGCCGGGGCGCGAGAAGGCATGGACAGCGTCGCCCACAGAAGGGATGAAATAGCTGGCATAGTCGACCCAAACGGAATAACAGGTCCCGTTGACGTCGCAGCCCTTCATCAGGTTGGGGTTCTGTTTGTAGGCGACTGGCCAAGTGCCCTGCGGGGTTGCTGCACCCGGTACCCCAGTGTTGGCCAACGTGTGGTACACGAACTTGCCGTCCTGCCAGACGTAAAGGGTCTCAGGCAACGTTTCCGACACTATTACGTAGTTATAGTGCCGGGCGTCCATTTGCCGACTAGCTACCGCTCTAAGCAGCGCGCGCCACAGCGCAGCACCGGCGGTACCGTCGGGCACAAGGCCGTGGGCCACTTCGAACTGCATGACCGCCCCCGTGGTGACGACGTTGGGCTGTCCTCGGTGCCACTGTGCCCACAGGAGCTCGGGAACGTCCGGGTAAGCCCACGTGAACACCCCTGGAGAGGGGGCTTGGGGCACCAGGTCGGGGCTCGTAGGCTCACGTCTGAGCACCGCCCAGCGGTTTGGTTGGTCACCGGTAGGGGTGAACCTCAAGGGCAGGTAGCCGAGGATCGCCAAGTACTGCTGGAGCGCCAGCACCGAAGGCAAGCCAGTGCTGAACTCGCTTACGCCCCTCGCCCCAGGCGACGTTGCCAAGGGCACAGGGAGCGACACCCGGTAGGTCGTGCCGGGCTCCCAGTACCCGGTCGGCTTGAACTCAACCTGGGCTGGCCCGGTGCGCTGCCAGCGCCCAGGGACAGGAGGAGAGATGACTGGGTAGCGCGCCGCTAGCCCCAACGATTGGTTGTAGGTCACGACAACCGGGGCGCTCGGTCCCACACCAGTAGCCTTGTCGCCGGGGGTCACCCTGATCACTTCCAGCACCGGCGGGTGCCTTGGGGCAACGGCAGGGCCGCGTACCGGCTCCTCGCGGGGCACGCCCTTGTCAAGTACCGCCAGGTGGGGAGCAGCCCCTCCGCTGTCCGCGGCGGCCCTCATTGGAGCACAACCCGCTGCACAAATGGCCGCCGCGCCCAGTACTGCCGCGCCCGCTACCAGCAAGTACGCCGGATGAGCACGGCCGGGCGCCTTCAACTGGCCCGGCCACAGCCATTTGCCCACCCTTACCATGCTGGCGCGTGGCATGTTAAAGGACCATTAAGAGGCTGCCCCTGGCACATGACGGCCCTGCGGCACTAATCTACCTGCTCGGCCAGGGACGAGAGCCACTCGAGCTGCAAAGCCTGGTGGAAACCCTGGCCGCCCTCGTGGTCATTGAACGGGTACTCGACTATCTGCTTGGCACCGCCGTAGTTGTTGTACGCCGCATAGACGGTCGAGGGTGGGCACGTTTGGTCCATAAGGGCGACGGAGAACAATGAAGGCGCCCTGGCCATCTTCGCCAGAGCGGCCGCGTCAAAATAGGCGAGCGTGGCAAATGCAGCCTCGACATGGTCCCGGTGAACTTTCAAGTACCGCACGATCTCGCCATAAGGGTCGGTGCCAGCGATCTCTGTCGCTCGCGGGAAATCACAAAGAAAAGGTACGTCAGGTAGTGCCGCCCAGATATCAGGCACCAGTGCGGCTACAGCCAGGCAGATGCCGCCACCCTGGCTCCCACCGGTGACCGCCACCCGGTCTTGGCGCACCAGCGGGTGAGAGCGCAACGCGTCTACCGCCAAAACGGCGTCCGTGTAAACGCGCCGGTAATAGTACTCATCGCGGTCCAGGATCCCTTTAGTCATGAAACCAGGTTGGCAAGGCCCGGCACCCACTGGGTCAGGCGTGTCACCAGATCTCCACCCTGAGCCTTGCCCGCGAGTGTCCATCACCAAGCTGGCGTAGCCTGCGAGGGCCCAAATGCTCACCTCGTGCGCCAAGCCCCTGCCCCCTCCGTAACCCTGGTAGCAGACGACGGCAGGCACCGGCGCTCGAAGACCTGCCGGCAGGTGCAACCACGCGCTAACGCGCTGGCCCCCGAAACCGGAGAACGAAACGTCGAACGTGTCGACCAAGGCCAAGCCCGTGACAACCTTGCTGAACGACGGAGCTTCAGTCATTGCCCTGGCTTCGGCAAGCGTCTTTGACCAAAACTGCTCCATGTCCGATGGCCACTTGAGCTCGGGACGGTAGCTACGGAGCTCGTCTCGCGGCAAGTCATAGTACGGCATCACAAGGACACTACTGCGCCGGCCACCCCCCTCACGGCCAAAGGTGCGTGCCCATGCCGGTACTTGTACGTACTTGTACGCCTATACTCAAGCGCCGGCCCTCTTGTCAGGTCGCCGCTCCGCGGCTCCTTGTCCACGACGACCTAGGGCCCGAACTTGGCCTGTCTCCCGCAGCTCAAAGCTGGTCTGCCTCCAAGACGATAAGGCGGTCGCCCTCGTTGAGCACCACCTCACGCGTGAGGCCAACTGTTACACGGCCTTCGCTCACCGCACCCAAGACGAGCCCCGTGTGCTCGGCGCGCACGGTGCGAAGGCTCCTGCCCTGCTGGTCCGCCCCGACCGGGACCTCCTTCAGCCGGTACCCCTCGGAGTCCACCAGGCGCAGCAAGAGCTCGCCTGCATGGGGAGCCTCCAAGCTCTTGGCCAGCGTGTGGACGAGAAGCTCGTCAGCAGACAGTGTCGTTTGCACACCAAGCTCTTCCAGCGCTCGGCAAACGCTCGGCGAGCTGGCTACAGCCAGCGTGGGCACTGCCGGCGCAAGGTGCCTCAAGAGCACCGCGCTCACCAGCACGTCGGCATCGGTCGCCCCGGTGATCAACAGCTGGCCCGCCTTCTCCGGGTGCACGCGCCGCATTGCAGCTTCGTCCGTCGGGTCTGCGTTGACCACCACGACGTCCTCTGGCACGGCCGAACGGTCACAGTTGGCGACAAGCATCACTTCGCGTCCGGCTTCCCGCAGCTCTGCCACCACGCGCGGTACAGGCGGGCTCAGCCCCAGTATGACCACGGTGGCCTTGGTAGCTTCCGGTCGTCCCATGCCGAGAAGCCTACGCACATTAGCCGTGACCACGACCCCGGCGAAATATGCAAACGCAGACGCGAAAAGCGGGATCGTCGTGAGCATGACTGCAACGGCTATGACCCGCCCGGTTGTGTCCTTGGGGACGACGTCCCCGTAACCCACCGTCGTCGCCGTGGTGACCGCCCAGTACAGCGCCTTCCCAAAAGAAACGCCCTGAGTGGCCGAGAACAGCTCGGCCCCGACCAGCAAGCACGCTGTCCCGATGAGGGCCAGCTTCAGTGCCTGGGAACGCTTGACCCGCCTTAAAGCCAGAGCCAGAAGGGTGACCATGCTGAAGGTCTCAGTGCGGAGCGGCTAAGGCGACAAGGCCTGGAAAACAGGGACGCGTCCGTGAGCATCTAACTGGCCCTCGTTCACGAGCCATGACACAGCTTCGAACACTGCTTCCAAAGAGCTGTAACGGGGCCTATAACCTAAAAGCCGCACGGCTTTTGCGATGCTCATAGATGGGCTGCGCGATATGTGCTCCCAAGTTGCCTCAGCATCTTGCCGGCTCCAGTGCGCGGCCCACGTCTCCCAAGGCTCGAAAGAAAGCACCGCGCGCCTGCCGAACCAACCGGCCACCTGCTCCGCATAACCACGCAGTACCAGCGCGCGCTCAGACACGACATGGAACGCCTCACCGCAAGCGGCTGAGGGGTGCTCCAGGGCAAGGGCAAAGGCCTGGGCCACGTCGTCAGCATGCACGTGGTGGACCGTCTCCATCCCGAAGTTCGCCAGCACAAGCTCCTCCTCATTGGCGAGGCGCTCGAAGACTTGCAGGTTGAAGTTGCCCGCCGGGTTGACCGGTGCCCAGCCCGGCCCAACGATGTGGCCAGGGTGCAGCACCGTGCAAGGCAACGTGCCTCGGCGTGCCTCGCCCAGCAAAAAGCTCTCGATCGCCGCCTTCTGCACGCCGTACTCCCCGAAGGGACTGCGAGCAGCACCCTCGCTAACGGGGACCTCCGTTGCCGGCCCGTGCACCCAGATCGTGCCGCAGTGGAGCAAATAGGATTTCTCGGGTGCCAACGCTTCGGCCAACTGCTCGGCCGACGACAGGCTGAAGCAAACGAGGTCGACGACCGCGTCCGGGTGCATGTCGGCCAAACGCCCGCCAAAGGTCCCATCAGCGTCTTCAGCCGCTCGGTCCGCGTGCACCTGGACGACTTCCTGCCAGGCTGGATGGTCGCGATAGGGCTGGCGCTCTCCTCGGCTGACGGCCACGACCTCATGGCCCGCGCCCACGAGCCTTGGGACCAAATAGCTACCGATGTGGCCCGTGGCGCCGATCACTACAACTTTCATGCTCGGACGCTACCGCAGGCGCCTTTGCTCGCGCTCAGTGGGCCCAGGCAACGCCTAACGCGAGCGGTCTTGACAGGCTCGCCCTGGCCCGCCACCTACAGCGCTGCAGAGGGCACTAAGACTGGCGGAGCGGGCGGAAGTGCCGCAGCCTGAGCGAGTTGGACACCACGAAGACGCTCGAAAAGGCCATAGCGGCGGCGGCTATGACCGGGTTTACGACCCCCGCGATGGCAAGGGGGACAGCAGCCACGTTGTAGGCAAAGGCCCAGAAAAGGTTGCCTTTTATGGTGGCCAGGGTCCGGCGCGCGAGGCGGATGGCGTCGGCAGCAGCCCGCAGGTCACCAGAGACGAGCGTAAGGTCGGACGCCTCGATCGCGACATCGGTGCCAGTACCTATTGAAAGACCGAGGTCGGCCTGGGCCAAAGCCGGCGCGTCGTTGACCCCGTCGCCGACCATTGCGACCACCTCACCGGCTTGTTGCAAACGACGGATTTCTGCCGCCTTGCCATCGGGCAGCACGCCCGATAGGACACGTTCGATGCCCACTTCGGCTGCGACTGCACGCGCGCTCAGCTCGTTGTCCCCCGTTAGCAATATGGGAGTGAGGCCAAGGCCGCGGAGCTCCAAAATGGCCTGACGGCTCGTGGGCTTGACCGTGTCAGCCAGGGCCACAAGGCCGACGGCTTCCCCGTCCGAGGCCACGGCCACTACGGTTGTGCCCTTTTCCTCCAAACGCCTCGCCTCCGCTGACAGTGGCTCTGGTAGGTCGGTACCCCAGTCACTGAGCAAGCTAGGACGCCCCACCACCACAGCATGGCCGTCGACGACGCCCTCGACCCCGAGCCCGGCCCGGCTTTTGAAGCCCTCCACGGGCAGGAGAGAACCGAGGCGCTCGCGGCCGTAGCCCGAGATGGCTCGCGCTATCGGGTGCTCGCTTGCGTCCTCAACGGCAGCCGCCAGCGCCAAGACCGTGCGCTCGTCAAGTCCCGGGGCCGGCACCACCGCCACGACTCGCATCTTGCCTTCAGTCAGCGTGCCGGTCTTGTCGAGCACGACCGTCGTCACTTGGCGCGTGCGCTCCAGCGCCTCGGGGCCTTTGATGAGTATCCCGAGCTGAGCACCGCGCCCCGTCCCGACCATGAGGGCCGTGGGCGTCGCGAGGCCCAGGGCGCAGGGGCAGGCGATGACCACCACCGCGACTGCGGCAGTGAAGGCTGCAGCCGTCCCAGAACCAGACAGCGTGAGCCACCCGGCCAGGGTAAGCAAGGACAGGCCGATCACCACCGGCACGAACACCCCTGAGACGCGGTCGGCCAGACGCTGGACCTGGGCCTTGCCCGTTTGGGCCTGAGCCACCAGCCTCGCAATTTGTGCCAGGGCCGTCTCAGAGCCCACCTTGGTCGCCCGGACGACAAGACGTCCACCGGCGTTCACGGTACCGCCAACGACCTCGTCGCCTGGCCCCACCTCGACCGGTACTGGCTCGCCTGTCAGCACCGACTGGTCAACTGCGGAAACCCCTTCCTCGACAACCCCGTCAGTCGCCACCTTGTCGCCAGGTCGGACCACAAAGAGGTCGCTGGCCCGTAGTGCCTCAACTGGGACCGTCACCTCTGCCCCATCTCGTAGGGCCCGAGCCTCCTTGGCGCCCACTTCCAAAAGTGCCCGGACAGCCTCACCGGAACGGCGCTTGGCCCGAGCCTCGAAGAAGCGGCCAAGAAGGATAAGCGCTGTGATAAGAGTGGCCGAGTCGAAGTACACGCTCAGTTTCATCCTGGCCAGGAGCACCACAGTCGACCAGGTCCAAGCGGCGAGGGTGCCGAGCGACACCAGCGTGTCCATGGTGGCTGTCCCATGGCGGGCGTTCAACGCCGCAGCCCGGTGGAACGGCCAGCCGGCGTAAGCCACCACCGGGGTAGCCAGCGCCAGTGACGCCCACTCCCAACCAGAGAAGCGGGCGGGTGCTACCCAAGCCCACAAGGCGACCGGCACCGAAAGCACCAGAGCCACCGCGAGGCGCCACCTATATTGCCTGGTGGGGTCTTCCTCCTCGGGCAGGTCTGCTGGCAACGCTGCCCCGTAGCCGATCCCTTCTACTGTCCCTATCAGCTCGTCAAGGGAAATGGTGGCCGGGTCGAAGACAACCGCCGCCTGTTCACTAGCAAAGTTGACAGTTGCCTTGACCCCCTCCAGCTTGTTCAGACGTTTTTCGATCCGGGCAGCGCAAGAGGCGCATGTCATCCCGGAAATCGCAAGGTCCACGCGCCCTAGCTTTTCGGAAGGGGCGACGCTGGCCATCAGACAGCCTCGTAGCCGGCCTCTTCGATGGCAGCCCGCAGAGCGCCGTCGTCGAGGTCTTCTCCCAAGACTTTGACGAGCTTTGTGCCCAAGTCCACCTCAACTGCTGACACGCCGGTCACGGCGCTGAGCTCGTCACTGACAGCGCGCTTGCAGTGGTCGCACGTCATGCCTGGGACCGTGTAGGTGATCGTCTGTTCCATCGCCCGCTCCTGTCTGTCGCACGCAGATACCCACCTCGGGTATATTTCACTATAACACTGCTGTCCCAAGTGATGTCGAGCTCGTCTGTGCCATTAGCCTGCTCCCTTGCCGAAAGCACCTCGGGCCAGCCTGGCACCGGCGAAGAGATGTCCCGACATCGACCGTTATGGGACCTGTCTCACCTGCTGCCCCTGATGACAATGCCGGAAAGCTGCCAGCCAACACCGGCCACAGCCGATATGGTGCGCTTATGGGCATCGTCTACCGCAGCCGCGTACCGGGAACTGTGGCTTCAGTGTTCGCTTGGCACGAACGCCCCGGCGCCCTGCAGCGCCTTTCGCCACCATGGCTGCCGGTCAAGCTTGCCCAGGAGAGCCCCTCGCTGCGCGACGGGCAGGCCGTCCTGCAACTACCTGGGGGCTTGCGCTGGGTGGCACAGCACCAGCCCAGCGGCTATGACCCGCCCCACAGCTTTGTGGACGAACTGACATCGCTGCCCATCGGTTGGCACCACACGCACCTCTTCTCCGAAGACGGCGAGGCAACAGTGGTCGAGGACCGGGTCGAGACACCAGTGCCAGCGGCGCTCTTGCGCCAGGTTTTCACCTACCGGCACCGCCAGCTGGCCGAGGACCTGGCGTCGCAAGGAGCTTTCAGCGGCCAGCCGCTCACGGTAGCAGTTACCGGTAGCTCCGGCCTGGTCGGCTCGGCGCTGACCGCCTTTCTGAGCACTGCCGGCCACCACGTAGTCCGCCTAGTGCGGCGCGAACCGCTTAGCGCGGACGAACGGCACTGGGAGCCCCTTGCGCCTGGCCCCGATCTCCTGGAGGGCACCGATGCCGTCGTCCACCTGGCAGGAGCACCGATCGCCGGCCGCTTCAGCGACCGCCACAAGCGGGCACTGCGCGACAGCCGGGTAGCACCCACGCGAGCACTGGCCCAAGCTGCTGCCGAGGCGGCCGCCGCCAATGCTGGCCCGACGGTGTTCGTCAGCGCTTCGGCGGTCGGCTACTACGGCTTTGACAGACGCGACGAGACATTGGCCGAGGACAGCGCCAAGGGAGAAGGTTTCTTGGCTCAACTGGTGGCCGACTGGGAAGCTGCCACCAGCCCAGCAGCCGAGGCCGGCCTGCGCGTGGTGCAAGTGCGCACAGGGCTTGTCTTGTCGCCCCGCGGGGGGCTGCTTGGGCTGCTCTACCCCCTGTACCTGGCCGGCATGGGGGGCCGCCTGGGAAGCGGGCAACAATGGCTGCCCTGGGTGGGCATCGACGACATGGTCGACATCTACTACCGAGCCCTCAAAGACCCCAATTTGGCTGGGCCAGTCAACGCGGTAGCACCGGTGCCGGTCACCAACGCTGAGCTGACCGCCACACTGGCTCGTGTCCTGCGCCGTTTCGCCTTGCTAGCCGTACCGGAAGCCGCCGCCCGCTTCGCCCTCGGCCCCGAAGGGGCGCGCGAGCTTGCCCTGGCAAGCCAACGTGTAGAGCCCGCTGTCCTGTCCCGTGCTGGTCACCGGTTCCGTTACCCAGAGCTCGAGCCCGCCCTCCGCCACCTGCTGGGCCGTGAAAAGGCCCATCTCGGCCAGCCCTAAGCAAAGGGGCCCCCGGCAGCACTGTCCGGGCTGGGCTCGCTCACATTGGCACCCCGGCGCTGAGAACATAGGCACCTCTTCGCTGCCTGGTGGCAGCCCCGGCAACTGGCTAGCGGTCACCGGCTAAAGGCCGGCTCACTAGCACCCCGATGGCAGTCGGCTCAATGCGGTCCACCAGCCAGTAAGCAACCGGACGGAGCAAAGAAGCAAGGACGACGACAACTGCAGAGAGCAAATAGCCCGCCACCACGTCGCCGGGGTAATGAGCGCCCACGTAGACGCGCGCAAAGCACAAGAACAACCCGAGCACCACGCTTGCGACAACGAACGCAACGAGAGCTGGCGAGGTCTTCATGCCGTCAGGTGCACGTCCCTCAGTCGGCTCGCCGACGCCAGAACGTTGAAGGCCACCGCGAAACAACAACAGGACCACCGCCATCGTAAGGCCTCCGGCGACGACTGAGTGGTCCGAAGGGAACGCATAATCGTGCGTCTTGGCGACGAGGACCAAGACTTGAGGGTGGGTTGCGTAGGGACGGAGCTCCTTTGCTGCGTGCCCGACCAGTTGGTTGAAGCCGAGCGAGATGACCGTGCCAAGCCCACCTAAAAAGAGCAACGCTGCGGCGTGGGCCGAGCGCCGCCACCACGCGATCCCGTAGACGGCCAGAAAGACAACGGCCAGCAGCACAGGGCCTAACCATAAGGCATAAGCGTGCATGAAGCTGTGCGCCCACGGAGTCTGGCGAGCAAAGCGATTAAGGTCCAAGTAGACGTTGGTGTTGAGCCCCTTGGGCCAAAGCACCCGCACGTCGGCTATAACACTGGCTGTACCCAGGATCCCTAATGGCACTTGGTGTTCCTTACCTGTGCTTGGGCCGGCCAGCCACCTCGGCATAACGTCATCGGCCCGGCCGTTAGCTGGACGTTAGCTGGGCCATATGCTACTGCTGCGGAAATATGTGGTACACGCGCTCAGCGGTGCCCAGTGGCGGCCTGCTCCGTACCGTCGCAAGCAAAGCGGTACGCGCGGACGAACTCGAAGCACCGCGTGCGACGGCGCTAGACGTCGTCGCCCTGGCATGCGAGGGGCGTTCCGACGCCTTGTACCGCCGACGCGCACAGCCCGTCCAGGCTTGCACCGCCGACGCGCACAGCCCGTCCAGGCTTGCACCGCCAGTAGCGGTGGACGTGCCCCCACATCTTGACCGGCTGAACCCGCACCGGCGTGAAGGGCCCCGGCCTGCAAAACAGACGCCCTCTTGGCGCCCTAAGGGACCCGCCGTGCCAGCGCAAAAACCCGAGAGACGTCCTGTTGCCAGACGCTGCAAGCTCAACAGCTGCAAGCTCAACAATGGGCAAGCTCTGACTATTTTGCCAGGGCAGCTCTTTATGCGCCCTGGCAAAATTGCCTGTAAGCGCCTCAGGTGCTGTCTCCCGGGCCGCGCCACCCAGTAGACCGTCAGCAACGACGCTGTGCCCGCCTCCATCTGGACCGAAGCCGCCAGGGCTCCGGCGCGCTACCCGCGAGCTAACGCGCCCGCCGTGGGCTGAGCGCGCCCCGAGAGGGCACTGCTTCGACGTCCGCTCGTCTGGTTGCGGGGTCATCTGGAGGCTCATCACGATCGTTGCGCCCTTCAAACCGGCACCACCGAGGTCCGGCCTTCAGCCAAGAACCCGAGCCGTTCGGCGGTCCAGTCGGCGTCATCAATGGACCAGGGCGCTCTGCCTGCTCGGTCCCGGGGATCACCAGGTGCTCGCCTTCGGCCCCCGCCCTGGCGAGCCGGTCGCCCGGCGAACGGCATCAGCGGTCCCGCCTCCGCTGCTCGGCGAGCTTCCCGACCGCCCGAAGCTGCTCAACGTTTCGTCCAGGGGACAAGCGGACCTTGACTGGCCGGGGCGATGAAGCCGATCGGTCGCCGAACGCTCCCGGGCCGATCTAGGCCCACAGCCAAAGGGCCCTGGCCGGCGGGCGCGAACAGCCGAGCTCGCCCGTGCGCACCGCCTCGTGCTCGGTCCTCCTCAACGGTGCTCGCTCGCTAGCAGGCCCGCGCTCCAAGGCGCAGCGAGAACGCTCTGGCGAGAAGGACGCGTGCAGTTCACGCCGGCAAGAGGGCCGGACTTGCTACAGACAAGCGCAGAGCCTTCGCGTGGGAGCGAGTACGTGGTGTAGACAAGGCCGTGGCCGCTGCGAGCCACGTCCGCTTCGGCTCCGTGCAAGGCTGAGCGCTCGTGCTCGTGGTCCAGGGCATCTGGTGGGAGCTGGTCGGGCCTGGCACGGCGGCATGCCCGGTTGGAGCCGCGCTCGACCCCGACCGGGAGACAGCCCGCCAGTTCGTTACCGGGGCTAATGCAGTGTCGCGCAAATAAGCGCTGATTGGTGATAGACGATGGCATGCGCCCCATTAGCCCTGCCTTGGCCCTTGAAGAGGGCCAAGGCGAAGTGCTCGAAGCTGTGGCCAGGTCCAGCTCTGCGGCTCATCGTGAAGTCGTCAGGGCCAAAGCCCTTCTGCTGGCGGCCGAGGGACTGGCTAACACCGCCATCGCTTCGCGCCTGGGCGTGGCTGCATCAGCCGTCGTGCCATGGCACCAACGCTTTGCCAGCGACGGGCTGGCCAAGTTTGCTCGAGTGCGAAAGGGCCACGGCCGCAGGCCCCAGATCCCCCAAGCAAAGGTCGACGAGATCGTGCAATCGACGCAGCGCTCCAAGCCCGAGGGCCAGACGCACTGGAGCTGTCGGGCAATGGCCAAGGCGACTGGCGTGAGCGCAGCGACGGTGCAACGGGTGTGGCATGCCCGGGGGCTGGGACCGCACCTGGTGGAGACCTTCAAAATATCGACTGGCCCCCCATTTCGACGAAAAGCTTGTGGGCGTGGTGGGCCTTTATTTGGGCCCGCCCGACAAGGCGGTAGTACTTTGCACCGACGAAAAAGGCCAGATCCAGGCCCTTGGCCGTACCCAACCCTCACTGCCCCGTGAAAAGGGACCGGGCTGGGGCGATGACCCACGGTTACAAGCGCAACGGTACGACTACGCTGTTCGCCGCGTTAGACGTGCTGAGCGGCAAGGTGACCGGCCAATGCCTCTCCCGTCGCACCCACTACGAGTTCCTGCACTTTTTGAAAAAGGTGGACAAGCAGGTGCCAAAGGGCCTGGCGGTCCACGTTACCTGCGACAATTACGGCACTCACAAGCACCCCGGTGTGAACGCTTGGTTGGCAAAGGACCCCCGCTTCCACCTGCACTTCACCCCAACACCGAGCTCATGGCTCAATTTGGTAGAGCGCTGGTCCCGAGAGCTCACCGACAAAGCTGTACGCCGGGGCGTGTTCCAGTCGGTGCCCGACCTGGTGGCGGCCATAGAAGACTACCTCGGGGCACACAACAAAGACCCAGGCCCTTCACCTGGACAGCCGCTGCTGAACAGATCCTGGAGAAGGTCTGGCGGGGACGGGTCGTGCTTGAGCAAATCACCGCCTAAAAATGAGGCACTTTATTAGGGAGTTCTCGCGGCCAGGAACAGCGCGATGGCGTAGGAAGCGACCGCGCCGAAGGCGAGCAGCGCCATGAGAAGCGAGTTGATGTTGTCGTTGAAGTCAAGGAAGCTCGCCCCGTTGAAGCCCGCGCCGATCACAAGCAGCCCGCCGACTACGCTCCACACGACAATGGCCCTTCGTCGGGCAAGGACAGCATGGACGGCTACGCCGGTCACCACGACGACGAGCGCGAGCCCGAGCGACGCGTGCAGCGCCAGAGCAATGGCTCCATGCGCGATAGCCCACGTCACGCTGTCGTAGGAGCCACCGAAGTAGCTCGCGGGGTGCGCGCCTGGGTGGTGGGCAGGCACCGTCACGTACAGATTGACCGCCATGCCGAGCCCCGCTTGGGCTAGCACGATGACGATCGCCCCAAGCAGCATCACCCGCAGTGTCCTGTCACGCTCGACGTGTTGCGCCTCGACCGCCGCGGGGTCGAAAGTAGAGCTCACTGGCGGTGAACCCTAGCAGGCAGTTCACCGGTGGAGAACTGACGAGGCCACACTGATAAAGTCGAGTTTCACGTTGCCCGTTCCAAGCTAACCGTTGTCCTTTTCACCGTGCTGCGCAGGGCAACGGCCACGACGCTTGAAGGGGCCCCGTGTCATCGAAGCGCTCCTCGGCCAGTGGGGCGCCTAGGGGCAAGCACCCTGACAACTACGTGAAAGCGTTGCAGTACTGGGCAAGCCCTGACACCTGCTGCCCAGCTGGCATGCTCACATGCTCAGCCGCCATGTGCACGGGCATAGGGCCGCTACGCGGCCATAATGGCGGTGTTTTCGTCGGCGGGCGAAGCTCGCAAAGTGTTGTGGCCCCGGCGTCCGATGGCCCGCAAGCCTCCAGTGCAGTCGAGCCAGCCATAGACGCGGCTACGCCGTGGCCCGCTGAGGCTGCCGCGCACAGTGCCTTCGTGAGGCTGGCCGTCGGTACTGGTCACGGTGCAGGTCGGCACGTCGTGAGCGGTGCCCGGCCGCCGGCCCGGCCTGCCGGCCCGACCGGCGGCCGCGATGCACTTGGCGCGAGCCCTTATGGTGTTGCTTCTAGGTTTCGGAGAGCTCGCTTGGCGTCGGCGCCGCCGACATAGCCCCCGAGAGCGCCGTCACTGCGCACCGCTCGATGGCAAGGCACGATCACGGGAAGTGGGTTAGTTGCACAAGCGCTGCCGACGGCGCGGACGGCTTTGGGGTTGCCAGCCGCAGCCGCAATTGTGGCGTAGCTGGCGGTGGTGCCGTAAGCGATCTCGAGAAGGTGGTCGAGCACCCTGCGACGAAACCCGTGGGCAAGCCGGAAATCGAGCGGGACGTCGAAGCGCTTGCGGTGGTGGCTGAAATATTCCTCGACCTCGCGAGCGACGGCGTCTAGACGGGAGGGGGCATGAAGGACGCAGGGGCTTACCCGCTCAGCGAGCTCAGCAAGCACTCGGTCGTGGCACTCGTTGGGGTAGGCGACGCGTACCAGCCCGGCGGAGGTTGCCGCCAGCAGTAGGGCGCCGACGGGCGTGTCGAGAACGCGGTAAGCGACATCGACCAGGCCATCGGCTGTGGCCTGCTTAGCTGGACGACTATGTAGGCGGGCCAAGTCCTGGGCATCGGCGTCGCACTGGGCGGCGACAATGTGGCGAAACGGTTCGGGTGTTGTCATGTCAAGTCCTTTGGGCCAAGGGTGGCAGGGAGCTTGGGGTGCCCTGGGTTTGGTGGAGGCTCGCGCGCTTGGGATCCGACCTAGCTGCTCATTTGTAGCAGAGGCGCGTGGGGTACGCGCGAGCAACTTTCCTGTCTTTTCCTTTGGTGAGCACACGTTCGGTTACTGCGCGCCTGCTCGGTCCCCTTGTCGTCGGGGCGAGAGGGCCTACAGCCATAGCCCGGAGAGCTCATGCGCTGTTGTGGCCTCGTTGCAGCAGCGCGTGTGGCCGCCACGGGCCAGGCGGCGGCAACGCTCCTACAGTCGCGGCAATATTGCTCGCCGAACTGGCGCCCACCAGCGCCTAGCCAGCGGCAGCCGTCTTGAGGACGTGGCCCCCCTAAGGGCTTTGGAAGTGCGAGCCGCCCCGGGCGGGCAGTGACAGGCCTTAGGCGGCCTCACCTGTGGGAGGGGCGCTCAGGCTACCTCCTTTTGCCTGGCTTGTGCCTGCTCGGCCCAAAAGGCCGCCTATGCCTCGGCTGGCGGCACCCACCCGCAGTAGGAGTGGAGAGGACCCTTGCCCCACCATGATGCCCAGGCCGCCGTCCCACGCTCCAGGTGGGCGGCATCGCGCCAGGGGCCGAAATAGTGCACGGCGGGTTCAGCTGGTCGACGCAACACCTCGATGACGGAGCGGTGGTACGTGGCGACGAGGCAGAGCGAGCAGAGGGTGACTTGGTCGGTGCGAGGCAAGCTGCGCTCGCCAGGGCACCCGCCAGGCTGGCAATGTGACCGGCTCGAGCGCTTCTGGCGCCACCTCGGCCGCTCGCCCTCGAGGGTCTCGAGGGAGCTGCGCCGCAACGCAGCCACACGTGCGGGCTCTTCGGGCTAGCGGGCAACGGTCGCCCAGTGGCACGCCAGCGCCGCAGGCGCCGTCCGAAGCAGGCGAAGCTCGCCCATAACGAGAAGCTGCG